>DASZMZ010000215.1:0-15070 GCA_035551455.1 Candidatus Sulfopaludibacter sp.
AGGCGATGCCTTTGCTGTTATCCAGGCCTACGGAAGAAGGATCCTGTCCCGGGAACTGCGGCGAGCCGTTATTCCAATAATTCTGCAACTGACCGCGGAAGAAAACGGTGTGCTTACCGGCATCGTCAATGGCCCAGTCGAAGCGCGTGATGTACGTGTTTTGCACGTTGTGCGCGGGCGAATTGAAGCGGTAGCCGATGATGTTCAGCCCATCGCCCTGGGTGAAATCGTTACCGGCCGGGTAGAGTTTGAACATGGCCAGAACGGCCGGGTCGACGCCGATGTGGGCTCCGTCGATGGCGGCGATCTGGGTGGGAGTCAAAGTGGTGACGGCGCCGGCGGTGTTCTTATACTGCACGATGCCCTGGCTGAACAGCGGCGAGGGCACGGAACGGAGCGCCGAATTCGCGCTGGCGTCGCGGCGGCCTTCGTAGTTGATGAAGAAGAAAATCTTGTTTTTCTTGATGGGTCCGCCGGCCGAACCGCCGAAGATGTTGATGAGCAGGGCGGGTCTGGGCAAGCCCGAAAGGTTGTTGAAGAAGCTGTTGGCGGCGGTTTCGGTACCGCGACGGTATTCGTAGAGCGAACCGTGCAGCTGGTTGGTGCCGCTCTTGGTGACCAGGGTGATCTGGGCACCGGAGGTGCGGCCTTCATCGGCGTTGCCGTTGGTGGTGGTCACGCGGAATTCCTGCACCGAGTCGATGGTCACGTTCAAGACGCTGCTCATGGCGGAGCGGCTGTTCTGGTTATTGACGTCGGCGCCGTCCAGAGTGATGTTCCCCTGGTCGCTCTTGCCGCCGTTCACATTGCCGCTCTGATTGACGCCCGGCTGAAAGGTGAGGAGCGCGGCTACGTTGCGGGCGTAGGACGGCAACTCGACAATCTGGTGGCTTTCAATGGCGTTGCCCAGTGTGGCGTCGACGGTATTGATCTGTGTGCTTCCGGCTTCTACCGAGATGGTTTCGGTAGCGGTTCCCACTTTCTCGAATTTTACGGAGAGAGTGGCCGGCTGATTCACCAGAATTTCGATCTTGTTGAGAACGGTGTCGGCGAAGCCTGCTGCTTTCGCCGCGAGTCTGTAGCTACCGGGCGTGAGGCTGTCGAAGGCGTAACGGCCCTGCGCGTCGGACTTGGCGACACGCTGGATTCCAGTTTGCTCGTTTGACAGCGTTAGTAATGCGCTTGGAATTACGGCACCCGATGGGTCAATGACTGTCCCGTTCAAGGACGAGTTCTGAGCCAGCAGGGCCGAGCTGATCAACAACGCGGCTGCGCACACACGTAGAAGTGTTCGCACGTATTTGTTCCCCCTCTGTTTAAACCAACTCCGAAATGGCCCAAACCAACAAACGTGGGAGGTTTTAGCTCTCGATACTTTTCATGTAGGTTACACGGCAGGCCGAGGTCTGTCAATAAATTGGAACCATTTTTAAATCTTTTTGCATTGTGGACGGCGGATTGGGCAGCCGCGTTAAAATAGGCGCTTCATGATCGATCTGAAGCTGCTGGGGCAGTACGACACGCCCACGATCTGCAATACGATTGAACTTTTCGAGATCCGGCCGCGCACGGCGGGGTACATGGACGGCCGTATACGGGCCTGTTTTCCGGAAATGGCGCCGGTAGTGGGGTACGCCGCCACGGCGACCATGCGGTGCGCCGAGCCCAAGCGGCAGGGCGACGTCTACGGCTCGCTGGACGAGCAGGTATCGCGCTTCGGCGAACTGCCGGGTCCGCCGGTGGTGGTGTTTCAGGATCTGGACGACGCACCGGTGGCGGCCACTTTCGGCGAAATCATGTGTACCACGTATCAGTCGTTCGGAGCGGTTGGGCTGGTAACGAGCGGGGCGGCGCGGGACCTGGATCAGGTACGCCGCATCGGCTTTTCCGCCTTCAGCAACGGCGCGATTTGTTCACACGGATACAGCCATATCGTGGACCTTCACCCGACGGTGCGGGTGGGCGGGCTGACGATTCAGCCAGGCGATTTGCTGCATGCGGATTGCAACGGCGTGGCCACAATACCGCTGGAGATTGCCGCCGATGTGGCGCAAGCTGCCGCTGAATACGTGGCGGCGGAGGCCCTGGTGCTGGATTACCTGAAGCGGGGGACGCCGCAGACGGCAGGATTCGCCGAGGCGCGCAAGGCGATGATGGCGGAACTGGCCGCGCTCGGGAAACGGCTCCGGGCAAAGTAGGCGTTTCGGTTTAGGGCGCCCGGTCGCTGCTACCATAGCTAAGTGGAAACGCGACTGTACGATTTGGAACCCGGTCCGGACGCACCCGAAATTGTCCGGATGATCGTGGAAATCCCCAAGAATTCCAGCAACAAATATGAGTACGACGGCGCGCTCGGTGTGTTCCGGTTGGATCGGGCACTGTATTCACCGCTGCATTATCCAGGCGATTACGGCTTCATTCCCGGCACGCTGGCAGAGGACGACGACCCGCTGGACGTGCTGGTGATGGTGGACGAGCCGAGCTTCACGGGCGTCATGATTGCGGTGCGTCCGGTCGGCATGCTGGAGATGGTGGATCAGGACGACCCGGACCAGAAGATCCTGGCGGTGCCCAATCGCAATCCGCGCTATGACCAGATGCATACCATCGACCAGGTATTCCCGCACAAACTGCGTGAAATCGAGCACTTCTTCGCGATTTACAAAGAGCTGGAAGGCAAGCACACGGAAATGCGCGGCTGGAAGGGTCCGCGTGAGGCTCGCGACTGCGTGAGAGTTTGCCGCGAACGATATCTGGCGGCGCATCCCGAACAGGCGTAAGATCACCGTAAGGTGGTTTGACGTGGAGGGTCGGAGGCGGTTCTTCATTCTGGCGTGGCTGTGCATCGCCGCGGTGATTCCGGCGACGGCGCAGGAAGCGCGCTGGACTCAGCTCACCAACACGACGGTACAACTCTATAGCGCCGGGAAATATGCGGAAGCGCTCCCGGCGGCACAGGAAGCGCTGCGGGTGGCCGAGGCGACCTTCCGTCCTTCGGACAAGCGGCTGGCCGGTTCCCAAATGAAGGTGGGCCAGGTGCTGTTCAAGCTGAATCGACTGGCCGAAGCGCGCGACGCTCTGACGCGGTCGCTGGCGTCGTATGAACGGGCGGTGGGACCGAACAGTCCCGAAGTGGCAACGTGCGCGGGCCATCTGGCGCTGGTATACGAGGCGGAGCAGCGGTATGGCGAGGCGGAGGCGCTGCACCGGCGCGCGCTGGCCATCGACGAACGGGCGCTGGGTCCGGAAAATGGCGATCTGGCGATCGACTTAAACAATCTCGCGGAGATTCTCCATCGGCAGATGAAGTTCGCGGAAGAAGAGCCGGTGGCCATGCGGGCGCTGGCGATCGACGTGAAGGTGCTGGGCAAGGACCATCCGACGGTGGCGGTGGACTTGGGCAACGTGGCGGCGCTGTACATGGCGGAGGGACGGAACGCGGCGGCGGAACCGATTTTCCGGCGGGCGCTGGAGATCAACGAGAAGGCGCTGGGTCCGGCGCATCCCGCGGTGGCGCTGAGCTTGAGCAATCTGGCGACGCTGCTGAGAACGGAGGGCCAGTATGGCGAGGCGGAAACGCTGTACCGCCGGGCGATTTCGAGTAACTTGAAGGCGCTTGGCCCGGAGCATCCGCAGGTGGCGCGCATGATGAGCAGCCTGGCGGCCATGTACGTGGAGCAGGTGAAGTTCGCGGCCGCCGATCCACTCTTGCGGCAGGCGCTGGCGATCCACGAAAAGGTGTTGGGGCCGGATGCGCCGGACGTGGCCGCGGACTTGAGCCAATTGGCCGCGATGTACGGCGCGGCGGGCCGATTCGCGGAGGAGGAACCGCTGCTGCGCCGCGCGCTGGCGATTGAGGAAAAGGCATACGGCGCGAAGCATCCCGACGTAGCGCGCAGGCTGATAGACCTCGGTGCGATGCTGCGGGACCAGGGCCGGTACGCGGATGCCGAACCGCTGGAGTTGCGCGCGCTGGCCATTCTGGAAACCACGCTGGGGCCGCACCATCCGGATACGCGGGAGTGCGTCTTGAACCTGGCGGTGACGTATTTCGGCTGGAACCGGCCGGACAAGGCGGCTCCCCTGTTTGACCGTCACGTGGCGAGCCTGGCCGGGGAATTCCAATCGAGCTTCGCATACATGAGCGAGAGCCAGCGGCTGCGATTTCTAGGCACGGTACCGGGCGCTTTCCCGCTGTACTTCAGCTTCGTGGCGACGTACCGGGATCGGGATCCGTCGCTGGCGGGGAAGATGTACGACGCGCTGTTGTGGGAGAAGGGGCTGATTGCCAACAGCGCGGCGGCAATGCGCGCCCGGATTCTGAACGGCAAGGATCCGGCGGCGGTAGCGCTCTACGACCGGCTGACGGCGAAGAAGGGGGAACTGGCGGCCGCGTCGTCGTCGGGGAAGAATTTGGACGCGCTGGAGCAGGAGTGCAACGCCATCGAGAAGGAACTGGTGCGGCGCAGCGGGGCGGTGGCCGGGGAGAAGACTCTGGCGCAGGCCACGTGGCAGGACGTGCGGAAAGCGCTACAGCCGGGCGAGGCGGCGGTGGAGTACGTGCGGTTCCGGGCGCACTCGGGAAAATCGTGGACGGGCGCGAATTACTACGCGGCGCTGGTGGTGACGCCCGCGATTGCGTCGCCGAAGATAGTGATTCTGGGGGACGCGAGCAAGGTGGAGGCGTCGGCACTGGCGAGTTTCCGCGCGGAGACGGCGAAGACACGCGGCATCGCTCTGGGAGCGTCGCAACAGGCTCCGGGGGATGGGGCGTACGCGGCGTTCTGGAAGCCGGTGGAGACGGCGCTGGGCGGCGCGAAGCGAGTCTACGTCTCGGCGGACGGCATGTTGAATCAGATGCCGATGGGCCTGATGCGCGACACCGACGGCAAATTGCTGCTGGAGCGGTACGACCTGCGGCCGGTCAACAGCACGAAGGATCTGCTGCGTCCGGCGAGCGGGCCGGAGGCGAAGACCGCGGTGGTGATCGGCAATCCTCTATTCGCGATGACGGAGGCGCAGCACAGGGCTGCGGTGGCCGCGTTGAAAGAGGGCGGAGCGTCGCGAGCGGCGGGGCTCGCAGCATCCGGACCGGCGACTCGAGGCATCGGGGGCGCAGCGCTGCCGCCGCTGCCATCGACACAATTAGAAGTGGACGCGGTGGCGGAAGCGCTGAAATCGGCGGGCTGGCAGGTGGCGCCGTACACGCGCGAACGGGCGCTGGAGGAAGTGCTGGACGGAGTGCATCGTCCGCGCGTCTTGCACGTGGCGACGCATGGCTTCTTTCTGCCGGATGCCCCGGCGTCGGCGGCGAAACAGAAGATGGGCGAGGCGGTTTCGGGTATCGAGGAGCCCATGCTGCGGTCGGGACTCTTCTTTGCGGGAGCGGACCGGGCGCGGTCGGGTGCGCCGCGGACTGCTGGACTCGACGATGGAATTCTGACGGCGTACCAGGCGGCGCAACTCGACCTCTCCGGCACGGAACTGGTGGTGCTGAGCGCCTGCGAGACGGGACTGGGCGAGCAGAAGAATGGCGAGGGTGTTTTCGGCTTGCCGCGAGGCTTGCAGGAGGCGGGAGCGGAAGCGGTGCTGATGAGTATGTGGTCGGTGCCGGACCAGGAGACGCAGGAACTGATGACGCTGTTCTATCAGAAGTGGTTGGCCGGCTTGGATAAGCACGAGGCCTTGCGGCAGGCGCAATTGCAGGAGCGGGAGACGGTCCGCGGCCGATACGGGAAGGATCTGCCGTATTATTGGGGGGCTTTCGTTCTGATCGGGAGATGAAGGTCAGCGTGAGATGGACTTTCACCGCCGAGAAGCCGAGGCGCGGAGGAAGACACGGAGGCGCTTGGCAACTCGGTCAGGGCGCGAGTTGCCGGAGAGATTTGATGGATTTTTCTTTTGGGGGAACACGCTCAGCGCCGTTGAGTGCGATTCGCGAAAAGTCCGCGCACCGAGCACTTACAGTAGCAAACTCCGATCGCGACACAGTCGAAGGTAAGATCGCCACAGTCTAATTGCTAGACACCGAGCCACATCCAGTGATACCGTTCTTATTCCGCGTTGCCGATTATAGAAAGTTATGGAAATATTTGTACTGCTTTGGGTTGTGTGCGGCTTCTTCGCGGCGGTCGTCGCGAACAACCGCGGTGCGAACGGTTGTCTATGGTTCGGACTAGGCGTACTGTTGGGACCAATAGGTCTCGCGCTCTCGTTTATGGCCGGTGATACGAAAGTCTGTCACCACTGCCAGAGCCAAATTCCAGCAAAGGCTACTCGCTGCCCGAAATGCCAGGGAGAAGTGTCGGCAGAGAGCGGTCGCAACTTGAATGGCAGTTATCGCTGCCCCAAGTGTCACGCACCAGTAAGCGTGAACGCACCAGAATGCCCGAAGTGCGGTTTGTCTTTCAGGCCCCCGCAAACCACCAAGAAATGCCCCGACTGCGCCGAGGAGGTAAAGCTTGAGGCGCGAAAATGTCGTTTTTGCGGATTCATCTTTGCGGAGGATAACGTTTCTCTCCCGGAGACACCAAAAGGAAAGGAGATGATGAAGACGTGTTCGGTTTGCGGATTCGAGATCATTCGATACGCGCCGACATGTACGCGATGTGGCATTTCGTTTTCGCCGGGTGACCAATCAGCACAAGATCAGTGAGCAATGCATTCGCGCCACGAAAGTCCTAGCGACAGGTAAGACCAGGATTCAACTCTGTTACAGTATTTTGGTCAGCCGAAAAGGAGTAGTTATGGATGAAACAATAATCGGTTTCACGATCCCCGGTGTAGAACATCAGCCGTATGTGATTCGGCCGTGGGTTGGCTCGAAGTATGAATCGCAAAAACTTCGCATCGTCGCGCACGGTGATTCCTACTGGGCCTCTGAAGGCGACCAAGAGCCGTACTCTTGGGGCGCGTGGTGCCGTGGCGCCAAAGAAGGGACGCTTGGGGATACCACATGCGGCCAGATCGGCTCAGTAGTTGCTGGTGGTCATACGGGAACGGCGGATGAGAGCGGTCCAAGCCAGCTTCACACGCAAATGTACGCCGGGGTCGTGAAAGCGATATCCGGAAGGAAGGAGATCGGAGCGTCAGACGTGAGGACGGTATTCGAGAAGATCGCCTTCAACAACTATGTACACGTTCCGATGCGCAAATCAGATGAGGAGCCAACGCCGGAACAAATGCTCATGGCCCACAAGGTCTACATTCGAGAGTTGTCGTCGGCTGAACTGTGTCGGCCACATCTGAGTCTTGTCTTTGTCAAACGAGTCTGGAACAGTTTGGAGGGAGGTCGTGAGGTGGATGGAGTTACGGTGAATGGCGTGACGCGGCAAATGTGGTTGTATGAACTCCCGGCTGGCCCAGTATTGGTTGGGTGGCTAAAGCATCCGGCGAGTTACTGGCGCAATAACGGCTGGCGCGATGACGTCGAGATTCCGATCGCCCAGGCTTACATTCAGGCTGCCGCCGTTTACCACGGTGTTGCTTAGAAACGTCACGGGTTGGAAAAGCTCTAAGTATTCCAATACGGCATTTCAAAGGGGCCGCCGTACTTAACGAAAGTTAAGCATTGCGGATCAAAGGAGAGCGAACAGCCCAGGAGTCCGGGCGTGTGCGGGCAGACGTGTTCCGAAGCATCTATCTGTGGCCGGCCATCGTTGCCGACATACAGAACACGGCAGACTTTTCCGAGGCACAGCATACGGTACCGCGCATCTTTCCTAAGATCGAGGTTTGGTGAATCGAGATGGATTGGGGCCGTTTCGACTCTCACCATGTCTCCCGGCCGAAATCGATGGAGGCTGAGCACGGCATCATTTTACACGGAACTGAGATGGCGCGGCGTTAGAGGCGGGTACTGACGGGGCCTAGGTGGATGTGGGCTCCGGTGGATTTGCCGGGGACGGCCTGGCGGAAGGCGAAGAAGGGGATGTGGTTGGCGGTGAGGTAGTGGAGGAGCCAGGAGCCTTCGGGCTGGTCGGGACGGAGGGCGACGTCTACCCTGCCCCGGTGGTCGAAGCCGAGCGCGCGATGGACGGCGGTCTCGCCGTTTGCGCTGACCGGAAGGGGATGGCCGAAGTGGGCTTCGAAGGCCGATTCCACGCGTTGAAATATCTGCGGATTGAAGATGCCGTTGCCATCGAAACGGCCTTCGAGCTGAGTGTGCGGTTCGGTTGGGACAAGCAGCTCCGTACGGGCCATATCGTTGAGCTCGCGGGCGAGGCGGGCACGGGTTTCGGCGAGTTCGCACTCGCGGCGGGCGAAGTCGAGATTCTGTAGATACGTGCTCAGCGAGAGCGACGCGGCAATGCCGGAGTCGACCATTTGTTTGGCCTCGTCGAAGGCCTGTTTGCGGCGCTCAAAGCGGCGATCGGCGGCGGCCACCATATCGTCGGCTTGCTGTTCGGTGAGGTCCTGCTGGGCGATATTGGCGTGGAGCAAAGCGCCATCCTGCGCATCGGCGAGCGCGGTCTTGGCCTTCTCAAGCTGCACGGGGGGAAGAGCGCCCATCTTGACCAAACTATCGATGCGCGTGATTTCAAGGCGAGCGCGGGCGATTTCGGGATCCTCGGGTGGCTGCGCCCAGGCAAGGCTCACGCAGAAGAGGACCAACAGGCCGGAAAATAACCGCATGTTTACTTTATTGTAGCGTGATGGAGATAAGCTAATGGTTCATGCGCAAATCCATTGTTCTGGCAGTCCTGCTGGCCGGCGCTGCTTTGGTGGCCCAGCAGACAGGCGTGTTCTCCGTAATGAAGAGCACGACGCCGCTCGGCAAACAGGCAGCCGGCTTCTTCCTTTTGCCGACGAATCAAATGCTGCGTCCCTGGGGCGAGCAGACTGTGATCCCCGGGCGTCCGGTGGATATGGCCTTCGATTCGCAGAAGCGGGTGCTGGCGGTGTTGAACACGCGCAGCATTCTGCTGATGGATGGGTCCACGGGGAGCAAGCTGGCCGAAGTGGCGTCGAAAGCGACATCGTACGCGGGCATCGCGTTCCAGCCGGGTAATCGGGAACTGTGGGCCAGTGAGGCGACGCGCAACGGTCCGGACAGCATTTTCATTGTGCAGATGTCGGAACTGGGCATGCCGGGAGCGACCAGCCGGATCGAGCTGAAGGGCCATCCGGTTCCGGTGGGGATTGCGTTTTCGGCGGACGGAAGGCGGGCCTACGTGGCCTTCAGCCGGAGCAACAGCCTGGCGGTGATCGATACGGAGACGCACGAGATCATAAAGGAAGTGGAAGTGGGGATGGCGCCGTTCGGCGTGGTCGTCTCCAAGGAACGAGGCCGAATTTACGTGAGCAATCGCGGGGGGCGGCGCCCCAAGGCGGGCGATACGGTGGCGCCTTCGGCGGGATCGGAAATCGTGACGGATCCGGTGACCGGGTCGTCGAGCTCGGGCACGCTGAGTGTGATCGACGCGCGGACGCTGGAGGCGAAGGAGGTGGCGGTGGGGTTGGCGCCGTCCGATCTGGCGCTGAGTCCCGATGAGAAGTTGTTGGCGGTATCGAACAGCCACTCGGATACGGTTTCGATTTTGGACACGGCGACACTGGCGCGGAAAGATGTGAAGGTGCCGGCGTTTCCGGATGCCGCGCTGGGAAGCCAGCCGAGTTCGTCGGTATTCGCGCCGGAGGGCAAGACGCTATTTGTGGCATGCGGCGGAAATAACGCCATCGCGGTCTTGAAGGCGTCGGGTGAGAACTGGAAAGCGGTGGGGGCGGTGCCGACCGCGTGGTTCCCATCGGCGATTGCGATTGACGCGGCGGGTGCGCTGCGCGTGCTGAATATCAAAGGCGTGGGTGACACGGCGAACAATCGCGGCACCTTCAACTCGACGCAGTACAAGGGCTCGCTGGAGATGATTCCGGCCCTGACGCCGCTGCAGGTGGAGTCGGGGACGCGGGAAGTGCGCGCGGCCAACATGCCGGTGTACGAGGCGGCGGGCGGCATCAAGAATCTGCCCTCGCTGGGGATCGAGCATGTCTTCCTGATTGTGAAAGAGAATCGGACGTACGACCAGGTGTTCGGCGACATCGCGAAGGCGAATGGCGATCCGAAGCTGGTGATGTACGGAAAAGACATTACGCCGAATCACCATGCTCTCGCCGAACGGTACGTGGTGCTGGATAATTTCTACGCGGGCGGAGCCATCAGCTTCGACGGACATCAGTGGTTGGAGCAGGGTTTCGTGAGCGACTATACGGAGCGGGCGTTCGCTTCGTCACCTCGCGGCTATGCGTGGAATATGTCGGACGCGCTGGTGGTGGCGCCCACGGGTTTCTTCTGGCAGGCGGCGACTAAGCCGCTCGACGTTCGCATATACGGCGAGTTCCAACTGGCGGCCAAGTGGGATCCGGAGAAGCGCATCGCTCAGGACATGGACGAGAAAGACGACCTGAGCTGGAGCGATTACTGGAAGCTGTATAAGGAAGGCAAGTGGCAGTCGGCTGTGGGCGCGCGGAGCGGCGTACCGGCGCTGCAAAAATACAGCAGCCAGCGGTATCCGTACAGCACGCTGGCGATTCCCGACCAGATTCGGGCCGAGGAATTTCTGCGCGAGTTGGCGGAGCACGAGGCCAGTGGGAAGCTGGCAAACCTGAGCATCCTGACGCTGAATCAGGATCACACGAATGGGACGCGTCCCACGGTGCCGAAGCCGGCGGCGATGGTGGCGGACAACGATCTGGCTCTGGGGCGGATTGTAGAAGGAATTTCGAAGAGCCGCTTCTGGTCGAAGAGCCTGATTCTGGTGGTGGAGGACGACGCACAGAACGGGGTCGATCACGTGGACGGACATCGCACTGTGGCGCTGGCGATTGGGCCGTATGTGCGGCGCAACGCGGTGGATTCGAACAACTATAACCACACGAGCATGATTCGGACGATCCAGGAGATCTTCCGGATTCCGCAGCGGACGCGCTTCCTGGTAGCGGCGCGGGCAATGACGAGCGTGTTCACGGCGGAGGCGGATGTGAAGCCGTATCAGCACCTGGTCCCCAGTGTGGCGCCCGACGAGATGAATCCGCCCTTGAAGGCGCTGGCGGGAGAGCGGCTGTGGGCGGCGAAAGAATCCATGAAGATGAATTTTAAGGATATCGACGATGCACCGCCGGAGACGCTGAATCGGATTCTGTGGTGGGAAGCCAAGGGCTCCGACCACCCGTATCCGGCTCGCAAATAGGCTACTAAAGCCCGGCTGCGCCGGGTTGGACAGACGACGAAAGACGATCGTCTATCCTACTCCATCGAGAAGCCCAGGTGGACGTGGTCTAGGATCTTCTGGGCGGCGCTTTGCTTCGGGTCGAGGTCGGTGTTGTGGCGTTTGCCGTAGACGTAATCGCCGATGAACCAGCCCAAAGCGGAGCCGGCGACAACGTCACCGGGAAAGTGCTGGCGGGCGCCGACGCGCGCGGCCACCACCGTGGTGGCGAGGGCGTACACGATCACAGGGACATAGCGCGGGTGCGGATACTGGTGCGCGATGATCGACGCCATGGCCCAGGTGTTGATGGCGTGGCCTGAAGGAAAGCTGGAGTTCCAGCGTCCGTTGGGGCTGTCTTCAAAGTGGCCTTTGCCATCGCTCTCCGTGGGACGCGCGCGATCGGCCACCATCTTCACAGCGGCCACGGTGATGTTGCTGTCGATCAGGGCTTCGAAACAGAGCAAGCCGGTTTCGCGGAAACGATCGGCATGATCGGCCGTGCCGATGAAATAGAAACCGGCGCTGACGGGAATGAGTGTGTACGCCGCGCCGAGGCGCGAGCCCCAATTGCTGACCGAAATTTGACTGGAAGAATTCGGCAACTGGCGGTCGAGGGACTTATCGGTGGCGATGAACGCAGCCGTGGCGCCGCCGAAGATGGCCCAGAACTTGATGTCCTTCTTTTTGGTGTGGAAGGGACTGGTCCAGATAGCCTTCTGATCCTGCCAAATGTATTTGGGCATGCGGACGAAGGGATGGAAGATGCCGGTCTCATTCCATATATCTTTCTGCTTGATCACCTCCCCGCCGGGCTTTACGGCAATGGCGGAGTGCGGTTCGCTGGACCTCTCTGCATTGGGCGGCGGTGGTGGCGGCGGCGTCTGCGTTTGGCACCACAAGCCGGACGCGAAAGCACAAAGGAGAAGAACGACTGGCGGTTTCATCGAGTGCGTGATCTGCACTCGCCTTGCCAGCCCCAGCGAGCCTGCGTGACGGCAAGCACATTACACGGTGCGGTATTGGCATTGCCATTGCAGGCGTGTTTACGATGGGAGACCTGGTGTGAAGACAACCCTAGCCGTGGCGCTTTTTGCGACGGGCGGTTTGTGGGCGCAGACACAAGATGCGAATCGAAGCATTCCTGTGCCGGCTCCCCGGCCTTACGTCAAAATGACGGCGCATGACCGGCTGAACAACTATCTGAAGGGCTTGGTGAGTCCGGTTTCATTCTTGCGAACGGGGGCGGGCGCGGGATGGGGACAGTTGCGGGACCGTCCTTCCCAGTGGGGCGAAGGCGGCCAAGGTTACGCCAAGAGATTCGCCAGCGGTTACGCCCAGCATATTGTGACCGCCACCATAATGTATGGAACCTCCAGCGCGCTGCACGAGGATGACCGGTACCTGCGGTTGGGACCGGGACCTTCGACGAAGAGCCGCGTGCGCTACGCCCTGGAGAGCTCCGTGCTGGCGCGGCATGAGGATGGAACGCGGCATATCGCGATTGCGAAGCTGATTGCAGTGGGGGCGGGAGCGGCCATCTCGCGAGCGTGGCAGCCGCATGATTCCCGGACGAAGATGGGCGCGGTTGCCAGTTTCGGAGTCACGATGGGAGTCTCCTCCGGGTTCGATGTACTGCGAGAGTTTTTACCTGATCTGCTGCACCGGAAGTAATGAACTCTACCACCTCTTGGAAAACGCTCCTGCGGCCGCACATCAAGGCGCTGACTTTGGGCCTGGTGGCGGTGATCGGTGAAACCATTGCAGACCTGCTGCAGCCGTGGACCTTGAAGGTGGTCTTCGACAACGTGCTGAAGGCGCACGCGCCCAATGTCCATGGCTGGCTGAACCGCTTAATCTTCTCCGTCGCCGGAACCGATCCTCTGACCGTTCTCCGCTTCGCTGCCATAGCTTCCCTGGCGATCGCCATTGTGGGAGCAATTTGTTCCTACACCGAGAAGTATTTGACCACCAGCGTGGGCCAATGGGTGATGCATGACATGCGGCTGGCTGTGTACGCTCACGTGCAGCGGCTATCGCTTTCCTATCACGACCAGAGCCAGACGGGCGACCTGATCAGCCGGGTGACCAGCGATATCGACGCGGTGCAGAGTTTCATCGCGTCGGGAGTGCTGGGCGCGCTCATCAATGTGATGACGCTGGTGGGCATGGTGGGCGTGATGTTCTACATGAACTGGCAATTCACGCTGATTGCCCTTTCGGTAGCGCCTCCGTTGTTCGCGGTAGTTTATTCGTACACACGGCGCATCAAGAAGGCGGCGCGGGAGGTGCGCAAGAAGGAAGGCGAAATTGTTTCCGTGATTCAGGAAGTACTGACTTCCATCCGCGTAGTGAAGGCATTCGCCCGTGAGGATTACGAGCAACGCCGCCTGGAGGAAGAGAGCCTGGAGAGCGTGGAGATCGCGCTGCGGGCGCGGTCGCTGAAGGCGAAACTTTCGCCGCTGGTAGAGATCATTGTGGCCGCCGGGACCAGCATCGTGTTGTGGTTCGGGGCGCGCATGGTGCTGCAGGGGCGGCTCTCAGCGGGCGACCTGATCATCTTCATTCTGTATCTCACCAAGATGTATAAGCCCATGCAGGAACTGTCGAAGATGACGGATGCCTATTCCAAGGCTACGGTGGGTTACGAGCGCATCCGCGAGGTGCTGGATACGGTGCGCGAAGTCGCCGACCTGCCGGGCGCGCGTCCGGCGCCGCCGTTTAAAGGCCTGGTGGAATTCGATCACGTATCCTTCTCGTACTCGCCGGAGACGCCGGTGCTGAAGGACATCACTCTGCGCATCGAACCGGGCCACACGGCGGCGCTGGTGGGACGCACGGGCGCGGGCAAGACCACGATCGTAAGCATGATTCCGCGGTTCTACGATCCCACGTCCGGGGTGGTGCGGATCGACGGGCAGGACGTGCGGAGCTTCACGCAGAAATCGCTGCGGCGGCAGATGAGCTTTGTGCTGCAGGAGACGCTGCTCTTCCACGGATCCATTTGGAAGAACATCGCGTATGGACGGCCGGGGGCCAGCCGGGACGAGATCCTCAAGGCCGCGGAGATGGCTAATGCCAGTGAGTTTATCGAGAGGATGCCGCAAGGGTACGACACGATTGTGGGCGAGCGCGGCGTGACGCTTTCGGGTGGACAGCGGCAGCGGATCGCGATTGCCCGCGCGGTGATCCGCAACAGTCCGATCCTGATTCTGGACGAGCCCAGTTCCGGGCTGGACGCGTCGTCGGAGAAACTGGTGTTCGATGCGCTGGACCGGCTGATGCAGGGCAAGACTTCGATTGTGATTGCGCACCGCCTGTCCACCATCCGCAATGCGGAAGTAATCTTCGTGGTGGACGGGGGCACGATTGTGGAGCAGGGGTCGCACGACGAACTCATGCGCAACGGCGGGCTGTACGCGGAACTGCACGAACTGAGTTTCCGCGAGGAGCCGGAAGTTACAAATCCGTAAGCACGATGATGCGGTCTTCCACCAGCTTGGAGAAGGCGGCAATTTCTTCGGGCGAATAGCCGGCGGCGCGGAATGCGTCTTGAATCTGAGCCATTGAAAGGCGGGACATCACCTGGCCGAGCCACTTGGCGTCGGCCACCGGAATGTTCTGGCCGATGTGCTCCAGGTGGATGCGGCGGATGTACTCTTTGGGATTGACGGCATATTCCCACCCTGGACGCGCGGGGGCCTGGAAATCCACCTTCCCCTCCTTCACGCCGCGCAGGAATTTGGTGCTGCTGAAGGATTCCAGATTGTCTTTGGCTCGCTCTTTAGGCCAGCTACGGCCGGGGGTTCCGAACGTTGCGCCGAGATCGCTCACCAGATAGATCAGCTCATTGCCGCGGCGATAGA
>DASZMZ010000216.1:0-3755 GCA_035551455.1 Candidatus Sulfopaludibacter sp.
CTCATAATTGAACCAGATGTTCCCGTAACTTGTAAACGGGTCATTCGAAAAAACCTGTACCGTTCCCGAAGCCGAATTCGCGAACGACTCAGATGCGGCCTTCCATGTCATGGCCCCACTTTGGGCGGCCTGACCAAACTCTGTCGTGCCGATCATTGTCCCGTTGTTGACTGCAGACCATGTCTGAGCGGCAGCTTCCGCGCCTGGGCCGGACCAAGAGACGGATGAGGATGCGGCTGCCGCCTCTGCTCCAGTCGGTGCAATGGCCGCGGGTGCTAGTGCCGGTGCAAGGGCAGACGCCGCTGTAAGCGTAACTTGCGTAGCGGCTGAAACTGTTGCCTGAGTCTCATTCGAGGGTGCCAGCGCCTTGGGGCCTGGCGCCATCATGGTGGACACGGCCGCCACGGGGTTCCCTCCCGCGCCTTGGCCCATCGCTACCGCGCCTCTAACTGTATTGACGGCGAAACTGCCGGCACCCTTCGCTACTCCGATACCCACGTCCTTCGCGAACTGTTTCGGACCGTTGACCGCAATTCGGCCGGCGGCCCAGCCAAAAATCTGCCAACATAGACTGCTGGTCCCACAGTGCCCATTGGCATCGCGGTTTGAGAGCGGGTTGTTCCGAACGTAGCTATAGAGATTCAGCGTTTGGGGATCACCGAGGTTAGCGTACGGAACAGGCTGCGGAGTTGCCGACCAATCCGGACTTATAAACCTCCCTTGAGCGGCCGAGAAGTACCGAGCGCCGAAGTAATCGAGGCCCGTCTCCGCATCCCGTTCTTTGCCGGTGAATTTCATCGTTGGGCCGCCGGTGCTGATGTACGTCGCAGCGGTGCCCCGATAGCTATAGGTGGAGAGGCCCTCGCCAATTGGGGCACAGTCGAGGCGGTGCAGCGGTTTTCCTGTTCCATGCCGGGTACTTCCCAAATGATCGGCTGTCAGATACGACGTTCCCCCATCGCCGGTATTTGTCGTCGAATACTCCGCTGCCAGCGCCCCGCCAGCATCGTATACATACACGGTTGTGGCGGCCAGAGTGCCGGTCACGGTCTTCCGCGCCCGACGACCCTCGCCATCGTACTGCGTCACATTCCCCGCATTTGTAAACTCGATGAGCCGATTTTCGGCGTCGTAGACCATTGTGCCAAAAGCCGGATGGTCATGCAGATTGCCCACGCTGTCATAAGCGTCGGACGGCATCGCCGTGCCGTCGGACTGGCGAGTCAGCCGGTTGGTGACTCTGCCCAGAGTGGTAGTGGCGCCTGGGCCGGGAGGCCGGGAAAGTGATATAAGGATATCCAGCAGAGAGGGAAAGGGAGACCTAGTCTATGTCTCATCCTGTCGGATCCCCGTTGCGGGACCGGATCGAAGTGGAATTCGTGGAAGCCGATGTAGAGATGGGCTTCACGTTGGTGGATATGGCGGCAGCGGAACTGGGGGTCGGGAATCGGGCGGCCGCGGCGGAGATCCTGGCGAGCGCGGAGGCCGTGTTCGGCGATATCGAAGAGCGGTTGGCGCGTTTGGAAGGGAAGGCGCGGACGGCGTTCGAGGAGTTGGTGCGGGAGTTGCGCCGGACGATCGACCGGGGGAAAGGGGCGATTTAGGACGCGTTTGAACCGCCGAGGCGCCGAGGCGCCGAGTTTAGGAGTGGCGGAGATAACTGCAGGCCGGAGGACAGATTTTTGATTTTCGAAAATGGAACAAGAGTTTGTGACAGACGACGAAAGGCGATCGTCCGTCCTACTTTTGGGGTCGGGCGGTGATATTGTTACAGGAAGGGGGAATATGCCTCGAACCACAGGGATTCTGCTTTCACTTTGTTTACCTCTAATTGTGTCCGCTCAGGATACGCCCAAACCATCGATGACGGCGCGAGAGTTGTTTTACACGGCATCGTCCGCGCCGGCGACAGCGGCGACACCGGCGGCGCCGAAGAAAGCGACGGAAACGGCGCATAAGGCTCCTCCCAAAAAGCCGGCGCCGACGCCGATGCCTCGGGTGGTGGACGCACCTCCGCCGGTTCGCGACGCCGCTTTGCCGGGCGGTGCGAAGTTGATCACGGTGGCGGCGGGCATGCCGACATCGGCGCCTCCACCGGCAACCGGGACTCCGCTGGGCCTCAAGTACACGCTGCTGAAACTGACAGGCGGCCAGATGCAGGAGGTACCGACGGATTCGATTTTCCATGCCGGCGACCGGATCCAATTCAAGGTGGAGACGAACGGGCCGGGGTATTTGTACATCATCAGTCAGGGGTCGAGCGGGACGTGGAAACCGATGTTCCCGTCGCCGGATATGGATGGCGGCAGCAACCACATCGATGGCTTCCACACGTACACGATGCCGGCGAAGACGCGCTTCTATTTCGACGAACAGGCGGGCACGGAGAAGATGTTTCTGGTGTTCTCGCGCGAGAAGGAAGTCGATTTGGAGAACATGATCTTCTCGCTGCAAGGCGGGAAGGAGAAGCCGGTGAATGCGCCAGTGACTATGCCCGCGCCGGAGGCGTCGCCGCAGGTGCTGCGAGCATCGATCGACGACGGAATGATCGGGCGGCTGCGCAATACGTACGCGCGCGACCTGATTATTGAAGCGGTGGACCCGACCACGCCGGGCGGCGAAAAGAAAGAGAGCGCGGTGTACGTGGTGAATCCCACGGGCAGCGCCGACTCGCGCGTGGTGGCCGATTTGCTCCTGGTGCACAAATGATGCCACGGCTGGTCCGGTGGCTGGCGCTGGCGGTATGGCTGGCGCCGGGCGCAGTGGGGCAATCGCGGACGATGGCGCAGGGCGCGCACCGCATGGAGATCTCGCTGGAGCGGCTGGACGGGGCTGCGTGGCACACCATCGACCCGGGTCTGGTGCTGCAGCAGGGCGACCGGGTGCGGTTCAAGTTCCGCACCAATTTCGACGGCTACCTCTATGTGATGAATCAGAGCACTTCGGGCAAGTACGAGCAGCTTTTCCCGCGCGAGGAGACGGGGCAGGACAACCGGATCGCGTCGGCGAAGGAGTATCAGGTGCCGGCGACGTCGACGGCGTTCAAGATTGCGGGACCGGCGGGTTTCGAGGTTGTGTACTGGATGGTCACGCCGGGGCGGCTGACCGATGGGGCGCCGCACGTAGGAGCGCCGGCGGGTCCGGCAAAGCCGTTGACGCTGACGCCGCGGTGCGACGACGCCATGCTGAAGGCGCGGGGCGACTGCATCGATACGTCGGCGGGCGCCAAACTGGTGCCGCGCGGGGAGCAGGTGCCCGACAATCTTTCGGGGGCGGCGGAGCAGAGCAGGCGCGACCTTTTGTTCATGCGGCAACAGGATACGGCGGTGATTGCTTCGGCGGAGCCGCTGACGGGGCCGGTGATTTACGAATTCCGGCTGGCGCACAGGTGAGAGCGATGATGTGGAATCGATTAGCGGTGGTGTTGGCGTGCGGGGCGGCATTCGGGCAGCAGCAGGCGCCTCCGGCGCAGCAGCAGAAGCGCGATTTAAAGATCGAAAAGCTGGAAGAGCCCACGCCGCCGCCGAAGGTCGAAGTGCCGCGGAGCTACGCGGTGGTGATCGGCATCTCGCACTATCAGAATCTGGAGAGCAGGTTCCAACTGCATTATCCGGAGCGGGATGCGCAGTCGATCAACACGATTCTGATCAGTCCCGAGGGCGGCAATTTTAAGGCGGAGAACGTGCATGTGCTGGCGGGGCCGAAGGCGACGCTGGCGGCGATGCGGCAGGAGATCGAGACGTGGCTCCCATCGG
>DASZMZ010000217.1:0-5474 GCA_035551455.1 Candidatus Sulfopaludibacter sp.
GCGCACCGCGGGCGTGACCGTTCCCGCGGGCGTCGCCACCGCCCCTGCCGCCATCAGGTTCCACGTCAGCGTCTTCGCCGTTTGCGCCGACGCCCCGGCAAAGTTGTCCGTTACGTAAACCACCGGGTACTGGGGATTGAAGGCCATGGTGCGCACCGTGCGCGTCCACACCGTACCGTCGGGCGAGGTGAAGGTAGCCGCCGCATGCGTCGAGCTGGCGAAGGCTTCGAATTCCGTATTGGTCGGGTTCTCGAGCAGTACGCTCACATCCGTCAGACCGGCATTGTCGGCATTCCAGGCGTGTCCCAGCTCGCCGTCGTAAACGATCGAATTATGCAGAAAGCGGCCCGGCGTCTCCGGCGAATACAGATTGGCGTTGAAATCGATGGCGAGCGGCGCCGAATCGGCATAGATCGAGACCTGGCCGTCATCGTAGTGCCGGTGCCCGCCCGTCGAATAGAAGCCGCCGTTGATGAACCACACCGCGGTCTCGTTCGCCGTGCCGAAGCCGTGCCGCTCGGCCGAATGGTAGCCGGGCACGTTGATGCTGCCCAGTTGGGGTGTAATCGAGGGAATGCTGTTGTCGATGACGGCGAGCGTGGTCGTAAACTGCGAATCCTCGGTCAGTATGGACGGGCCGTTCGATTGCCGCCAGGCCCACATCAGATTGCCGGCGAGCGCGGGGTTCACCGGATTCATGGCGGTGGCCAGCATGCCCGTGCGCACGTCGCTTTCGGTATTGCCGTCGCCATTCGAATAGCCCTTGCGAATATTGCCGAAGCGCGGCTCGGGCGGCGTCTGGATGGAGAGTTCCCAGTTGGCGTAAGCGGCCCAGCGCGGATCGGTGAGCGAGAGCTGGCCGGTATTTTGCAATCCCATGTAGTTCAGGATCAGCGGCTCGAAGAACGCTGACTGGTAGTGTGTGGATCCCGCGGCGGCCCCGGTGGGACTGAAATACGAGTTCAGATCGTCGACCGGGCTTGCGAGCGCCTGCCCCAGTCTGGTGGAAAGGAAGGGCTGCGAGGGATCGGCGATCACGGATTGCGTGCGGTATTGCAGATACTGCTGGATCTGGTTGGCGAGCCCGACGCTGTCGCCCGTGGTGTTGTCGATGGGCCACCAGTCGTTGTCCCAGAGGATGCTGCCGAACAGCGCCAGTTCGGCCTTGGCAAGGGTCTTCTGGGCAGCGGTCGCATTGGAATCCATGAGGATGGCGTTGAGCACGGCGGTGGCGGGCGAGCTTTGGAGCCCGATATTGTAGTAGGCGAACGGGCCGAAGCGATTGTCGCCGGTGGCGAGCGTGCTCATCAGAGACTGGGCGAGCGAGGTGACGGAGTTGAGCGCGGTCTGGACGGCGGCCGAGCTGTTGCCCTGCCACAGATTGAGCAGAGAGACGCCCCAGGTTGAGCCTTCCGAGTTCTTCAACTGCGTGTAATAGCAGGTGGGCGTACCGCAGACGGACGTGCCGTTGCGCACTTCACCGATGAGCTGGCTTGCGCCCGCGGACGACATGTAGAGCCATTTCCAGCCGCCCGGAGGATCGGGATAAGTGAGCTGGTAGCTATAAATGCGCGAGAGATTAATGCCGCTAAGCATGTTCTGCTCGTCCGAGATGGGCTGGTGGGCGGAGACGGCTGCCAGATCGGTTTTGGTACCGGCGAAGATGCCCCAGTTGCGATGCACGAGCGTGGTTGTGGCGCCGGCAGGGGCCCGGAGCAGCGTATCCACCTGAATGCCGGCGTCGGTGGCTCCACTGATCCAGTGATGGTTGCTCGAATACAAGCCCGGCATGGAAGGTCCCAGCGCGGAGTTGTTCTGCTGCGAGAAGCGGCCCACGTAAATGCCGACCACAGGAGCCGTATTCAATCCCGCCGAGTTATACATCTCCTCGTACCAGCCAGCCGCGTGATTCGCCGAAGGATAGTTCACCATCAGTTTTCTATTCCCGAAGTAAGCGGGGCCGGTGAAGCATGCATACGTCGCGGGGTAATCCGCGGAATACGGGATGTCGAACAGGGCGTCGGCAGTGGGAGTCGCCAGCGCCCCGCGATAAGCCGGTTTCACCGTTCCGCCTCCCGCCCAGGCCCCGGAGGCGGCGACCGGATTCTGCAGGCTGGCGTCTGTGTAGAGAGCAAACTGGCCGGCGGGGTAACCAGTTGTCTTCACGTAAAACGTTCCGTTTGCCGCCGTATCGCCGCGAACTCCGGAGATTGCCACACGCTGCCCGTTGGACAAGCCTGCCTCCGCGGTAATCACGATGGGCGAAGCATTGATAATCGACGTGATTGCGGTGGGCGGTTCGTAACCGCAGGCCGGATCGGAAACCCCCGTGCTTGAATACGCGTCATGACCGCGGAAGCGGGCCTGATCGGGATTCAGCTGGGAATAGAGGGGCAGGTAATAAGAGAACTGCATATCGGAATCCTCATCGATGAGGATCGATTTCGATTTGGCGTACAGCGTCACCGTGATGTTGTAATGGCCTGCGCCCCCATTGTTGATCAGGGTCGCGCCATAGGAGTATTTCGGGCGGTTGAAGGTATAAGTGGCGGTGACGACCGTCTTGAGGGGGCCGCTCTGCACAATGGTGACGGAGTAACCGGTGGCGAGAGTCATTGCCGAGCGGAGCGAGCATCCGATGCAGCCCGCATTCGTCGCGCCTTCGAAGTACAACAGATTGGGCGCTGCGCCCAGGCCTGTCCACGCGCCGTTCGGAAGAAGAATTCCCTGAATGGGCGCAAGGTTGTAGGGCGCCGGGTTGGCCGCGACGGTCACGATACGGATGCCGGTCAATCCATTCGTCAGCTCGTAGTTATTACCGGCGACATGGAGCGCAACGGCATTGGTTTGGGTGGCCGCCGGCGCGGCGGACTGCAGTGTCCAGGTATAGCTGGCATTCGCCGGGAGATTGCTTCGAACCACGATACAGCCTTTCACGGCCGAGGCATCGGCGCAGGAGGGCTCCCACTGAAACGGAACTTCGGCTCCGCTGGGTCCGATCATGCGGGTGTTGGCTGGCGGCTGACCGCCGTCATAGCGGAATTCGATCGGCTGATCGGGCCAGGAAACGCCGAACATCTCATTGAAACTGAAGGTGGCGAGAGTCTGCGGGGGAGAGTTTTGAAGCGAGACAGGCTGGACCTGAATGATCGCCGTCCCAGTTGTGGCGTTATCCGCAAGGCTCTTTGCCGAGATGGTGACCGTCTGACTCAATGGGACGGAGGATGACGCTGTATAGACCCCATTCGCCGAGATTATTCCTCCGCCCGAGGCGATGGACCATGCGACGGATTGATTCGAGTCGCCGGAAACGGAAGCTGTGAGCTGAGCGCTGGCGCCGGGGCTGAGTTGGATGGTGGCCGGGGCGACTGTAACCGAAATCCCTGGATTAACGATGATAATTCCGGACGCCGCTACCGTTGGGCTGGCCAGACTGGTGGCTGTGAAGGTAACGGTTTGCGGAGTAGTAACGGGAGGTGGATCGTAGACACCGCCGGAGGAGATGGATCCGATCTGCGGCGCAATAGACCAACTGACCGCCGTGTTGGCGATGCCGGTGATGATGGCCGTACATTGCACCTTTTGACCGGGCCGTACGGAGACCCGCAAGGGCGTGATAGCCATGGCGGGAGTGTTCACGGAAGAGGACGACGCTGTGGTGGAGACGACCGGATTGATGATGATGATTCCCGATGCCGATACAGCCGGATTGGCGCTGCTGGTAGCGGTGAAAGTGACGGTCTGTGGCGAGGCAACGGAGGTGGGCGTATAGATTCCGGTGGAGGAGATGGATCCGATCTGCGGGGAGATGCTCCAGGTAACCACTGTAGTGGCGAAACCGGTGACGACCGCGGCGCATTGCACTTTCTGATCCGGGCGAACGGAAACGCGCAACGGAGTGACCGAGATGGACGGAGTCGACGCCGCCATCAGCGCCGCTGCCCCAACCAGAAAAGGAAATGCGAAGAAGCGCAGGAAAGCGCTTCGAGCTGCCGAATGAATGGAAACCATTATCCCCGGCAGCTATCGACAGATTCACTAGCGAGCTTTAGGGGAAGCAAAAAAAACCGCGCAGCTACGAAGAGCATGCGCGGCGGGACAAAAGGTTATAAAAAGTTGGAGGCTGGGTGGTGATTCGGCCGCAAACTTAGCGGCGGCGAATCCACATTCCGCCCGTATAATAGCGGGGGCGGTAATAAAACCCAGGACCTAAATAAAGGGAAAAACCGGCGCCCCAATAAGGGTAGGGGCTGTAATACGGATTGTAAGCCGGGCCGTAATAAGGCGCCGGCGGATAAGGAGCCGGGGAGCCGTAACCATAGCCGGGCCCCGCCATTCTGGCCGGAGGCATCTGAGCAGGATACGGGCTGCCATAGTCCGATTCATCGGCGTAGCGAAATGCCTGCGGCGCATGCGTAGTGTCGATCGTGGCCGGAGTTTCCACGCGGAAGGTGAGCGCAGTCTCCGGATAGATAACGGTGGGATGACCACGAGTGAGTAGCACGCCAAGGATGCCCGCGGCAGCGCCAGCTCCGGCGCCGATGGCCGCTCCCCGTCCCCAGTCCGCCCCGGCTCCCACGGCAGCGCCAAGCGCGGTGGTTCCACCGATGGCGGCTGCGTCGCGGCCTACCGAAGTATCGCCTCTGCGGCCCACCATCGCGGTTTGAAGGTTCACCTTCTGGCCATCGGCCAGCGTAATGTCGGTAAGCTTCACGCCCAGTCTCGACGTCCCTTCAACGTGTCCGGCCTTCTTCGCTTCGGTGACCACGCCGCCTACGGTTTGCCCGCGCTGGGCGATGACGACGCCGTTGACGATCAACGGTTCGGCAAGGGTGGCGGTGAACGCATCGCCCGGTTGGTTCCGATCGGACGAGAGCCAGCCATTCAATCGAACTGTGATGTAGGTACCCGGACTAATGGTGACGGTGGCGGGAACACTGGCGGGCGCCGGCTGCGGATAAGGCTGGTAAGCCGGTTGCGGTGGATACGTCTGCATCTGCGGCTGCGGCGGATAAGGATTCTGCTGCGGGGCCGGCGGCTGCGGTTGCTGCTGGCTATCGGCTGGCGGGGCGGCTCCCGGGTCCTGAGCTGGCCAGGGGCTGGCTTCGGCGGCCGTTTGCGGCGCCGCCTCTGCGGGTGGCACGGGCGCGGCGTTGTCTGGCGCGGTTGCGTTCTGCGGGTTGTCCGGTATTGCGGGCTGCGGGGCTGAATTCGTGGTCGAGGTTCCGTCCGCTTTGCGCCACGCGTGCGGCGTCTGATCCTGCGGCGCGGGCGCGGTGGCCGGCGCTTGCGCGAAGGCCGAGCCGGCAAGCGCACAGGCGGCAACCGCAATCATTTTAAAGCGCGATCGGACGATGTTTGCCATCGGGCTGCTGGTCTCTACTTCCATGCCCACCCTAATGCATGTGCGTAGCCAACCGCAAATGATTGAAAACAAAGCTGGCCGAAAAGTGAGGCCGTGGTTTTCCGCAACC
>DASZMZ010000218.1:0-20641 GCA_035551455.1 Candidatus Sulfopaludibacter sp.
AGCATCTGTCAGGAAGCGTTATTCGTATCCGCGGGATGCCTGCTCGCTCTCCTACCTTGCCACCAGCCGTCGCCGAATAGCAATTGAGCGAACACCCTTTTCCACAGCCCCGCAGGGCGACGGCTGTGGATAACTCTCAAATCAATTGCTCCTCACGGACCAACTATAAGGAAGCGCCCGCCTTTGAACTGCCGGATTTAGGTTTATGGCGATGCTGCTCCCGGCCGAAAACACGGTATCGCTTTTTCTAGCGGATCGCGTCGTCGGGAGGAAACCTGCTGGAGGTGTCGCTCGCGCCGGGACGCGCACCCGTCAGCGGCTATGGTGGCGTGCTGGCGACCGGCGCAGCATCGACCGCCTCGCACTCATATCTACCGCCCGCTTGGCGCCATCACCACGCGCAAAACGCTGCGGACATATTGTTCGTTGGTGAGTCCTTCGATGGTGGCCGGCGGAAACACCACCAGCGATTGAAAGTAGCCTGCCAGTTCCCCAAAGAGTTCGATCCGCGCCCCCGGTGAGTAAGTGTTCCGCTGCGTCGCGGCCTGAATCGCCAGGCCCACCGCCTCGGGACTTGCCAGACTGCGCAGGCGCGCCGCCAGGTGCGGGTACGCCAAAAGCGAGTTGTACTTCGCGGGAGCGATCTGCTCGAGGTCGGGCTCTTCAAAAACTCGCTCGCGGGCTACCACGGTATTGGCAGCCAGGTCGCCCAGACGCTGACAGCGGCGCGTCACCAGGCTCGCCGTGCCGCCAATCAGATAGAGCAGCGGCATGCTGTCTACCAGTCGCAGCAGATTGCGAATCGCCACCTGCGGAAACTGGAGGCGCAGCCCCTGCGCATCCACCACGCGCAGACGAAAGAGACGCTTGCCGATGGTCTGACCGCGCCAGCGCCATTCGAGCACGATCCCGTAGCCGATGGATGCCAGAAAGAAAAGCACCGCCCCGAGCGCGCCTGCCCAATCCTGACTCACATGGCCGAATACATCCGCGATTTTCCCCGCCACATAGGCCGCCGTCCCGATGGCCGCCGCGTCCACTACCCAAGCCAGGGCGCGCAGAGCGGGCGTCGCCAGTTCGTAGCTGAACACCACGCCCTCCGGAGTCTGGATCACCAGCGAGCGCTGCCGCGAAGTGCTCATCGTTCGCGGCCCGCCCAACCCAGGAAAATCGTCAGCGCCGCCAGTTCGCAGATTCCGAATGCGATCTTCACCGAATACGGCATCACCGGCTGATGATATTGCGAAACGAAACTCTCGATGATGCCGGCCCACACCAGCAGGCAGGCGGCGCCCGCCACAATCGCGAACAGGTCCGACGCAGCGGCTCGCAGACGGTCGGCGCGCGATGTCCGGCCGCCCCAGCCGATCAGCGCCTTCGCCAGAATGAAGCCGGCCTGTCCGCCCAGAAGCACCGACGGAATCTCCACCGCCCCGTGCGGCAGCAGCCAGCCGGTGAGGAACGTTCCCTGCCCGCTCGCAATGTAGTCCGCGCAGACCGCGCCCAGAATCACGCCGTTATAAAACAGCTCGACAATGGTGCCGAAGCCCCACGTCAGTCCCAGCGCAAAAACCAGAATCGCCACCTGAATGTTATGCGTCATCAACTGCGCGCCGAAGGTGGCTTTGACGCCGTTGAGCCGGTCGTCCTTCGCCGTCTCCTCCTTGGCCACCCGCTCGTTGGGCGACCCGGCCAGATGGGAGAACGGCAGCAGGATGGCCTTGGCGCGCGGGTCTTGATGCAGGGCGAACCAGCCGAAGGCGCAGCCCAGAAGCGTGACCGCCAGCGACAACTGAAAGGCTCCCAGGTGCCGGCGAAAGGCGCGCGGAAAGGCCAGCACGGCGCTCTTCCAACTGAATTTCAGCGGACTGCGCGTCTCGTGAATTTCCGAGTAGGCGCGCGACACCAGCGATTCCAGGAAAGCGCGCAGCGAAGGATCCGTGGCGAACGTATCCAACCGTGACAGGTCCGCCGAGCAGCGTTCGTACAAGTAGTGCAGCCGCTGGATCTCCGCCAATGTCATGCGCCGCTCGGGCTCGGTCTCCATGGTAGAGAGCAGACCGTGCAGCTCGTCCCAATACGGCCGCTCGGCGGCGACGAAGCGGGGCAGATCGATGATCACAGAATCTGCCTCCGTTTCACATCCAGATATTGCGTGGTCACCTGCAGCTTGATCCGCTCAGGATCCACGATGGACAGCCGCACGCCGCGATTCTGCAGCGCGATCTTCAGGGTCCGCATGCGATTCCAGAGCATCTGGCCGGCCAGGTCTTGGTACGCCGATTCGACGTCGTCGGGCTCGCGCGTGAAAAGCGGCGTCATGGCGGAAGTCTGCGTGACGTTCACCAGGACCACGTGGCGGCGCGACAGCAGACCGATATCGTGCTCGAAAGTCTCGGCCAGTAGCGCGTCGTCGAGCGAAGTGAAAAACACCAGCAGGGCGCGACGCCGCAAATTGAGCTGCAGGCTGGTGATCACGTCGCGAAAATCCGGCGAAACGCGATCGGCGCGCAAGTTGTAGATGGTCTCGCGGCACAGGCGGAAATGGTCCAGGCCGTTGCGCGCGCGCAGGAATTTGTGTGTCCGGTCGCTGAACGTCACCAGGCCGAAACGGTCGCCCTGCCGCTCTGCGACCAGTGCCAGATGCAGCGCGGCGTTCACGTAGTTCTCCAGAATCGCTTCGCGGCCCGAGAGCCGCGAGGAATCGATCACCGCGTAGATCTCCTGCGCATTCTCCACCCGAAACAGTTTCACAGTGGGGTAGCCGCGCTTGGCGGTGGCCTTCCAGTGGATGTCCTCGAAACTATCGCCGGAGAGGTACTGGCGCAGTTGTTCGAACTCGCGGCCCTTCCCCACTTGGCGGTACGTGCGGACGCCCAGGCTCGCGCTCTTCAGGAACAGCCCGGCGGTAGCCTTGTCGCGCATGTTTGGGTAGACCCGAAAAGTACACTCCACCGGACGACTGATGCGCGCCTGCCACAGCCCCAGGGGCGAGGCCGCTTCCAGGTAAATCTGGCCCAGTCGATGATCGCCGCGCGCGCGTCCGGTGCACCGCCAGTTGAGCAGGCCGCTGCCGGCGGGCATTTTGGGTTCGAGCACCGGCTTTTCCGATTCCATGCCGTCGGGCATTGCCAGTCCGACGCGAATGGGGAGCTCGGCGCCCGTGGCGTTCTTGAGCGTGATGGGGAGTGTCGCGGCCACGTCCTTCGTCAGGCGCAGGAACTGTGGAGTCCGCGCCGTGAGCTGTTGCACCCGGTGCGCTCCCGCCCAGGCGTCGATAGCGGCCACGAAGAGGCAGACGGCGAACATGCCGCCGCACGGCGCCGCCAATCGCGGCGAGAATCCAGCCGCGGCCACCAGGGGCAGCATCACAAAGAGCGCGAGTTGCAGAAGTCGCCGGGAGGGGACTAGCATGCGTTCCTCTCCGCGCCGTCTCCACGCCTCCGCGTTAAATTCGCCATACGCATCACCTGGGGACCGGGACCTCGTGCAGAATGCGGTCCAACACCTCCAGCGCGCGCACACCCTCCAGTTCCGATTCGGGACGCAGCAGCAGACGATGCTCCAGCACTGGGACAGCGACTGCCCTCACATCATCGGGACTCATGAAGTCCCGGCCGGAGAGCGCGGCCCAGGCGCGAGCCGCCCGGAGCAGCGACTGCGTGGCACGCGGCCCGGCGCCCACCAGGATGCTATCGTCGGTGCGCGTGCGGCGCACCACCTGCACCGCGTAGGCGATCAGTTCCGGACTCACCTGTATTTCTTCCAGCGCCGCGCGTAGTCCCGCGAGTTCCACTTCAGACAGACAGGCGGCCACTTCGCCGCGTTGGAGCACCGCTTCCGGAGCGTCGACCCCGAGGCTGCGTCCGGCGAGCGTGAGTTCCTCTTCGCTGCTCGGCCACGTCATCGAGATCTTCATCATGAAGCGATCCTTCTGCGCCTCCGGCAGCGGATACGTGCCCTCGCTTTCGATGGGGTTCTGCGTGGCGAAAACCGTGAAGTTCGGCGATAGCCGGTGGCTCTCGCGATCAATCGTCACCGTCCGCTCCTGCATCGCCTCGAGCAGCGCCGACTGCGTCTTGGCGGGTGCCCGATTGATTTCGTCGGCCAGCAGGAACGTCGTGAACAAGGGACCTTTGACCAGCGTGAATTCATTGCGCTGCAGGTTGAAAATGTTGGTGCCGGTGATATCGGCGGGCATCAGGTCCGGCGTGAACTGAATGCGCTTGAACTCAGACCCCAGCACGGCGGCGAGCGTGCGCGCCAGCAGCGTCTTGGCGAGCCCCGGAACGCCTTCGATGAGCGCGTGCTGATTGCAGAGGACCACCACCAGGGAGTAGCGGATGGCCTCATCCTGGCCGATAATCACCTTGCGGATTCCGGCAAGGGCGGAGTCCATGGCGGCTTGGAACTGTTCGAGATTCAAAGGTCTCCTTTCGCGTGCAGTACAGCTTGGATG
The DNA here is from genome assembly GCA_035551455.1 of Candidatus Sulfopaludibacter sp. Taxonomy (GTDB): domain Bacteria; phylum Acidobacteriota; class Terriglobia; order Bryobacterales; family Bryobacteraceae; genus Sulfopaludibacter. The sequence goes on from DASZMZ010000218.1 coordinate 4,460, forward strand.
TCGCGCAGGGCGCGCACCGGGTCGGTGGCGCCGTTGAGTATGGCTTCGGCTTTTTGAAGATGGGCCGGAGAGAGTTTGCCGCGATTCCCGGCCAGCCATTCCTGCCAGCAAACGCCGGCGAGAGCGCGCGGAGAAACGTGGCGCCGGAGCAGCGTGAGCAGTCCGGCATGCGAAGTGCGGCCCGCCAGACGACCGGCGGAGCGGGCATACACGGGCGGCGGGAAATCCATGCCGTTGCGCCAGAGAAACAGCGCCGCGCAAAGCGCCAGTCCCAGCGCGATGCCCATCAGGTGAAAGCGGCGCGCCAGCGCCACCACGCTGCCGGAATCGGCAATGCCCAAGTGCTGCTCGTCGAAAATGATGTGTGAGTTATCGCCGATGGCCAGAGTGATGAGGCGCAGGCGGTCGGTGCGGACCGTGGAATCGTTGGCGAAATCGTCGCTGCCGGCGAACAGGACGATGCTGCCCGTGCCGAAGGCTCGCTCGATCACCAGGAGTTTCGAGCCCGTGCGATACAGCCCGGACCAGCCTTTGGCGTCGCCGAAGTAGAGTGAGTGGCGGCGAGTCTTGTCGTCGAGCGCCAGGCTGACGCCCCACTTCTTCTGGAGCGCGTCGAACTTCGGCAGCTTGCCCGTGGGCGGGAGCGTCAGCGCCGCCACCATCCGATTTCCGCGGCGCGCCGACTCTTCCAGTTCGCGCAGGTACGGCTCGGTATCGGCTCCGAAATCCTCGGCGGGAATCGCCAGCAGGAAGACCGTGCCGGCATGATCGGGAAGGAACTCCAGAGACCGGTAGTTGCGCTCCACGGTCACGCCGGGAACCGCCGCCAGACTGTCGTAGAGCAGGCGGACGCCCAGTGGATCCGTGCGCAGCGACGAGTATTCCGGGTACACCGTGCCGGAAGCGAACTCGATCCCGAACAGGTACAGCGCGGCCGCCACCAGACTCCCGGCAAGAAGAATCGTGTGCAGCAATGATCGCCAGTTACTCATGCCGCCACCTCTTGCAACGCCTTCATGGCCGCGCTGCGGTCGCGGAATTCCTCCACCTGCTCGCGAGTCACTTCGTGCCGGCCGTACCAGGCGCGCTCGAAGCTCTCGATATTCCCGGCAAATAATCCGCGCGTTTCCGCCGCGGCCCGTCGCCGGAGTTCGATCTGATATTCGCGATCGGTCTTGCCCGGATGGAGCTTCAAAAACTCGGCCTGCCCCAGCCACGCCAGATTCGCCAGATAGTATGCCCGCAGCGCGAACAGGAAATTCTCCTCGCGCAGATTCTGTTCCGCCAACGCCAGCCATTCCGCCTCGGGCAGACGATCCGCCGTGAGACCTTCTTCATCCAGCCGAATCACCGGGACCACCTCCGCCGCCGCCGGTTTCTGCCTCCGGCGCTGGAAAATGCGCCGCCGCCAGATCACATACAGCAGCCCTCCCAGGATCGCCAGGATCAGCACGTACAGGCTCCAGTGCAACCCACCCCCGGGCAGCGCGCCACCCTGCGAATTCGGCCGGACACCCAGGTGATCGAACAGCCAATCCAGAATCTTCACGATCAGCTTGCCGATGGCTTGCAAGCCACTCTTCAGGCCGCGCACCATGCGATCGGTCGCGGTCACAATCCACGGCATCTTCCCGCCGGGCTTCACCGCGGGCGGAGGATTTCGCCAGCCATACTCTGGCGCTTCCATGGTGCGCCGGACGCTTTCTTCCAGATCGCCGGGCGCCACTCCGTCCGCCGCATGCATGGGAAACACGAACGCCGCCAGCAGCAGCGCCGCCGTGGTGGCCAGCGAGCGAATGCGGCGCAGTCCGGCGCGAATGTCCTCCCCGGTCTCCAGCGATTCCCCCTGAAAGCAGCGCACGCAGTACACCGCCTGCAAGTACGGGTCGAAGAGCAGCCAGGAGAACACCAGCACGAACAGGAAGAAGAGCGGCGTCTGCAGGAAGTAAACCCCGCTGCGCGTGAACGACGATTCGTACCCCGTGAAGATGCGGACTAACTGCGGCAGGGCCGCCACGGTGAGCGCCGTGTTTCCGAGGACCAGCAAATACAAAAGCAGCAGCAGCGGCAGCAGGGTCCACGATTGGGCCGGTTCGAGACCCGCCAGTTGGCGCGCCCGGCGAATGGCTTCGAGCGGATCCAGATCGTCCCGGTCGCTCAGGGCGGCGGCGGTGCGATAGAAGGCCACCGTGCGCGCGAAGGGGAACAGCACCAGCAGCGAAATCAACAGCGCGACTGGCTTAGTGGCGGCCAGAAAGGCCTGTAGCGACACGACTTGCCACCTCCGCGCGGGAGTCCACGGCGTCTCTGGCGTCCCGCTGAGTTGGCGGCGCAGCCGTCCGGCGTATACCGCGCGGCGGCAATTCATCCAGATCAGCGCGAGCGCCAGCGCCAGTGCCCCGGCCGCGCATTGCAAATCGGAGAGCGGCCCCCCCGTCAGGCTGTTCCAGCAGAACAGAAACACCAGGGCGAAGGGCACGCTGCCGCTCCAATGGCAGAGCAGCGCTTTCAGACCGGCACGGCGCAGCACGTGCACCGCTTCTTCCAGCAGCGAGAGAGGGCTGAAACCAGCGCGCGACCGGGCCATGATGCGCTACCCGCGCCCCACCATGGCGAGGATGGCTTCGCCGGCGCCGAAGAACAGCAGCCAGGAAAGCACCAGCCCGGCGGCCAGCAGGACGGCCGGCATCGCGTGGCGGCGCATCCCCGATTGCGGCGGCGCTTGCCCGGCGATCCGCGTCAGACAGCCCGCGCACAGCAGCCGCGACTGGTGCTCCGTCACGCATTCGCGGCAAAACGAGCGGCCGCATTCGGGACACCGGCACACGGCCTCGCGACCCTCATGATTCCAGCAGCGTTGATGAATAGCGGCGGCGTTGGTCATTTACAGGTTCATGCCGGACTGGTCCTGCCGGTCCCTGCGCAGGAAGATGATGCCCAGACCCACAAGCCCCAGTATGATGCAAACGGCGGCGTCCATGCCGCGCGTGAGGGCGGTGCCGGAATAAAAGAAGGGAATCTTCAGGTCTTTGGCCTGCTGCTGCGCCCCCGCGAAGAAGCCGTACGTCATCTGCTTCACGTAATACATGCCGCCCACCGCGATCATGCTGGCGATGGCCAGGTTGCGCATCGGCTTGCGCAGCTTGCCGCGATGGTATTCCACGAAGAGCAGAATCGATTCGATAATGAGCGCCAGCGCCAGCCATATCTGCTCTTGCGTGGCCATCGTGGAAGTGGCGCGCAGCAGCAGCAGGTCGGCGGCGCCTCCGCACCAAAGCGTGCCCACCAGCAGCAGGGCGGTCAGGGTGTACTCGCGGGCGTTGGGATGGAGCGCCGCCTCGTCGGTGGGCGCGGCGAATCGCGCGGCTTGTACGGGCTCGGCATCCTGGGCCAGTTCGGCCCAGTTGTCAGGCGCGGCGCCTTGCACCTCGGTGATGTGCGGCGTCAGTTTGTCCAAAAACTTGCGCGCCGTCCAGGTGCGATAGACCGAAGGCAGTTCCTCGCGGCTGACGGCGGTGTAAAGCCGGCACCGGCAACTGAAGAAGCCGGAGACCACCACCCAGGCCGCCACCAGCGCCGCTGCCACCGTCCACAGGATCCACGTATGGCGAGAATGCACGACGCTCGCCACTCCGTAGGCAATCAGCCAAACCGCGCCCAGCAGCAGGGACCGCGTGGAGATGTGGAAGCGCGGAGCCTTCGCCACGGCGATGGCCTGCACGTCGCGGAAATAGAAGCGCTTGTAATCCTCGCGGAAGCGCATGGATTTCACCGAAAGCAGGTAGCCCTCGCCGAGCCACAGCGAGGCGCCGCGGATGATGCCCCGTCGCCGGCCGGGTAATTTGCGATACTTCTCCGCTCCGCTCATGGCGCTCCCACCCGTCCGCGCGCGATGAAGTAAAGGATCCCCCAGATCCACGCGCCCAGTTCGGCCAGCCCGATCAGGATGGCCAGCACCGTTCGCCAGCGGTAGCGCCGCACCAGGCTCAGGGGCTGCCGCCACTTCATGATTCCGTAGACCACGGTGGCTGGCCCCGTGAGAATGGTCATCGGCCAGAACACGAAAGAGGCCAGGGGAATGGTCAGCGCCACCGAATCGTACAGCGTACGCGATGTTTCGGTATTGGCGGCGCGGGCCTGTCCGCTGCCGGCGGCGACGCACGAGGGACACCAGGTCTCCTCACCAAACTGAATGGCGCAAAGCTGGCAGACGAAGCGGCCGCACTGCCGGCAGGCGCCCACCGCGCGCTTCCCCGGATGATCGAAACAGGCAGCCTCGCCCTCGGCTGCCACTTCGGGACGCGCCGCGGCGTCCGCCGCAAACAGAGCCGGGAAGACTCGAAGCGTGTTCTCCGATCCGCAATTCGTGCAGATGGCGCGGTCGCCGGAGGTAAGCTCCCATTTCGGCAGCGGAGTCTGACAACGGGCGCAGGGAAGGGGCATGGGCCGCGATTAGCGCGTCTTGATGACCCGGGTGTCGCAAATCAGATCGTGGAGCGCCTTCTTCTCCGCGTCGAAACCCGCCATGATGAACCCTATATATAGGATGATGCCGCTCAGCATCTTGCCGAAGTACCGGCCCACCGCGCGGCCGACATCGATGGGACCGCCATTGGGCCGTACCACCTTCAGGCTGAGTGCCATCTTGCCCGGAGTGGCGCCATATTTCGAGATGAAAAACGTCTCGTAGGCGCAGCCCAGGCCAATGCTTACCAGCGACGCAATACCGATCATGCCCAGCATCGGTCCGATCAGCATGTCCGGCCGCGTTTGCGCGTCGAAGTGCGGCACGGCGATGAAACTGCCGATGATGGCAAACTGCACAATGCCCATGACCACTCCCAAAATGAGAGCGTCGATCATGTAGGCCACGAAGCGAATCCAGAATCCGGCGTAAGTGACCACCCCGACGGGTGCGACTCCTTCGCGCAGTTTCTGAACATAGGCAGCCTTGCAGAGAGGGCAAATCTGGCGATCGCCGAAGTTTGCCAGTTCGTCCGCTGAGGTGGCGCGGCCGCATTCCGAACAATAGCGAGTTTCCGGTGCCATATAGGTTCTTAGCTCTTAACTGTTAAGAGTTCCTTCCAAGCTACTGATTTTCCTACCATTCACCTGCACGCGCATTCTGACTCCTGACTTCTGGCTCCTGACTCCCAAATCCCGCAGGGATTTCAAGGGCGGAGCCCTTGGCTAGGTTTACGCGATTGTACCAGTTTGTGCCCGGGTGCGCCGACCATCCTACTGCAGTACCATAACAGTCGAATACAATGGCGAATACGCCCACCGCACCGGTACGTTTGAAGGACATTGCGCGAGACCTCGACGTGTCTGTCATGACCGTTTCCAAGGTGGTCCGTAACTGCCCCGACGTGGGCGCCGAGACGCGCAGCCGCGTACTGGCCCGCATCAAAGAACTGAACTACCAGCCCAATTGGGTGGCGCGGAGCTTGGCCGCCCGCCGCACCTTCATGATCGGCGTGATTGTGCCGGACCTGATGCACTCCTTCTTCGCCGAGATCGCCAAGGGCATCTCCGCCTCCATTCGACCCTTCGGCTACGACGTGGTGATCTGCAACTCCGAAGAGGATGCCGAACTCGAGGCCAGCGAAATCGACCGGCTCCTCGGCCGCCAGGTCGACGGCCTGATTCTGGCGTCGGCGCAGCGGCCGGCGTCAGCCGACGTCTTCGATCGCATCGAAGCTCGCGGCGTGCCTTACGTGCTGATCGACCGGCGATTTCCGGATCGCGCCGCTTCCTATGTCGGCGCCGACGACGAAGCCATCGGCATGATGGCCACCAATCACCTGATCGAGCGCGGCTGCCGGCGCATCGCACACATCTCCGGGCCGCAGCCCAACCCGGGCAGCGGACGCCTCAAAGGATATCGCGCCGCGCTGCGGGCGGCAGACCTGAGCATGCCGAAATCCTACATCGTGCCGGCCACCGACGACGCCAGCGGGTACGAGGCCACGCGGCGCCTCTTGGCTTTAGAGCCCCGGCCGGACGGCATCTTCGGCTACAACGACCCGACCGCTGCCGGAGCCATGAAGGCAATCCTCCAAGCCGGCATCCGTATCCCCGAAGAGATCAAGGTGATCGGCGCCGGCAACGTCCATTACTCGGACCTGCTCCGCGTGCCGCTGTCCACCGTGGACCAGGCCAGTACGCGGATCGGACAGCAGGCGGCGGACCTGCTAGCGAAAGCCATCGGCGCAAAGCGGAAAGAGCCGGCCTCAACGCTGCTCATTGAGCCCACTCTCATCGCGCGTGAATCGACGCGGTAAAGCACCTGCCGCGAGAAACTTTAGTCGAAGGCGTCCAGTTTGCTGGTAATGCGCGCCTTCATCGTTACCGGGTCGGGATTGAAGCGATATTGCGCGGCGTGAGGCAGCAGCGCGCGGATTTCTCCCATCGTATACTCGCGCGGCGGAGCCGCCACATCGAAGCCTAATACTCCGGTGAGCAGCACTCCAGTCTGCACCAGCTTTTCCAGGTTGAAATCGGCCGCCGGAGTTTCATGGTGACTGCCCGCGACCCGTTTCACTTCGTCGGGAAGTCGCCACTTGTCAGCCAGGAAAACGCCGGCTTCGCAGTGATCGATGCCGAACGCCAGTCGCTCCCGTTCGAGCACCCCCGTACCAGGATCGGGATCCGTGAGCAGACTCGCATATTCTTGCGGTTGCATGACGAAAAGAGCCAGCCGGCCGATATCGGCGAGCAGGCCCGTAGTGTAGGCCCGGTCGTCGCGCAGTTCGGCGGACGAGCAGGCAATCGAAAGTTCCTCGCAGACCGTGGCGCAAGCCAAACTATGCCGCCAGATTGCGCGCAGCAAATCGAGCCGCAGGGTAGCCCGAAAATAACCTTTCATGGACACTGCCAGTACAAAGCGGCGCACCTCCTCGAAGCCGAGTACCACCAGAGCCTGCTGGATGCTGCTGACGTGCGTCCGCATCGCATAGAGCGGCGAATTGACGATGCGGAGCAGTTCGGAAGCCAGTGCGGCGTCTGCCCGGATGAGTCCGGCGATTTCGTTGACACTGGCATCGTCACGCGACAGCACGCGCAGAACTTTCGTGGCAATCCCCGGAAACTGCGGGAGTTGCTCCAAGTCGCGGAATGGTTCGACTCTAGGCACTGCCTACCTATCGGCGGCGCCAGCCTGAAACTGTAGCGGAGAATCACTATAATAGACGCCGATGGTCTCCTGGGGTTTCGTGCGCAATCTCGTCCGCTTCACCCTGGTGATCGCCGTGATCTACGTCGGCTGGGTGTTTCTGTCGCGTTACCGGAGCCACCATAACAGCGACGCCACACCCGACCCGGACCAGGCGCGCCGCAACGCCGAATTTGCACGCACCTACGGCGGCACGCAAGTCAAAATCCTGCAGTTCTACGCCCGCGAAGGCAACCTCACCCAAGGCAGTCCCACCGTGCTCTGCTACGGCGTGCTCAACGCGCGCAGCGTGCGCATCGATCCGCCGGTGGAAGGCGTCTCCCCTGCCCTCAGCCGCTGCGTCGAAATCTCTCCCACCGCCGCCACCCGCTACACGCTCACAGCCGAGGGCAGCGACGGCCACACCGCCACCGAGTCCTTCGTCCTCCAGGTGACCGCCGATCAGACCACCCTGCCGCGCATCGGCTATTTCAGAGTCGACAAGGATAAGCTGGAGGGCGGCCGCCACATTTTCACCCTCGCATTTGCCTGTAAGAACGGCGAAGAGATTTCAATCGACCCCCCCGTCTTTCCCACCCTCCACGGCGCCCCCAACGGCCAATTCTCCGTCTCACCCGACAAAACCACTACCTACACCCTGACCGTCACCGGCAAATTCGGCCACAAGGCGCAGAAGACGCTCACCATCCAAGTCCCCGGCAGCTAAATCCGGTCCCTATTTCGTCAGGTAAACGAAGCGCGCCACGAACAGGATCGTGAGCACGTAGACAAACCAGTTCACCTGCCTGAACTTGCCGCGCAAAACTTTCAGCAGCGTATAGGCCGTGAAGCCGAAAGCCAGTCCGTTGGCGATACTGAACGTCAGCGGTATGGTCATCATCGTGAGGAACGCCGGAATCGCCACTTCCGGATCCTGCCATTCGATTTCGCTCATCACGCCCGCCATCATGCTCCCCACAATGATCAGCGCCGGAGCCGTAGCCGCCGCCGGGATCGCCCCCACCACCGGAGCCACGAACAGCGCCGCTATAAACAGGATGCCGGTCACGATGGCCGTCACCCCCGTCCGTCCTCCCGCCGCCACACCGGCCGCGCTCTCGATATAGCTCACCACGGTGGACGTGCCGGTGAGCGATCCCACAATCGTCGCCACCGCGTCAGAGAACAGGATGCGATTCACCCGCGGAATCTGGTGAGTCTTATCGAACAGATTGGCCTTCTTACCCACGGCCACCAGCGTGCCGATATTATCGAACAGGTCGATAAACAGAAAGATGAAAACGATCTCCACGAAGCCCATCCGCAGCGTGCCCGAGATATCCAACTTCCCCGCCGTCGCCGAGAGATCGCGCAGACTGTAGGCTTGCGGAGCCCACGTGGCCACACCGGTTGCCAACCCGATCAGCGTCGTGCTGAGGATGCCGATCAGCATCGCCGCGCGCACCCGCCACGCCAGCAGCGCCGCAATCAGGATGAGTCCGAACAGTGCCAGGGCCGTGCTCTTACTGGTGAGATTCCCCAGCGCGACCGTCGTGGCTTCGTTCGGCACAATGATTCCCGAATTGCGGAATCCGATGAGCGCGATAAACAGCCCCACGCCTGCCGCCACCGCGGCGTACAGCTCAAATGGAATCGTGTTGATGATCAACTGGCGCACGCCCAGCGCCGTCAACAGCAGAAACGCCACGCCCGAAAGGAAGACCGCGCCCAGCGCCGCCTGCCACGGAATTCCCATCCCCTTCACCACCGAATAGGTGAAGTAGGCGTTCAGCCCCATGCCCGGCGCCAGCGCGATGGGATAGCGCGCCAATCCCCCCATTAGGAAACTGCCTACCGCCGCCGAAAGACACGTCGCCGCCGTCACCGCCGCCAGCGGCATGCCCGTCTCATGCAGAATCGCCGGATTCACGAACACGATGTACGCCATCGTCATGAACGTGGTGAAGCCGGCCAGAATCTCCGTCCTCCAGTCGGCCCCGAGTTCCCGGAATTCGAAATACCGCTCCAAACGTTGCCGCATGAACATGGTTTTTCATTGTACCGAGTAGGACAGACGGTCGGTGTTTGCCGTCTGTCCATTTGCCGTCTGTCCAGCCGAGCGGAGCTCACTCGTTCCGGTTAGACTAACTGGGATGTACCGACGCATCCTCTTGTGCCTGCTTTTCGCGGCGGCGGCCCATGGACAACCGGCCCCAGTGCGCATGACGCTCAACGGCGCGGGAGCGCTGGACGGCGAGTATCGCGCACGCGACGTCCAGGCCCTCAAAATGGAGAATGGCGAGATCTCCATCACCTTCGCCGGCGATGGCAGCGCCACATCCCTCATCAAGAACGGCCGCGAACTGGTCCACAACCTCAACGGACTCGAGGGCCGCGATCCCGACCGTCAGCGCACCTGGTACATCGATTACAACGGCGGACGCGGCCGTCTGGTGGCCGACACCATTTCGATCGTCGAAAGCACCCCCGAGATGGGCCACATCGCCATCATCGATAGTGGACGCACCAGCACCTTCGCCCTGGAACACCACATCCTGCTGAAGAAAGGCGAAAGCGGGCTCTACGGCTACGTCATCTGCCGCAATCCGAAAAACGTGGCCTTGGGCGGCGAGATGCGCAGCATGTACCGGCTGGATCGCGACATTTTCGATTGGGCCTACACGTCAGAGCGCACCGGCCAACAACCGCGCTACGCCGACCTCGTCAAACTCCCCGGGGTCCAGGACGAAACCTGGAAGATGCCGGACGGCACCATTTATCAGAAGTACGATTACTCCGGCTATCTCGCGGAGAACCCCCTGTGGGGCCACTACGGCCACGGTTTCGGCGTCTGGTTCATGCCGGTCAGCACCGAATATTACGCTGCCGGTCCTCTGCGGCAAGACCTGCTGGTCCATCAGGACGCCCTGATTCTCAACTACTTTCAAGGCGCCCATTACGGCGGCGGCGGACCCGGAGCCTTCCCCAAAAACGAGAAGCTGTTCGGTCCCTGGTTCACTTACATCAATTCCGGCGAGCCCGCTGCCATGATTGCCGACGCCAAACACAAAGCCCAAACCGAGCAGGCCCAATGGCCCTACGAATGGATGGATGAGGACCTCTTCCCGCTGGATCGCACCCGCGTAACGGGCAAGTTGAAAGTCGCGGACGGCCGCAGCGCGGCTGGCGCCATCGTGGTGCTGGCCAAGCCCGGCGAGGAAATTTACAAACAGGCCGGCGACTTCATCTTCTCCGCCAAGGCCGACCCCGACGGCCGCTTTTCCATTCCGCACGTGCGCGAGGGCGCTTATGCGCTCTACGCCTACGCCACCCAGGGTTCGATTACGGCGCAACTGGAAAAGGACGATATCGCGGTGCATGGCGCGGCACTGGACCTCGGCGACGTGGTGTGGAGTCCGCCGAAATACAGCCGCCTCGTCTGGCAGATCGGTCACGCCGATCGCATGTCCGGCGAGTTCAAGTACGGCGACCAACCCCGCAACATCAAATGGATCGGCATGGTGCCGGCCGATCTGACATTCACCATCGACAAAAGCACGCCTCGCGAAGACTGGTATTTCGCCCAAGCCAAGCCCGGAAACTGGGATGTGAGTTTCACCCTGGACGGCCCTGCTCCAGGCACCGCCCACCTGACTCTGGCGCTCGCCGGCGTCAGTCAGAATCCAAAACTGACTGTCTCCATAAACGGCCAGGAGATCAAACAACTCGCGTATGCCAACGACGCAGCCACCTATCGCGCGGCCCTTCGCGGCGCTCGCTACCAACTGCAGGACATCGCGTTTCCAGCCAACCTGCTGCATACCGGCGCGAACATCGTCCGGCTGGCCCTGACCGCAGTCGGCAACAACGGCGGAATCATGTACGATACCGTGAAGCTGGAGATCGAGTAGCTGCTCCACGTAGGATAGGCTTTAGCCTGTCCAGCCGAGCCGAGCTCGGCCGCAGCGAGTAGGATAGACGGTCGCCTTTCGCCGTCTGTCCAAGCCGAGCGGAGCTCGGCCTGCGGCCCGCCAAACTTCATGAAACGCCTGCGCCTCGGAACTCCGATTTCGTCCATGCCAGTAGGCCGACCCCTAAAATCCTCCGTGCTTACTCAGTGTCCTCCGTGACTTCGTGGTGAGGGTGAGGACCTACCCCACCGGATTCTCCGGCCATTTGTGTTTCGGGTACCGCCGCGAGAGTTCCCTTCGCACCTGCGGATACAGCCGCTCCCAAAAACCCGCCAGATCGGTCGTCATCTGCACCGGCCGCTGATTCGGAGCAAGCAGATGGACCACCAACCGCACCGCCCCCCGCGCCACCGTCGGGGTTTCACGCAGACCGAAGAAATCCTGAAGGCGCGACGCGATCCACGGCGGCTGATTGGCCGGGTAGTGGACCGGCGCCATTCGCGGACCGGGCAGCCGCACCTGCCGGGGTGCCACTTCTTCGATCAGACGGCGGCCGGCCGCGGTCATCTGGCGCTCCATCTCGCGCAGCAGGCCGCCCTGCCTGGTAACCGCCTCCAGTTCAGCGAAACTCTTCAGCCCCTCGGCCAGCCTCCGCAATGCCTCGACCGGAAGATGCGCCGCCGGCTCGCCGCCATACGCTTCGGCAAACCGTGCCCGATCCAGGAACGCGTCCAGCGTTTCCTGATCGCCGAAGCGGTACACACCGGCCTCGAGGGCCTTCTCCGCCAGCAGTGTCGCCGCCGCCACCGGGTCGGGCTCCGCCGCACTCACCTCGATCGGGATCTGGTCGAACATCAGCATGGCGCGGCCTTCCACGCGTTCCGCCTTGCGATTCCACTCGATCCGCGAGACGTCGGTGACGCGGCCGGGAAACAAATCCAGCAGCCAGATCGGATCCACCGCGCTAGCCACCCGCACCACCGGCGCTTGCTGATCGCTGCGCTCCTCGGCCTCCACGGCAACCAGAAGTTGCGCCTCCGTGACCGTGCTGGAGCTCGCCAGTTGGGCCGATCCGCCCGATGCCATCTGCAGCTCGCTGCCGCTGCGGCGGCGCGCCACGCGATCCGGAAAAGCCGTGAGCACGCTGATCAGGAGCGCCTCTTCGTCCTTGACTTCCTGCTTCGGCGGATTCACCAGCCGGTGGATCTGCCGCACCACCTGCTGCACGCGCGGCTCCATACGGCCTTCCGCCAGCACCAGCAGATCGCTGCGCGTCGCATGCCTGGGCTGCTGCGGCAGCCGCTCACCGGCGCTGAGAAGACCGGCCACCGTGCAGCCATCCTCGGCCACCCCGCGCCGCAACGCTTCCACAATCAGCCGCGAGAGTCGCGGATGCAGCGGATACCGCGCCATGTCCCGACCCGTCTGGCCCGTGGCGCCGAGCTGCCGCAGCAGGTCTTCGGCATGTTCGATGTGAGCCGCCGGCGGCGCATCCAGCCACTCCACGGCCGCGAGTCCGTCCAATCCCATGGCACGCACCAGAAGTGCGGCGGGCGTCAGATCGGCCCGCGCGGCTTCCGGCAGATCCTGCGCCGGACGCCGAACGAAATCGTCCAGCGGGTAGAGGCGTATCACCAGGCCCGGACCGGTCCGCCCCGCGCGTCCCGCCCGCTGATTAGCCGAAGCCTGACTGATGCGCGAAACCGCCAGCGTCGGCAGACCCGACCACGGCGAGTGGCCGGCCACCCGCGCCTGCCCGCTATCGATCACCACGCTCACGCCATCGATCGTGATGGAGCTTTCCGCCACGTTCGTGCTGAGGATGATCTTGCGGCGGTCGCTCGGACCCACGGCCGCATCCTGCTCGGCCGGCGATTGGTCCCCGTGCAGCGGCAGCAGCAGCAGTCCCGCCCGTTGTGCCAGAGCGGCGCAGGCGGTTTGCGCCCGGCGGATTTCCGCGGCCCCCGGCAGGAACACCAGCATGTGGCCGCGCCTCTCATGAGCCAGCGCCCGCTCCACCCCCGCCGCCACCTGCTGCTCCAGCGGCGCGGCCGAGTGCGGCGTATATTCGATTTCGAGCGGATGCTGACGACCCTCCGACCGCATCACGCGCGCCCCGCCCAGATACTCTGCAATGGGCGCGGCATCCAGCGTGGCGGACATCACCACGATCCGCAACTCGGGCCGCCGCGTACGCTGCAGATTGCGAAGCAGCGCCAGCGCCAAGTCACCTTCCAGATGGCGCTCGTGGAATTCGTCGAGCACTACGCAATGAACGTCCAGGAGCCGCCGGTCCGTCAGCATGCGGCGGGTCAGCACGCCCTCGGTGAGGAAACGGAGGCGGGTGTCGGTGCGCGTGACATTTTCAAACCGCACCTGGTAACCCACCGTGCCCCCGGGAACTTCGCCCAGTTCGCCGGCAACGTATCGCGCGGCCAGCCGTGCCGCCAGCCGGCGAGGCTCCAGCACCAGCACCTGCCTGCTGTCCAGTTCCATCAGCGCGCGCGGCACACGCGTAGTCTTGCCCGCCCCGGGCGGCGCCTCCAGCACAAGGTTCCGCTCCGTCCGAAGATGGCTCACAATGCCGGGAATCAGCGCGTCGATGGGCAGCCCATCCATGCGGCCATTGTAAACGGTATCGGCGTTACACTAAGCGTTTCCGTGGAACAGCTCAGTTATCTGCGCGGGCCGGACGTGCCCCTCCTCGAAAAGACCATTTCGCAGGCGCTTGGCGATAGCGCCGGGAACTTTCCCGAACGCGACGCGCTCATTGTCTGCCATCAGAATGTGCGCCTCTCCTGGGCCCAGTTAGACCGCGAGGCCACCCGCACGGCGCGTGGACTGGCCGGCCTCGGACTCGCGCCCGGCGACCGTGCCGGCATCTGGGCCAGCAACTGCCTCGAGTGGGTGCTGCTCCAGTACGCCGCGTCCCGCGCCGGCGTGATTCTGGTGAATGTGAATCCAGCCTACCGGTCGCACGAACTGCGCTACGTGCTCCAGAAGTCGCACATGAAAGCCCTCTTTCTGCGCGATCACGACGCGCGCGCCAACTATCGCGAGATTCTCGCTGAATCGCGCAATGGCGACCATCTGCCGCTCGAACACGTCGTCTGGCTGGGCGACCCATCCTGGCAAGAGATGCTGGACGGCGGCATCGACATTCCGGCCCATGCCGCATCCCCGCACGATGTCGCCAATATCCAGTACACCAGTGGCACCACCGGCTCGCCCAAGGGCGTCATGCTGTCGCACCACAATCTTTTAAACAACGGCATGGCGATGGGCCGCGGTCTCAACGCCACGGAGCAGGACCGCATCTGCGCGCCCGTGCCCCTCTACCACTGCTTCGGCTCCGTAATCGGCTCCATGGTCTCGGTAGTCTATGGCGCGGCCCTCATTCTGCCCGGCGCGCAATTCGACGCGCAGGCCACGCTGGAAGCGGTCCATCGCGAACGCGCCACCGCCCTCTACGGCGTACCTACCATGTTCATCGCCGAACTGACCCATCCCGAATTCGGCCGGTACGATCTCACCAGTCTGCGCACCGGCGTGATGGCCGGAGCCCCCTGCCCCATCGAAATCATGAAGCAGGTAGTTGAGCGAATGCACATCCCGGAGCTCACCATCATCTACGGACAGACCGAGGCGTCGCCCGGCATCACCATGTCGCACGCCCATGATGCGCTGGAACTGCGCGTGAAGACCGTGGGAACGGCGCTGCCCAATACCGAGGTCCAGATTGTGCATCCGGAAACCGGCGCACGGCTGCCCCTGGGCGAGCAGGGCGAATTGTGTGCGCGCGGCTATCTGGTCATGAAGGGCTACGATGCCGATCCCGCATCGACGGCCCAGGCGGTGGACCCCGAGGGCTGGCTCCATACAGGCGACCTCGCCATGCTGCGTCCCGACGGCTATTTCAGTTTTCGCGGCCGTGCGAAGGACACCATCATCCGCGGCGGCGAGAATATTTATCCGCGCGAGGTGGAGGACTTCCTCCACACCCACCACAAGATCGCCGACGTCTACGTCATCGGCATTCCCGATGCGAAACTGGGCGAAACCGTCTGCGCCTGGGTCCAGTTGCAGCCCGGCGAAGAAGCCACCGAAGAGGAGATCCGCAACTTCTGCCGCGGCAAGATCGCCTACTTTAAGGTCCCCCAGTTCGTCCGCTTCGTCGAAGGCTTCCCCCAGACCGTCACCAAGAAGGTCCAGAAGTTCCTCATGCGTGAACAGGAAATCCGCGAACGCGGCCTCGAAAAAATCGCCGGCGAAGCCACCGCCTAATTCCACCACCGCAAAAATCCATTTCTTTTTTCTTCAACTATTTTTCACCACATTCCAAACCACTTAACCGATTTTCACCCCTGATTCCCCTAGTTGACATGTTTCAATGAGGTCGGTAAGGAGCTGAGCCACTATGTGCCCGAAGCTGATTCAAATCGAAGAAAAAGCCGCGTTGCCTGATCGCCGCATCATCAACGCCTACCGCCACGGCCTGACCGGCCAAGTCATGATGTTCACCAAACCCGAGCAGGAGGCCTACAACAAACACTGCAAAGCCCTGCTCGAATCCCTAGCACCCGTCGGAGGACTCGAAACCTCCTTCGCCCAAGCCATCGCCGATGACGCCTGGCGTCTCTCCCGCGCCGCGTCCATCGAAAACACCCTCCTCGGCATCGGCCTCAACACCAAAGAGGACCCCTACGCCAAACAGCCCCCGCAGGTCTCCGACGCCTTCCTCCAGTCCCTCGCCTGGGTCAAGAACGTCAAAAACTTCAACCTCCTGACCCTCTACGAAAGCCGTCTCCACCGCAAGATGGAAAAGAATCTCGACCTCCTCCGCAAAGAGCAAGCTATTCGCCTGGCAGCCGAGAAACTCAAACCCCAGAAAACAAAACCCGAGGCCCCCGTCTATCCCGACGAAATCCTGCGTCCCGATTTTGTTTTTTCAACCCCTAAACCCGACCCCGAAATCCGCCAATAGCGGTCCAAAAACCCCTGGCAAAACCCGTCCACCGCTACCGATCTTTGACAACCGAATCGTCCTAAAGCCCAAACTCCGCCGTAGGACAGACGATCGCCTTTCGTCGTCTGTCTCCGTGCTTCCTCAGTGTCCTC
>DASZMZ010000219.1:0-20731 GCA_035551455.1 Candidatus Sulfopaludibacter sp.
TCCGAGGGCTGCCGCGCAACCGATACAGCCGGTGCCGGCCGTAGGATCGGTAGCCGCCGCGGTCCAGGTGGTGCCAAACGGGCTCCAGTTCAGATTGCGATTATCCTGCTGGTGGCGCGAAGCGGAGCCGACGTAGGCGACGTCGAGAATCATGCTCCAGGGCAGGCGTTTTTGAACGCTGAACTGATAGGAGTAGGTGGTCGGGATCTTGCCGGTCGGGTCGACTTCCACCGCTGAGGGGGGAGAAAGTACGGCCGTGGCGGGATTGAGGTTTTGAGCGAAACCGTATTGAGTGGTGACGCTGAAGGCCTCGGGCGGGTTGGTGACTGTGTCGAAGGTCCGGTTGCCCTGGATGCGGTCATAGTAGATACCGCCGCCGGTGCGGATGACGAAGTCCTGTTTGCCGGTGACGTCCCAGGCGATACCGAAGCGGGGACCCCATTGCAGGCCGCGGTCCTGGGTCAAATACTTGTTGACGCAGGTGCCGGCCTGGCAGATGCCGTTGGTGATGTTCCCGCTGTTGGGGATCATCAGGCCAATGAAGTTCACAGGGAGATACGTCTTGGCGATGGGATCGTAGGCGCTGCGGGTGTTGTTGGCCGGGTTGACGGCCGGAACATACAGCTTGGGCGCTTTGGTGGGATCGAATTGGGAAAGCTCAAAGGAAGATGCCTGCATGCCGGCATCGTATTGGGGCTGGTACCAGGCGGCACGCAAGCCGTAGTCCAAAGTCAGGCGAGGGGTGACCTTCCAGGTGTCCTGGACATATTCTTCCATGTTCCAGTAACGGTAGAGGCCATTGATGTGGTGTTGCGCCTGGTTGAAGGACTGGAAAACTCCCAAGAGCGCATTGGAGAAGCCGTAGCCGGTATCGATCGGATTGGCGCCCGTGGGACCGCCCTGATCGCCGAAGTTATAGCTACCGTTGAAGGCGCCGAAGGAGGTTTGGTCCTTGCGGCTGCGCTGCATGTAGTAGCCGGCCTTAATGATGTGGTTCCGCCAGACCTTGGTCAGGTTGTCGGTGAGATCGATAGTGGTGTTGTAGTTGATGAACGGCGCATCGGAGCTGCCGAAAGTGGGCGAGTTGGCCAGGTTGTTGCCGCCAAAACCGACCTGAGGCAGATAGTTCTGATTCGCGTCAGGGTAGAGAAGGGGCAGCGGGTTGGATCCCATGATCGACGGGGCCAGGCCGTTATTCGGGGCAAAGATGTTGATGCTGTTGTTGGTGTAGCCCAGGTTGAATTCGTTGGTCATGGTCGGGGTGATCATGTAGGTCATGCCGCCGGCCAGACTGTTGCCAGGGATGGGCTCAGAGATGGGGGCGATGGGAGGATTGATTCCCAGGACCCAGGTGCCATAAGGAATACCCGCGTTGGAGATGTCCTTAATATAGTGTCCAAATACGCGGATCTTCTCGGTGAGGTTATAATCCAGGCGCAGCAAATCTTCGCGGCGGGGAGACGTACCCGCCAACTGGGTCTGGTAATTGTAGGTAGCGCCGCCGGGAAGGTTGGAATTCGCCGCAAGCGACTGGTTGGGCTGGGGATAGAGGTTCAACAAGGCTGCGCCGGGCGCCCAGATGCGGTTGGCGGGGATGACGGCGTTCGGGAAGAGCTGACCGTTGGTGGGGTCATAGATCTTCACGGCCTGGTGATTGGCGGAGCTGACGCTCTGGCTGAAATCGCCTTTGCGCTCGAGGGCCGTGGGCACCGTCGCGTTATGGGCGGTGTTGGGCACCAACTGCTCCTGCCATTCCTCACTCCAGAAGAAGAACAGCTTATTGCGAAGGTTCCATTTCTTGATCGGGATCGGGCCGCCGATGGTGTAGCCGGGATCGTTATAGCGGAACAACGGCTTGGGAGTCGCCGTCAAACCGAATTGCGGCCGGATATTGTTCAGGTAGGTATTCGCGTTGAGGCCCTCATTGCGGTGATAGAGATAGCCGCTGCCATGGAAGCTGGAAGTGCCGCTCTTGGTCACCAATTGGACCTGAGCGCCGGCGCTGCGGCCATACTCAGCCTGATAGGATCCGGTGAGTACCTTGAACTCAGCGATCGAATCGTTGCTGACGCTGGCGTTCAGACCGCCATTGTTGCCCGTGTCGACGTCGCCAATTCCGTTGATGGTGACCTGGTTTTGCGACGGACGAGTGCCGTTCGCCGTAAAGTTGTTCGCTCCGGTTGCGGCGTTGCCGACCGCATACGTAGCGCCGGTAGTAAATTGGACGCCCGGAATCAGCTTGGCCAAATCCAGCGGACTGCGTCCGTCTACGTTGATGTTGGCAATCTGGGTTCCCGTGACCGCTGAGCCGCGTTCGACGCTTTCCGTCTGCAACGTGACTGCCGCGGCGCTGACCTCGATGGTCTCGGCCAGGGAACCGATTTGCACTGTCAGATCGCCCAAGGCGATTCTGTCACTGGCGTTCAGCACCACGTCTGGACGCGTCAACTTCTTAAATCCTGTTGCTTCCACATTAACGGTGTAGGTACCCGGTAAAAGACCGGTGATCGTGAAATCGCCCACTCCGGTCGAATTCGTGGCGACCGTTAATTTCTTGGTTGACTCCGTCGCGGTCACCTTTGCGTTCGGCACTGCGCTGCCCTGCTGATCGACTACACGTCCGTTCAGCGAGCCTGTGATGCTCTGGGCATACCCCTGTATCGCGAGCCCGAAGAGAAATATCGTCGCGGATAGTTTTCGCACTCTTGTCTTCCTTTCGCTTCCACCAATGGCTAGACCTGTCCTGAGCAGCGGACGGAATTAGCTGATTAAGTGTACGCTTCGGCCACACTATAGCTAGGTTTCTTACGGTGTCATCTTCATAACTGTAATGGAATCTGCACAATTTGTTTGCTTGCCGAACTTTTTATCTGCAAAAATGGCGTTAGTCCTAACAGTTAAGACATGTTAAAACATCATGTAGAGAGTGGGTTACGGGTTGTGATCGGGGGATAGATAGATCAGTTGCCAACCTGGATTTTTACCCCGCGGCGGGGGTCCTAACAATGGTTCCTACTTCAGAACGTAAGCGCTTTCGTCTGCAAGCGCTTTCTAACCCCCGGAAGGTCGGGACTTCGAGGGTCTGCGCTCCCTTATGGTCGCGGTTCGGCTTATGCGATGGTGGGGTCTGCGCTCCCTTATAGTTGGTTCGCGGCTCGGCCTGCGGATGGGGTATGCGACAGGGAGGTGGAGGGGGCACACCCATTCTACTATTGATGCGCGGGGCTCCATCTCGCTATAGTATGCGATGGGTTGTTCGACCCTCGCACTAAGAAAGGAAGCCCCGCCATGCCCGGTCAGAAACCGCTTCAGACGGGTCCGGCTGCTGCGGTTTTCCCGATTCTCTCCAATCCGCCGGTGCGGTCCGGGGTGCAGCGGGCGGCACCGAGGGCCACAGGGATCCAGCGGCTGAGCGCGGTGCTGATTCTGATCGCCGGGGCTGGGTTGCCGTGCTGGTACGCGGCGGTGACGGCGCCGCCTCCACAGACGCGGAACATCCACATCGAGGCGTATCGCTACGGCTTCAGCCCTTCACGGATTCATGCCAGCCGGGGGGATCGTTTGCGGCTGACCTTTTCCACGCGGGATACCGGGCAGAGTTTCTTTTTCCAGGACTACGACATCCACGTCTCGATCACTCCAGGCGACAAAATGGTGTCCGTTCAGCGCCTGTCGCGTCCCGATGCGGCCCCGGTTCTCACCGACACGGTGGAGATTGTGGCCGGACTGCCGGGCTGGGAGGGCTGGCTGACCGGCAAGTCGCAATTTCGCAATCATACGTCGAATGGCCCCTTGCACGGCACCGAGCGCGGGGACCTGATTGTGGCGCCCAATTTCCTGCTGTACGGGGCGCTGGGACTGCTTCTGGCGATCCCGCTTGCCGGGCTGATCCTGAGGCTCCAATGGGCGGGCGAGGCTCCCGACCGGCGGGTGGATTTGTTCCGCGCTTTTCCCTGGCTGAAGCGCGTTCTCAAGGCGCCTTCCTTTCAATTTAACCTGGCGCTTCCCATGCTGGGCGTGTTCTGGTTCCTCATTCTGGCAGGCCTGTTCGGCACGAAGGTCCCCGGGCGCAATGCGGCTCCCATGATTATCTGGGTGGTTTGGCTCTCGGGTTTGATCTTGCTGCTGGTGCCGCTTGGCGGGAGAATCTGGTGTACGGCTTGCCCACTGCCGCTGATGGGGGAATGGCTGCAAAGGCTCCGGCTTTCGAAGAATCCGGGCGAACTGGAAGGCACTTCCACACGGAAGCTGTTCGGCATCCCGCTCAAATGGCCTTCGTGGCTGAGCAACGCGTGGCCGCGGGTTCTGTTTTTCCTCTTGCTGGGGACCTTCAGCACCACGCTGGTTGCGCTGCCGCCGGCGACGAGTTGGATGTTGATCGGCCTGGTGGTGATGGCGCTTCTGGTTTCGGTTTTCCCCGAGCAGCGCCTGTTTTGCCGCCACTTGTGCCCCATCAACAGCTACATCAGCCTCTACTCGACGACGGGCCGGGTGATGGTGCGGAGCATCTCAGACAAGGTCTGCGGCGATTGCCAGGACCAGTTCTGCCTGACCGGCAGCGCCAAAGGCTGGGGCTGCGCGTACGGACTGTGCGTGGGCGAGATTGACCGCAACAACGATTGCGGCGCCTGCATGGAATGCGTAAAGACGTGCGCGTATGACAATGTCGCGGTGTTCTGGCGGCCGTCGACCTGGGACAGCAAACTGGTGAGCTATGGCGAAGCCTGGCAGGCGATTGTGATGTTCGCCCTGGCCTGTTTGTACAGCTTCATCAATCTGGGCGCCTGGGATCGAATCCGCGATTGGATCGACATTCTCGATAAAAAGAACTGGGGGAGTTTCGCGGTTTACGCGGTGGCGGTGTGGGTGGTGTGTCTGGGGGTGCTGCCCCTGATGTGGTACGTGCTCACGAAGCTGGGGATCAGCCTGGGCCGATTTCGCATGTCCGCGGGCACGCAGTTTCGGGCCACCAGCGGCGCTCTGATCCCGATTGGAATGGGCTGCTGGATCGCTTTTGCGCTGGCGACGGCGCTGTCCATGATGACGTTCGTACTTCAGACCCTGTCGGACCCGCTGAATTGGGGCTGGAATCTGCTGGGGATGGCCGGCAGCCGGTGGCACATCCTGTGGGCCCCCGCGATACCCTGGTTGCAGGCGGCCTGTGTACTGGTGGGGGCCGCCTACTCTTTACGGGTGCTCTACCAGGTATGGCTGGGTGACGGTGTGCAGCCGCGACGGGCGATTTTGGGGGCGATTCCGCTGGCGTGCTTCGTGTGGACCTCTGCCGCGGGGATGATTTGGTTTTTCGCCGGATAACAGAAAGGACCGATGCCGAGGCAGATTGCGAGACCGAAATCACCAGGGAAAAGAAGATCGTCGGCGTTGCCGGGGCTCAGTATTCTGGCGGTCATGCTGGGAGTTCCGCTGCTGGTTTTGTTTTATCAGGCGCACAACTCCGGTCTTTCGCTGCAGCAGATGTTCGAACATATCTTTAAGGGCGCACGGAAGGCGGAGACGGCAGGCAACCTGGCTGCGACGCCGCACGGCAGGAAAATCGACTTTCTGACACCGTCGCCGATCGGCTTTCCGTCCACCGAACCGCCTCGGATTGCCAGCCTGGAGATCGTGGACCTGGATAAGGACGGGTTGCCGGACATCCTGGTGGCCGATATGCTGGCCAATCGGATCGGGTGGATCCGTCAGTACCCGGCCGGCGTTTATACGGAACACTGGGTGAGTCCGGTGCTGCCCGCGCCGGCACACGTGACGGCGGTGGATATCGACAAGGACGGCGATCTGGACTTGGTTGTTGCGTGCATGGGTCAGCTTTTTCCGAGCAACGACAAGATCGGGTCGGTGGTGATTCTGGAGAATGACGGGAAGCAGAACTTCACGCCGCACACGATTGTGGATCACATTGCGAGGGTGGCGGATGTGCGCGCCGCCGATTTCAACGGGGATGGCCGGCTGGATCTGGTCGTGGGGGAATTCGGGTATGACGACGGCGAGACGCGGTGGATGGAGAACCTGGGCAACTGGCAATTCCGGTCGCACATCCTGCAGAGCCTGTCGGGCGTGATTCACACGATTCCGGTGGATATCGACCACGACGGCGACATGGACTTCGTCAGCCTGGTGAGCCAGGAATGGGAGGAAGTCTATGTGTTCGAAAACGACGGCCACGGAAACTTCAAATCGCACCTGGTCTGGGGCAGCACCAATGAGGACTATGGCAGCAGCGGGATCCGGCTGGTGGACCTGAATAAGGACGGCTTGATCGACATCTTGTATACCAATGGCGATGCGTTCGACTATCTGCCGCCGCGGCCGCGGCCCTGGCACAGCGTCCAGTGGCTGGAGAATAAGGGCAACTTCAAATTTGAGCATCATCCGATAGGGCTGCTTCCCGGCGCTAGCGCCGCCGTCGCGGTGGATCTGGATGGCGATGGCGACCTGGACGTGGCCGCCGTGAGTTGCTACAACTTTTGGGAGCGGCCGGATGCGCAGAGCATTGTCTGGTTCGAGAATGACGGCAAGATGAACTTCACGGAGCATGACATCAGCAACTCGCCGACGCATTTGATCAGCCTGGAAGCGGCGGATATGAATGGGGACGGTCGGACGGACCTGGTATCGGTGCGGATGGACGTGTATCAGCCGTTTTCGCCCGCGGGTCGAGTGATGCTGTGGCTGAATCAATGGGGTGGCGCGCCGGGCAAGAAACGATGAAACCACTTCTCAAAGTGGCGGCGCTTGCGGTGGCGGTGGCGGCGATCACGTGGCTGGTGGGGCCGCTTCTGCTGCCGGTGAAGGTGCCGGAGGATTTTCCTCAGTTGCCGGATCTGCAGGGGGCGAACCCGAGTCTGCGCGGCCTATTGCAGGAGGCCGATCGCGAGGCTCGCCGGCGGCCGAACTCGGCCGAAGCCGTGGGGAAACTTGGCATGGCTTATCATGCCAACCTGTTTCCGGAACAGGCCGCCGCGGCTTATCGGATTGCCGCGCGATTAGCGCCGAAGGATTACCGGTGGGCGTATTGCCAGGCATTCCTGCAGGAGGAGAACGGAAACGAGCAGGAGAAGGTCAGGCTGCTGCAGCATACGGTGCAGCTGAAGCCGGATCACGTTCCGGCCCTGCTCCGCCTGGCGGACGGCGAGTTCAAGCAGGACAGACTGGATGAAGCGGCGCTGTATTACGAAAGGGCGGCCGGGGTCCATGACTCTCGGTATACCTTGCAGGCGGCTTTCGGGCTGGGACGCGTGGCGGCGCGCCGGCAGAAGTGGGGCCAAGTGATCGCGCAGGTGGAGCCACTGACCCGCAGTTACCCTTATCTGCAGCCCCCGTACGAATTGCTGCAGGAAGCTTATACGGGGCTCGGACAGACAGGGAAGGCCGCCGAGGCGGCGCAGAGCATCACGTTGAGCAAATCCAAGATTGTGCCGCCGCCGGACGATCCGTTGAACGACCAGTTGATTGCGCTGTCGTATAGCTCAACGCGTCTGCTCAAACAGGCCGGTCTGCTGAGCCGATTCGGATATCCCGACCAGGCGATTCAGGTGGCTCGGCGGGCGGCCGAGGCTGACCCGAAGGACGCCGACATCCGCAATTTCATCGCTCGCACGTTACTCACGGCTTACCCGAACAAACCCGAGGCAGTGGATGAAGGTCTGACGGCGATCGGCGAGTGTCTCAGGCTGCGGCCCGGCGATCCGCTGCCTTTGTGGGGCTTCACGAATGAGTTCTTCGAGACGCCCAAGTCCGCCGCCGCAGTGGAACGGCTCAGCAGGCTTGTGGCTCCCTTCGCCGGGCGGGGCGATGCCCATTTTTTCCTGGGCATGATTGCCGACGCGCGCGGACAGGACGCGGAAGCAGTCTCGCAATACGAAGCTGCCCGGAAGGACACTCCCAACAATGCCGGCGTCTACATCAAACTGGGTCTGATCTGCGACAGGGAGCAGAAGTTCGACCAGGCGGTGGGGTATTTTCAAAAGGCGATTCAACTGGATCCGGCCAATACGGTGGCTCATTTCAACCTGGGAGTCGCTCTCTTACAGCACGGCAAAGACGGACAGGGCATGAAAGAACTGGGCGAAGTGCTGCGGCTGAAACCGCACGACGCGCCGACGCATTTCGTGATGGGCTTCGCCTGCCTGTATTCGAAGAGAAGCGACGAAGCGATTGCGCATTTTAGCGACGGGCTGCGATACAATCCCGATGACGCCGAGGCCCACTACGGACTGGGAGCGGCGCTGTCCATGGAGCGGCGGACGGACGAAGCCGCGGCGGCATTGCGGGACGCCGTGCGATTGCGCCCGAACTATCCGGAAGCACAGGCGCTGCTTCAGCAGCTCGCGCGCTGACGGGCTAGTCGGAAGAAATGCCGGGATCTTCGATGGGAAGGAGGGTGACGCTCTCCTGTTCATTGGGGTCGGTGCGGGCGACGAGTCCGAGGCAGGGCTCGGGGAGGAGGTTGGCGGAGCGCCTTTTCGGCCTCCTTTACGTCGGCCAGAGTCAGTTCGCCGGCCTCGACCAAGTGGGCCAGGACGAGTTGGGCGCGGCCGCTGAAAACGGCCAGCAGATCGTCCAGGAAGCGGCGCTGCGCATCCTCGCGAGACACGAGGGCTTCGAAGATGTTGGCGTTGCTAATTCGCTTGGTGCAGCGGAGCGCCTTCTTACGTTCCAGCCGGTAGACGACGGTCTGAATGGTCGTGTAGGCCGGACGGTCGGGCTGGGGAAATGTCTCCTGAATCTCGCGGACGGAGCAGGCGCCCTTTTGCCAGAAGACTTCCAATACTTCCAACTCCGGTCGAGTCAGCTTGGCTTTAAACATGGTGAGGCCTATGGCAACATTGACTCTACTACTGTAATAGTCCAATGGCAACTTAGGGTATCCTGTGTCGATACTCTCTTTCCGCATACCGCGATGCCACGCCGACTGGCTCCGATTCTTCCTCGCCGCCGGATGCATCGCCGGATTGGCGCTCTCCCGCAATCTCTGGCTCACTACCCGGAGCTTTCCGCTGACCCCGGTCTGGGGCGCCATTCGGCCACTGCCGCCGCCGTGGGATGGCGCGCTTTTCGATGCGATGCTGGCGCTGCTCGGCTGGATCGGGCTGACTGACCGGCCGCGTATCCCGCTTGCTGTATTCTTCCTGATGGCGGTGGGCGTCTGCCTGGAGGACCAGTCCAGGTGGCAGCCCTGGTTTTACCAATACCTGGTGATGCTACTGTGTCTGGGCCTGGCGCGGCGGAAGGACGAAGTCGCGGGACTCAACGCCTGCCGCCTCATTATCGCCGCCATCTACATCTGGAGCGGCGTGGCGAAGCTGAATCCGAGTTTCCTGCACACCACGTTTCCGGAATTGACGGAGCCGTTCACACATGCGTGGCCCAGCCTGCAGCGGTCCGTCTTCCAGCGCGCCGGCATCCTGGCCTGCATTCTGGAATGCGCGCTTGGTCTGGGACTCTGCACGCAGCGATTTCGGCGCGCCGCGATGGTGGGGGCAATCGCGATGCACCTTGGTATTTTGTTGGCGATCGGTCCGCTGGGAATTGCGTACAACCGGGTGGTGTGGCCCTGGAATGTGGCGATGATCGCGTTTCTGGCTATCCTGTTCGGGAGCGCGGACGGGCCGCCGGCGCGCGATATTCTGTGGGGAAGATCATTTGTGTTTCACAGAGTGGTGGCGATCCTTTTCGTGATCGCTCCGGCTTTCCGCATGGTCAACCTGTGGGACTCGTACCTTTCTTTCGCGCTCTATTCGGGGAATCAGCATGCGGCGAAAATCTACCTGACCGACGCCACCTTCGACAGGCTCCCGGATGAACTGCAGGACTACGTCTACGAGGACGGGCCGAACTTGAATCACGTCTCGATCACGAACTGGTCGCTCGGTGAGCTGAAGGTGCCGCCGTATTCGGAAGTGAGAATCTTCGAAAGCGCGGCGCGCCGCATTTGCGCGGTCACGGGCAACGCGCCGGACATCCGGCTGGCGATTCACACCCGTTACGGGCTGGTAGAGAGTAATCGGGACGTGAGCCGCACGTGTGAAGATCTGGCGAGACGCTTAGAATAATCCAGGAAGCAACTTCCAGGTTTGCCGGCGGTAAGCGGCGTACTCCGCGCCAAAGCCTTCGATGAGAACGGCTTCTTCGAGCCGGATTTTACGCCAGTAGGCGACCACCGCCAGCAGCAGACCGAGGAGGGCATGGGCCTCGCCCGATACGATGGCGGGTCCCGCGTACATACCCAGCCAGGCTGTGTACATGGGGTGGCGCACCAGGCGATACGGTCCGGAGCGAATCAGCCGATGCTCCTCTTTAATGGTGATCTCGCCGCTCCAATGCGCGCCCAGGTGCCGCCGCGCCCAGACGCCGAATGCTCCGCAGGCGGCCTGCAACACGAGTCCGGCGACAGGCACGAACCAGACGAGGGGGAGAAATCGCCAGCGCAATCCAGGAACAGTGACGAATAAGAAGAGAAGTCCGGAGAGTAAAAGATACTGATGCACTCGGCGCGATTCCGCCGATTCCGATTTTTTTGCCTTGGAGGAATTCTTGGCGGCGGCGCCCCAATAGAAATTAAACGCCAGCCAGCCGAGGCCCGACAGCCAGATCATGCGACTGCCGACCCACGGCCGCCGATATAGCGACGCACTCACAAGAACGAGCAGCGCCAGCAGGATGAATGCGGCGCGGGCGGTCCGCTTTCTGTCAGCCATTGGTTGACATTGTAGCGAACCGCCTCGTGCCGGTAGACGAGGGAAGGCGATCGTCCGACTTACTGATGATCGCGGTAATAGTCGTGATAGTGGTGGCCGTCGCGATCGACACCCTGATCGGCAACGCCCATCTCTAAAGGCCGTTCCAAGCGGAAGGTCACTACGGAGTCGCGCGGGATGCGGACGGCGCGGCCACGAGCTTCGCCGCCGTTAATCGCGCCAACGATTGCGCCGACTACACTGTTATCACGCCGTGATTCGACCTTGTTCGGGTCGGCGCGAATGGCGTAACGTTGTCCGTTCACCACGACCGATTCCACGTCCAAAATCAAATCGTTGTCCGGCTCCACGCGCACCATCAACTCGGCATTGGAGCCGCGCGGAATGGCGATGCGGCCGTTATCGCCTCGGACGTCCTGATCCACCACGCCATAGTAGACGCGATTGTCTCTTCGTTCGACGTCGATGGCCTCATTGGTACGCACCGGAATCACCGTTCCGGTGTCGAGCCGCGTATACATCCGACGGTTTTGATCCCAATTGCGGTCCCCGGAACGATCACGATCCTGGGCTTGACTGAGCGGCGCGAGCACAAAAGCCGCGCACAGTACCAGCCCTGCCGTGATTTTTAACTCATGTAAGTTACCCGACATAGCAGGTTCCCCTTTCTTGAAATACTCCTCGCAGGAATCGCGCCAATGTCAGGTAAATCGCAGATTGCGGTTGATCTACCGCAATCAGGTCAGTAACCGTTGCCGATCAGCACGAAGCTGGCCCAATAAAAGGGATGGCTGTACTGGGGCATGGCTTTGAGGGCGAGCATGGCCTTCTGGAGCGCCTGCGCCCGCCCGAATGGCTTGGCGCCGGACGCCGCCTTGAGGTTGCGATGGAAGGCCAGCATGAGATCGGTGGTGCCCGCGGAATCCACGCTCCACTGGCTCACCACCGTGGCGTGAGCCCCGGCAGCCAGGAAGGCCCAACTCATTCCCACCAGACCTTCACCTGCGAGGACGCCGCCACGCGCCGTGTCGCAGGCCGAGAGCACTGCCACATCGGCGTGTAAGTTCATGGCCAGAATGTCCCGCGCTTCGAGGGCTCCGTCGCCGGCTTCCTTGCCGGGCGCCACTTCCAGCCAGGAGTACATGGGATTCCCGGGATTGAGAATTCCATGAGTCGCAATGTGCAAGACGCGATAATCGGGGGCCGCGGCCATCCACGCCTGACGGGTAGCCAATCCGCCGGTGAGTACGGTGGTGCCGGAGGCGCCGTACAAATCGGCAAGCGCGCGCACTTCCCGCGCGGCATTAGGCAACTGCGCGCTGGCCGGATTTCCCAAGGCGAGCACGGCGCGCGTCGCGGCCGGCCCGCTGTGATTCCGGGTCTCCCGAAGGTAGGTGAGGGAGGGCGCGTAGAAAACGTTCTGCCGCTCCATGAGGTGAGCGCCATCGGGCCGGAGAAGAGCCTGGAAGGGCAAATTCCACAAGCCTCCATCGGGCACCAGCACCAGCGTATCCTTGCCGTTCAAGTCTGCTTCAAGCGGCCCCAACAGCCGCTTATAGAGGGCTTGCGCGGCTTGCCGGTAGCCCAGATCTCGCGCGCCCAACTGCGCCCGGAAAGCGCCCACCTCCGCCAATAGCGAAGCTTTAGGCCATGCCATTACGTGCACATGCAAGACAGGTTTGCCGCCGCTGCGCTGCAGGGTGAACGTCCAAACGTCGCGGCTGGTCACCACGAATTCCACCAGGAGCGTGTGAGTATCCGGCAGCAAACCGGCGGCATCGGCCACCTGGAACGGCACCGCATCGCCGCGCGTGAAGGCCAGTTGTGGATGGGCCGAGTATAGATGGCCGCGGAAATCCTCAAACTCTCGCCGGGCCCGCTCCCAACCAGCCTGCGCCTCCGCGCGCGACGCCGCGGGAACCATGGCGACGCGCCGTCCCAGACGCGCTTCCTCGCCACTCAACCGCTGTTCGTCTGCGCGTTCCACCAGAGTCATGGATTGCGCCGCTTGCGTTTTACCGCGCAGCGACGTGTCCAGCAACTGACGAGCCTTGCCCCGTTCCGCCACGGAGAGCGCGCCCGCCGGATCTTTCAACGCTACCAGGACACTGATCAGATTGTGATACGGCTCCATCTTGTCGCTGAAGAAGGCCTGGCGCTCCTGATCTCCCCCGGACGACGAGGCGCGGACCAGTTCGATTTGACGCACGGCCTCTTCATAATCCAGCCTGGCTTTGGGATACGCATCTCGCTTTACTTCGCAGTAGCCCCGCGACCCGAAGGCGGCCCAAAGCAGTTGTGGAGAGCCGAAGCGCTGCGCGATCTCCACGGCGCGGGCGGCGTGTCCGCAGCCCTCTTCCACGTGGCCGGTTGTGTTCTCGTAATTGGCCAGCGCGCTGAGGCCGTACACCGTCTCGTATGAAGATTCGTTCTGCTCCTGCAGCCGCAGCCCGGCGCGGAGATCGGCAACCTGCTTTTCCCGGTCGATCCCCGAATAGATGCTGGCACGATTGAACAGGGCCATGGCCTGGCCCGCCGTATCGTGGGCGTCACGCGCGATCTCGATCGCCTTGCCGTATGCGGCCAGCGCTTTGGGCGTATCGTGCAACTGGGTGTAGACCGGACCGATATTTAAGTAAGCACCGGCCAGGTGGACCGGGTCGTGCTGCTGCTCCAGCAGGCGAATGGTCTCCTCCAGATAATCGCGCGCGGCATCGAGGTTTCCCTGCTGCGCCAGGATGGGCCCCAAGTTGCCGATGCCCACGGCGACCGCGTCAGGGAAGCCGCGGCTCAACCGAAAGGCCTCTTCACAATTGGCAGCCGCCTGCCGTAAATCACCCAGCACCATCTGTGCGGCGCACGTATTATTCAGTACGAAGGATGCGCCCTTCCGGTCACCCAGTTCGCGATAAAGGGGCAGGGCGCGGGCCGCATAGTCCAACCCGTCGGAAAGGCGACCCAGCGAACTATAGCTGGCGCCGCTGGAGCGCAGCAGGTTCGCCTGGAGGGCCTTATCGCCAGCTTCCACGGCGGCGGCATAGCCTTTCTCAAAAGAGGAAAGTGAAGGCGTGAATTGGCCCGAGCGCAATTGAGCCGTTCCGATTCCCAGATAGGCCACGGCGATCGCAGCGGCGGATTTCAAGCGTTCCGCGACTGCCAGCGCGGCGGCGAATTCACGGCCTGCCGCCGGGAATTCCCGCTTGTCGAGACTGGCTTGCGCCGACTGTCTGACGGACTGGAAGACTGCCTGGTCAACCGGTTCGGCGGCAGAGTCCAACAGGCGGAGCACAGACTCGCGGTCAGGGGCGGACAGCAGTCGCTCAGCCAGGGATTGCTGCGCCGTGGCGGACGGCAGCAGCCACACGACGATCGCGAGTCTTAGAAATGTGCGCAATCACTCTACAGCCTGACCGAAAGTCAGTGAAGTGTCAACGGCGGGAGTCCTGATGCCGAGCTGCGCTCGGCTGGACAGACGGCGAAAAACGACCGTCTATCCTACTCGGCGGGAAAGCCTGGAGCCTATCCTACGTGCAGGTGCGGCCGGGCGGAGTTCGACGCGACAGACGAGCAGGGCGGGGCTCGGCTGGACAGGCTGAAGCCTATCCTACTGTGTGCGCAGCGTCACTGCTCATTCTTTGGTCCGGGCCTATGATGAAGTTCGCATGTGCCTGGCTATACCTGGAAAAATCGTGGAGTTCCACGAAAATCAAGGCGTCCGAATGTCGAAAGTGGACTTCGGCGGCATTACGCGCGAGGCCTGTCTCGAATATATTCCCGACGCGAAGTTGGGTGATTACGTGATGGTCCACGTCGGCTTCGCGATCAGCAAAGTCGATGAGGATGAGGCCGCGCGCACTTACCGTTACCTGGAAGAAATGGGTCAACTGACGGAGGTCGACTCCGATGAAATACCTTGACGAGTACCGCGATAACGCCATCGCCGACAAACTGGTGGATGAAATCCGCCGCACGGTCACACGGTCGTGGGTGTTGATGGAGGTGTGCGGCGGGCAGACTCACTCGATCGTTAAATATGGGCTGGATTACCTGCTGCCGCCGGAGATCGAACTAGTGCACGGTCCTGGCTGTCCGGTATGCGTGACGCCGCTCGAGAGCATCGACCGCGCGCACGCGATCGCGCGCCGCAGCGATGTGATTTTCTGCTCTTTCGGAGACATGCTGCGCGTACCCGGCACGGACGGCGACCTGTTTCGCATCCGCGCGGAAGGGGCGAATGTGCGCATCGTCTATTCGCCGATGGACTGCCTGAAGATTGCGCAAGACAATCCCGATAAACAAGTGGTCTTCTTCGCCATCGGTTTTGAGACCACTGCGCCGGCCAATGCCATGGCGGTCTTCCAGGCGAAGGCGTTGGGGCTGCGCAATTTCTCCATGCTGGTGTCGCACGTCATCGTGCCGCCCGCCATGACGGCCATTCTCGACTCGCCCGACAACCGCGTGCAGGGCTTTCTGGGACCGGGCCACGTTTGCGCCATCATGGGTTGGAGCGAATACGAACCCATCGCCGCGGGCTACCGCGTGCCTATCGTGATCACGGGCTTTGAGCCTATCGATCTGCTGGAAGGCATCCTCCTGACGGTGCGTCAATTGGAGCGCCGCCGCTTCAAAGTGGAGAATCAGTACGCCCGCGCCGTGACGTGCGACGGCAATATCGCTGCGCGCCGCAAGATCGCGCAGGTCTTCGAAGTGACCGACCGGGGCTGGCGCGGAATCGGCACCATTCCCATGAGCGGCTACCGGCTTCGCGACGAATTTAGTGCGTACGACGCCGATCGACTTTTCCCGGTGGAGAACATCCACACGGAGGAGCCGGCCATCTGCATTGCAGGCCAGGTGCTGCGCGGACTGAAGAAGCCCATGGATTGCCCGGCCTTCGCCGAGGAGTGTACACCGCAGAGTCCGCTGGGCGCCACGATGGTCTCGGCGGAAGGCGCCTGCGCGGCCTACTACAATTACGGCCGCCACCTGGTCACGATTGAAGCCGGCGTATAACGAGAGGCACTCTGAAAACACATGGCCCAAAGCTTTGCGATCTCCTGCCCGCTGCCGCTGACGCAGCATAAGAACATCGTGATGGGCCACGGCAGCGGCGGCCGGCTCACGGCGCAACTGGTCCGCGACCTGTTCCTGCCGGCCTTCGATAATCCCACGCTACGCAAGCTGGACGATCAGGCGGTGCTCACCGCGGGCAGCGAGCGCATCGCATTCACCACCGATTCCTTCGTGGTGACGCCGCTCTTCTTTCCTGGCGGCAACATCGGTGAACTGGCCATCAACGGCACCGTGAACGACCTGGCGATGAGCGGCGCGACGCCACTGGCGCTCTCGGCCGCCTTCATCATTGAAGAAGGGCTGCCGATGGAGGAGCTCTCGCGCGTGGTGGAAGCCATGGGCGCAGCGGCGGCCGCGGCCGGAGTCTCTATCGTGACAGGCGACACGAAGGTGGTGAATCGCCGGTCTGCCGACAAACTCTTCATCACTACCACGGGAGTGGGCAGAATTGCGGGCGACCTTTCCATCTCGGCATCCAACGGCCGGCCCGGCGATGTGATTCTACTGAGCGGCACAGTTGCCGATCACGGGATGGCGGTGCTATCCCGGCGCGAGGGGTTGGAACTGGATGGCGACATTCTTTCCGACACACAACCCTTGCACCGTCTGGTGGCGGCCATGCTGGCGGCAGGCGAGGTCCACGCGCTGCGCGACCCTACGCGCGGCGGCTTGGGAACTTCTCTGTGCGAGATCGCCGATTCTTCTCAGGTGGGCGTGGAGATGGAATCGCGCGCCGTGCCTGTCCGCGAACAGGTGAAGGGCGCTTGCGAGCTGCTGGGCATTGACCCGCTCTTTGTGGCGAACGAAGGCAAGCTGATCGCCTTCGTACATCCCGACTCGTCGGACGCGGTGCTGGCGGCAATGCGCGCCTTGCCCGAAGGTAGAGACGCGGTGGCGATCGGTCGCGCTGTTGACGCTCATCGAGGGATTGTAGTAACTCGAACGGAAATAGGCGGCAGCCGGGTAATTGACTTACCATTCAACGAACAGTTGCCACGCATCTGTTGATGTTCGTGTCTTAATGCACCCCGACTTCTTGACGCATCCGGCAAGCACGCGCACACTGATAACTGACATTTAAAAAGGAGGGCACATGGCGGCAGAAATGCTTCCGTATGGCCGTAAGACGCAGCGTCCTCCAGCCGTGAAAGAAGTCCACGTTCTCTGGATTACAGCGGGACTTAGTTGCGATGGCGACTCCGTTTCCATCACCGCGGCTTCTCAGCCGAGTATCGAAGATGTCCTCCTCGGCGCCATCCCTGGCCTTCCCAAAGTCCACCTGCACAATCCGGTGCTGGCTTATGAAGTCGGCGACGACTTTATGAAAGCCTGGTACGAGGCCGATGCCGGCAGGCTCGATCCCTTTGTGCTCGTGGTAGAAGGCTCGATACCCAACGAGAAGATCAAGAAAGAGGGTTACTGGGCCGCGCTCGGCACGGATCCGGCAACCGGGCAGCCGATAACTACGTGCGAATGGATCGACCGGCTGGCGCCGAAGGCACTGGCAATAGTAGGTGCTGGTACCTGCGCCACTTATGGCGGAATCCATGCCATGCAAGGTAATCCAACCGGATGCATGGGCTTGAATGACTATCTGGGCTGGAATTGGAAGTCCAAGGCCGGACTGCCGGTAGTCAACGTTCCCGGCTGCCCGGTGCAACCGGATAACTTCATGGAGACCTTGCTATATCTTCTGTACCAGGTAGCGGGTCTTGCTCCCATGATTCCGCTGGACGATCGCGGCCGTCCCAAGTGGCTGTTCGGCGCCACGGTGCACGAAGGCTGCGACCGCGGCGGCTACTACGAACAGGGCCAGTTCACCAAGGAATACGGCAAGCCGGAATGCCTGGTGCGGCTGGGCTGCTGGGGTCCGGTGGTGAATTGCAACGTCACCAAGCGCGGCTGGATGGCGGGAATCGGCGGCTGTCCGAATGTGGGCGGTATTTGCATCGGCTGTACGATGCCGGGCTTCCCCGACAAATTCATGCCTTTCATGGACGAGCCTCCGGGGGCGAAAATCTCGTCCGACACCGTCTCCGTATACGGCGCGGCAATCCGCTCGCTGCGATCGTTTACCCAGGACACGGTTAACAAAGAAACCAAGTGGCGGCATAAGGGCAGCAGGCTGACTACGGGTTATAAACCGGCCCACATCAGTTAGGTCGAACAGCGAATTAAAGAGAGGATCATCCATGGCAACACTTACTCAGTCGGGCGCAGAATCGCGCGTGCCGGAACGGCGTCTCGTGGAGATGTCGTGGGATCCGATTACCCGGATTGTGGGCAGTCTGGGCATCTA
Source organism: Candidatus Sulfopaludibacter sp. (assembly GCA_035551455.1). GTDB lineage: Bacteria > Acidobacteriota > Terriglobia > Bryobacterales > Bryobacteraceae > Sulfopaludibacter. The sequence continues at coordinate 18,091 of DASZMZ010000219.1, forward strand.
TACGAAGATCGATTTTGCCAATCGGGAGGTGGCCGAGTGCTATTCCACTTCCTCCATCTTCCGCGGCTACAGCATCTTCATGAAGGGTAAAGATCCTCGCGATTCCCACTTCATCACCAGCCGCATCTGCGGGATCTGCGGCGACAATCACGCCACCTGCGCCACCTACGCCCAGAATATGGCGTTCGGCGTCCGTCCGCCGGATATGGCGGAGTGGATCGTCAACCTGGGTGAAGCGGCCGAGTACATGTTCGACCACAACATTTTCCAGGACAACCTGGTGGGCGTGGATTTCTGCGAGCAGATGGTGAAGGAAACCAATCCCGGCGTGCTCGATAAGGCCGAACGCACGGATTCGCCGCACGCCGAGCAGCACGGCTTCCGCAAGATCGCCGACATCATGCGCGCGCTCAATCCTTTCACGGGCGAATTCTATCGCGAAGCCCTGCAGATGAGCCGCCTGACCCGCGAGATGTTCTGCCTCATGGAAGGCCGCCACGTGCATCCTTCCACGCTGTATCCGGGCGGCGTCGGCACGGTACCCACGGTCCAGCTATTCACGGACTATCTGGTGCGGCTGATGAAGTACGTGGAATTCATGAAGCGCGTGGTGCCGCTGCATGACGACTTATTCAACTTCTTCTATGAAGCCCTGCCGGGTTACGAGAAGGTGGGCCAACGCCGGGTCCTGCTGGGCTGCTGGGGCTCGTGGAACGACCCGAAGGTGTGCGACTACACCTACAAGAACATGAACGAGTGGGGCAACGCCATGTACGTGACCCCCGGCGTGGTAGTGGACGGCAAGCTGGTGACCACCAACCTGGTGGACATCAACGTGGGCCTGCGAATCCTGCTGGGCAGCTCTTACTACGACGGTTGGGAGCAGGGCGAGACCTTCGTCAAACAGGACCCGCTGGGCAATCCGATCGACCAGAACCATCCCTGGAACCAGACCACCACACCGCGTCCGCAGAAGCGCAACTTCGGCGATAAATACACCTGGGTGATGTCGCCGCGCTGGCATCATCCCGAAACGGGCGACGATCTCGCGCTCGACACGGGCGGCGGTCCGCTGGCCCGGTTGTGGTCGACGGCACTGGCGAATAAGGTGGATATCGGGTACATCAAGTCGACCGGCCACAGCGTGAAAATCTATTTACCCAAGACGACCAACAAGCCCGAGGTGGAATTCGAGTGGAAGATTCCCCAGTGGAGCAACGCGATTGAGCGCGACCGGGCCCGCACTTACTTCCAGGCTTACGCCGCCGCGGCGGCGCTGCACTTCATGGAACAAGGCATGGCCGAACTGCACGCCGGCCACACCAAGACATGGAACGATTTCAAGGTGCCTGACGAAGCTATCGCCTGCGGCTTCCACGAGGCCGTTCGCGGAGTGCTTTCGCACCACGTGGTGATCCGCAACGGGAAGATCGCCAACTACCACCCCTATCCGCCCACGCCGTGGAACGGCAGCCCGCGCGACATTCACGGCACGCCGGGACCGTACGAGGACGCGGTGCAGAACACGCCGATTTTCGAAGAGAACGGGCCGGAGAACTTCCGCGGCATCGACATCATGCGTGCGGTGCGCAGCTTCGATCCCTGCCTGCCCTGTGGCGTCCACATGTATCTGGGCCAGGGGAAAACGCTGGAACAGCGGCACGTGCCCATGTTCGGGGTGCAGGGCTAATGGAACACGTTCAGGAAATCGAACGGCTGATCCAGCAGGTTGAAGAATCGGCCGACCCGGCTACCCGGGCTGGAGTGCGCGCGCTGGTGGAGGCCATTCTCGAATTTCACGGGGAAGGGCTGAAGCGCATCGTGGAATTGTCCAGTGAAACGCAGGTGCGCGAGTTCGCGCGCGACGACGTCGCGGCGGCGCTCCTGCTGCTCTACAATCTGCATCCCGACGATTTTGAGACCCGCGTACAGCGGGCTGTCGACAAACTGCAGGGCGTGGAACTGATTGCCGTCTCGGAGATGGTGGTGCGCGTCAAAAGCGACGTGCCCCGCCAGGCTATAGAACAGGCCCTGTACGCGGCGGCGCCGGACATCGCCGCCGTGGAAATTGAGGGCACGGGGACGCCAGCATCCTTTGTTCCGCTGGAGGCGCTATTCAGCCGGTAACCGCCCCCCCTTACCAGACTTTGCGGCGCTACCTGCCCGGCAAGCGAGTAGAGCGCTGCGCTCTGTGCGGCGTGGAACTGGCGCACGGACATCCGCATCTGATTGAAATTGGAACTCGCCGTTTGAGTTGCGCCTGCGAGCCATGCAGTGTGTTGTTCGCGCATCGCGGAGCCGCGACCCTTCGGCGTGCAGGCCGCCGGGTACGCCATCTGCCCGGTTTCCAGATGAGCGATGCGCAGTGGGAGGAACTGCGCATCCCCATCGGCCTGGCCTTCTTCGTGACCAACGACGCGAAGCACGTGACGGCGCTCTACCCCGGACCCGCCGGTCCGATCGAATCGCTACTGTCTCTGGATGCGTGGGACGGCATCGCGGCGCAGAATCCCGTGCTGGACGAGATGGAGCCCGAAGTGGAGGCGCTGCTGGTAAACCGAATTGGCGAGGTCCGTGACTATTACCTGGCGCCGATTGACCGGTGCTACGAACTGGCCGGCCTGATCCGCACGCACTGGCG
>DASZMZ010000220.1:0-23309 GCA_035551455.1 Candidatus Sulfopaludibacter sp.
CTGATTGAGCAGCATCAGCAGCATGATCTTGGCCGTGCGCGCATTCACCAGAGCCGATTGATAATCCGATTCGTACTGCACGCGCTGCAGCACAATGCGGTCCAGGTCCACGCGGGCGATGTCGCCGCTTTTGTAACGGTCGCGGCTGATGGTCAGTTCCTTATCGAAGTAATCCAGATTCTCCTTGGCGCTAGCCAGCAGCGCCTTGGCCTGCAAGGTCTGCACGAAGGCCGTCCGCAGATTGAACATCAGGTTGCGTTCCAGGTCGTCCTGCTGCGATTGGGCGATGGCCGTGCCCTGCTGAGCGCTCTCCAGCCGCAATTCCCGCTTGTGCTGCCGCTCGTGCAGATAGTCGATGCCCGCGGTGGGCAGCACGATGCCGAACGGCCGGTAGGGGTTGCCGTTGAATAACTGAAGCTGGTCGAGGCCGACACTGAGGTTCGGATTAGGCCGCAGATACGCCGTAATCTCGGAAGCCTTCGATTCGGCCACGTTCAACTGGCCGGCGCGCAGGTTGGGATTGGCCGCCCGGAACTTGTCCACTACCTGCTGCCAGGTCAGCGCGGCCGGCGCTGTCTGGGCCGCCGCCCCCGCCGCCACGCACAGCGCCACGGATAGATATTGGATGATGCACCGCATTGTTCTTGCCTGCCTTTTTGAAACCGTCAGAAGCTATACCTGCAACGTGTCACCGTCGCGCGCCGCCAGCGCATAGAGCACCGGCGATAGAAAGATCGAAAGCAGCAGCCGCGAAGCCAGACCCGCCACAATCACGATGGCGAAGGGCTTTTGCGAATCGCTGCCGACGCCCGTGGACATGGCCGCCGGCAGTAAGCCGAAGCAGGCCACCAGCGCCGTCATCATAATGGGTCGAAGCCGCAGCATCGACGCCTCCAGAGTGGCCGTGGGAATGTCCCGGCCTTCCAGACGCAGCTTGTTGATGAACGAATAGAGAATCACGCTGGTCTGCACCGCCACGCCCATCAGAGCCACAAATCCCAGCATGGAGGAGACGCTGAAATTGGTGCCGGTGAGATACAGCGCCAGCAATCCGCCCACCGGTTCGGTCACCAGGACGCTGAGGAAGATGATCAGCGGGAATTTCAGATTGCCGTAGAGCGCGAAGAGAATCAGAAGAATCAGCAGCACGGTCATGGGCAGAATGATCTTCATCTGTTCCTGCGACGCCAGGTAGTCCTTGTACTCGCCGCCCCAATCGAACTTGTACCCGATGGGCAGTTTCACCTGCGCGTCGACTTTGCGCCGCGCTTCACCCACCGCGCTGGCCAGGTCGCGGCCTTCCACGCTGAACTGCACGCCGATGTACCGCTCGTTGGATTCGCGATAGATGAACGACGCGCCGCTCTCCACGTGGATATCGCAGAACTGGCTGAGCGGCAGATTCTGCCCGTCCGGCGTAGCGATCAGCAGATTCTTGATGGCGGTTTCATCGCTGCGATACTGCGGCAGCATGCGGACAATCAGATCGAACTGGCGCTCGCCCTGAATCACCTGCGTGGCCGCCGTGCCGCCCATTGCCGTCTCCACGAGCGTGTTCACATCGCTGACGTTCAAGCCGTATCGCGCCAGTTTGGCACGGTCGGGACTGATGATCAGGCTGGGCTGCCCCAACTCGCGGACCACCGTAATTTCCGTGATCCCGGGAATCTTCGAAAGGATGTTCTTTACCTGAAACGCCTTGCCTTCGAGCGTGGCCAGGTCCTGACCGAAGATCTTCACGGCCAGCGCGCTCTTCAGGCCGGTTTCGGCTTCATCTACGGCATCCTCGGCCGGTTGTGTGTAGTTGAAGATGATGCCGGGGAAGGTCTCCAGCTTCTTCTGCACCTGTTCGATCAGTTGCGCCTTATTGTGAACCGAACCGGTCCACGACTTGTCCGAATAGGGCTTCAGCCCCACATAGAATTCGTTGTTGAAAAAACCGGTCGGGTCCGTACCGTCGTCGGGACGCCCCAATTCATTGGCGACCGTGGTCACCTGCGGGAAGCCCAGCAGAATATCGCGAATCTGCGGCGACAGCTTGGAGGCTTCTTCGAATGAGATGGTGTACGGTGTGGTGGCGCGCACCCACAACGCGCCTTCGTCCAGATGAGGCATGAACTCGCCGCCGATATACGGAATCAGCAGCAGGGAAGAGCCGAAGATGCACAACACCACCAGCACGGTAATCACACGATTGCGCAGGCACCAGCCCAGAATGTACCCGTAGCCATCGCGAATCCATTCATAAAAGATCACGCGCGGCTCATGAATGTGCTTGCGCAGGAAGTACGAACACAACACCGGCAGCAGCGTCAGCGAGCAGAGCAGCGACCCCAGCAGGGCGAACGACATGGTGTCCGCCATCGGCTGGAACAGCCGCCCCGAAGGTCCGCTCAAGACGTAGATCGGAATGTACCCGGCGATGATCACCGCGATGGCGTAGAAGATCGGCCGCTCCACATCGTGCGCCGCCGCCCGGATCACGTCCACGACGTTGTGATCTTCGCCGCCGCGGCGCTCCGCCAATTCGCGGAAAATATTTTCCACCATCACCACCGCGCCGTCCACGATAATGCCGAAATCGATGGCCCCGATGGAAAGCAGATTGGCGGGAATGTGCCGCCAGTCCAGACAGATGAACGAGAACAGCAGGGCGAACGGAATGGTCACCGCCACAATCAGCGCCGTGCGCACACTGAACAGGAAGATGCCCAAAATCACCAGCACCAGCAGCATGCCGCGCAACAGGTTGTCTTCCACCGTCTTGGTGGTCTCTCCGATCAGCGCCTGCCGGTCGTAGTACGGAACCACTTTCACGTCGGGCGGCAGCACATGCTCGTTGAGATCCTTAGTCATGGCTTCAACGCGCCGCAGAATCACCTGCGCCTGCTCGCCGACGCGCATCAGGATGACGCCTTCGACGGCTTCGTCCTGTTTCATGTAGCCGAACTGGCCGAGGCGCGGGGCATAGCCGATCTTCACATCGGCGATGTCCTTCACGTAGATCGGGATGCCCTTCTTCTGCTGCAGGACGATGTTCCCGATGTCGTCGGTATTACGCACCAGGCCGAGCCCGCGAATGTAGTAGAACTGGCCGCCCTGCGAATAGAAGCCGCCCCCGGCGTTGGCGTTGTTGTTGCCCAACTGCTGCGTCACCTGTGCCACGTTCAGGCCGTAGGCGAACAACTTGTTGGGGTCCAGCAGCACCTGGTATTGCATGGTGGTGCCGCCGAAGCCGGAATCGTCGGCTACGCCCTGAATGGAGCGGAAGTGGCGCTCCACCACCCAGTCCTCCAGAATTTTCAGGTCCTGCGGGGAACGGTCGGGACTCTGCAGGACGTAGCGATAAATCAGGCCGCTCGGGCTGAACAAAGGCGACAGCGAAGGCTGCAAGCCGGACGGCAGTGTCGCGTTGCCCACGCGCTCGAAGGCCTGTTCCCGTACGAAGTACGGGTTGGCGCCGTACTCGAAATTCATCTGCACGCTGGAGAGTCCGTAGAGCGAAATGGAGCGCAGCGAATCCAACTGCGGGATGCCGTTCATTTCGATTTCGAGCGGGATGGTGACCAGCCGCTCCACCTCTTCGGCGGCGTGTCCCGGCCACTGGGTGATGATTTCCACGTGCGGCGGCGAGAGATCAGGATACGCGTCGATGGGCAGCTTTTGGAATGACAGAGCGCCATAAATCATCAGCGCGATGGAGGCGATGACAATCAGAAACCGCTGCCTGAGTGCGAAGGAGACTAGGTTCGCGATCATTCTGTTTTCGCCTTATTTGATGGTTGCGGCAAACTGCAGGAAGAGGCTGCCATCGGACACGATGGTTTCGCCCTCCTGCAACCCGCTGGTGACGGCGATCAGGCCGTCCTGCTGGCCGGCCGTGGTGACGCTGCGCTGGGCGAACTTGCCCGGCTCGCGCTCCACGTAGACGATCGGCTCATTCTTGTCGTCGCGCAGCACCGCGCTCACCGGCACCACCAGCGTGTGGCTGCGCGTTCCGGTATGCACCACGGCATCCACGAACATGTCCTTCTTCAGCAGACCGCCGGGATTGCTGGTCACGATGCGCACCGGCGTGGTGCGCGTATCGGGGTCGACGAACGTGCCGATGTAGGAGACCGTGCCGCGGAAATTGTGGCCGAAGGAGGGATTGGTCTCGTCCACTGGATCGCCGCTCTTTACAGAGGGCAGATCGCGATCGAAAATGTGGCCTTGCACCCAGACGGTGGAAACGTCGCTGATGGAGAAGCAGACGGTCTGTCCGGCCTGCACCACTTGGCCGGGCGATACCATTTTTTGCACGATCACGCCGGAGATGGGCGACCGCACTGCCAGTTCGGTGGGTACCGGCGTACCCTGCTTTTCCGCCGTGTCAATGTCCTGACTGGTGATGCCGAAAATGCGCAGCGCCTGGAGGCTGTTCTGCACGTCGGTGGTGGCGTCGTTATAGTCGGCTTCGCTGCTCTGGAAGTCCTTCTGCGCGATGGCGCCGCGGTCCAGCAGTTCCTTCATGCGGTCCACAATGCGTTGGTTGTAGGCCTCGCGATTGCGCGCCTTGCGATAGGTGGCGACTGCGTTGGCGACGTCGGGGCTGGAGACGTACAGCAGCGGCTGATCCTTCTTCACCGGCGTGCCCTGGTCCACCAGGATGCGGGTGATGGGCCCGTTGACCTGGGTGATGGCCTGCGTGGTGTGGTCGGCGTCCCAGTCGACGGTGCCCGTGGTGTGGACCGCGACCTGCCAGTTGGCGGCCCGCACTTGTGTGGTCTTCAGGCGCGCTGCCTGGTCCGGCTGTACGGTGAACAGACCTGGCTGTTCGCTCTTTGCCTCTTCTTTGGACTTGGCTTCCGACTGCTCGGTCTTCCGGCAAGCCGGCTGCAAACAGATCAGCACAAGTCCCAGGGCCAACGGCAATCGCCGCATAGAAAACTCCTGTTCCGTTGTCGAAAATGAAATGCCTGATTCCGCGCCGTTCCTGGCACGAAATCGTTCTTTCCAGAAAGAAAGCGGCTAAACGGCGGGAGGTGCGCGGGAGGAGCGGGCGGAAATCTGGGCGTCGTGGGTTGCCTGGAAATCGGCCGGGGCGGCCATCCAGACCATTTGAAACACGGGAGCCAACGATACCGTTACGTTCGTTTGCAGGAAGGGCATGGGCCCAACATGGCAAAGGAGGCAGCAATGATCGGGACCGTGGTGCGTCTCGCTTTGGGCGGCGAGGGCGGAGGATTGCGCGAGCACAGTGACACATAGCAGGACGAGGAGTAGCAGAACTCTCCTGCGGCTATGCAAATTGCGCGTCACTTTCGTCAGCACACCTCTAGTGAGATTACGTACTCAGATGGGGTAAGGTTACCAGATCGGGCCAATTGAGGCAATGAATTGTACGAATTGTAGAATTGTAGGAGCGGGAGATTCACCGCAATTTTCGGCTACTCGACTGGCTTCAATTCGTGGAAGCGCCGCATGTCTTCACGGGCGCCTGCCGCGTCGCCGGAATTTCGACGGGCGTTGGCACGGAATTGGTAGGCCATGGGAGCATCGGGCGCCAGGTGGATGGCCTGGGTGAAGTCGGCAATGGCCTTCGGGTAATCCTTGCGCCGCGCGTATATCAAGCCGCGCTGATTGTAGCCGGCCATTAGGTCCCCCCTGAACTCGATGGCTTTGGTGAACTCGTCGAAAGCCTGGTCGTCCTGATGCAACTGGACGAGGCATAGACCGCGTTGAAGATGGGTGAAGCCATGGCGCGGAACAAAGCGCAACGCTTCGGCATAATCGGCGGCGGCCAATTCCCACTGCTTTTGCTTCTGGTGCAACTCACCTCGAAAGGCCAGCGCCGGCCCGTATCGCGGATTCACCGAGATCGCTCGATTGACCGCTTGCAGGGCTGCGTCCGTCTGGCCGGCCTGATTGAATTTGCGGGCCTGCTCCAGCGCGTCGAGCGCCGGGTGGGAAGGCGGCGGACCGGGATCGTTCATCGGCTCCGGCTGATCTTCCGCGGGCTTTACCGGCTTAGGCGGGTTCGCCGGCGTCGGCGGCGCGATGGCCTGCTCCACTACCGGCACAGGTGACGCCGCGACAGGCGGGGCGACGGCGACCGTGGGAGGCGGTTGCGGAGTGCGCGGCTGACCCCACGGGTGCCAGAGAAGCGCTCCGCCGCCCAGGACTGCTGCCGCTGCTATTCCCGCTATCAAAGGCATGCGGCTCGCAGTCTTCTGGGGAATCGCCAGCGTGGCCGTGGGGGCCTCCGCCTGCGGAGACTCTCCGGCAAAAGCCCGCTCCAGCGCTGCCGCGAACAGGCCGCAACTGGGGAACCGGTCCTGCGGCGATTTGCTCAAGGCGCGCGCCACCACGGCGTCTACCGCCGGCGGCACGGAACTGTTGCGCGCCCGCACGGGCTCCGGCGCTTCGTTGACAATCTTGTAGGCCAGGGTGGTGAGAGAGTGCTGGCCGAATATCGTGGTCCCGGTCAGCATCTCGTAAGCCACGGCGGCCAGCGCAAACTGGTCGGCCTTACCATCGACGGCTTCACCCTTCACCTGCTCGGGCGCCATGTACTGGACGGTGCCCATCACCATTCCCGTGGGCGTGCTGGTGCGCGCGTCGGCGATTCGGGCGATGCCGAAATCCATGATTTTCGCCGCGCTCATGGCGTCGATCATCACGTTGGCGGGCTTGATGTCGCGATGTACGATGCCGCGGGCGTGTGTGTAGTCGAGCGCCGCCGCCATCTCCCGCAGCACGCGCACGGTAAACACAATCTCGGGACGCGGCGTCCGCTTCAAGACCGCGGCCAGGCTTTCCCCGTGAATGTACTCCATCACCAGGAACGCCGTGCCGCCTTCCTGCAGCACGTCGTAAACGCTCACGATGCCGGTATGGGTCAGGGCCGCGGCTGCGCGCGCGTCCTTCAACAAACGGTCGCGGAGGAAGTTCCGTTCCTGCTCGTCCTCCACCGCCAGATCGACTGTCTTGATGGCGACCTGCCGGTTCAGGAGCGGGTCGTCAGCCAGGTAGACCACACCCATAGCGCCCCGTCCCAAAGGACCAAGCAGCCGGTATCGCCCCACCTGTTCCATGTTGCTGCGCTATGGCTCGATAACGATTTGGACTTTGTTGCTTTCCTGGCCGTCGGCGCTGATTTTCAGCTCCGATGTGCCGGCATTGGTAATCGCCGGAAGCTGTACTTCGATTTCGTAGAAGCCCACGAAGCCGCCTGCCAGCGCGGCCTTGGTGACCTGTAGCGGCACGCCGTCCAGATAGGCGCGTACGGTGGCCACCACCGCGGGTGCGTTCTGCAGAGGGGCGGGCTGACCGGTGGGCCAATCCGGCCTCACCCTGCCGAGGCCCGTGGCCATGATCTTGATACGCCCGTTGGAATGCGCCGTATTGCGGCCATCGATGGGCAGACTCGTATCGGCGTCGATGATTTCGGCCACACCATCGTGGCTCACCAGGATCGCCGGAGAGACCGGCTGGACTGCTTGTGTGACGCGAACACTGCCGGCCGCTGTTTCGAGAGCCAGCGCGACGCTCGGACCCACGGCCTCAAAGGGTACTTGAATTTGCGATTGCGCGTCTTGCGCCGCCAGCACCGGGTAATTCAGACCGCTGCCCACCGCCGCGTTCACGCGCGCTCCGAATACACTCAACAGCGAACCGGGAGCCGCCGGACGCATGCTGAAATCCGCCGCATTGACCACGCGTACGCTTTGCAGCCGATGCGGCGCCAACGCCGCCCAGAGCCCGTACCCATCCAGCGCGATATACAACTGCATGCCGGCCGGATCCAGCCGGACGTCAGTGGCCCGCGCCGAGGGTAGATTCTCCGTCAGATTCTGCCAGGCCACCGGATTGGTGGCAGCGTTTTCCAGATCCGTGCGACTGTAGAACACGCCCTTGTCGGTGGCGACATAGATGGCACCGGTCGACCAATCGGCGGCCACCGCGTACGCCGGCGACAACACCGGATTGCGATCCAGCGAATCCCAGAAACCGCCGCCGTTGATCGTGCGCAGTACATGCGGACCGGTCCCGCTCAAAACCGCCAGTGCCAGGTCCTTGCGGGTGCCTCCATCGACAATGATGCGTTCCACGCGGCCATTGGTGCCGTCGGGAACCGGCGTCGACTGGAACGTCCGCCCACTGTCTCTGGAAACCCAGAGCCGTCCGTCGCTCGAACCTACATACACCGTGGAGCCATCGGCAGACTGGCCGTAAGCCGTCACATCCGCCCGCACCGACTGCGAGTATCCCTGCGTCAGCATGGCTTCGGCTTGCAGAGAAATGCTGGGCACCGGCTGCCAGACGCTGTTGCCCGGCGGCAATTCCACCGCGCCCAATCCTTCCACGTACGACCGCGTTCCCGCCGACCCGTTCTGCGTCGAAAGAATGCGGCGCACGGCCAGATTCGGCAGCAATTGGTTGAGCCCCGCCCAGGTCAGTCCGCCATCCATGGAGCGCCAGACGCCGTAGCTATTTGCGACCACCAGTTGCTCGCTGTTCACAGGGGAAATCGCCAGGTCGCGCTGGCCGGCGCCGATCACCGACTGGCCCCGGAAAGCCGTCAGGTTGGACCAGGAGCGGCCGCCGTCGTCCGTCCTGGCTAGAAAACGGCCGAGCGAGTAAGTGCGGTATGGAGCGCCGGTGGCGGTGATGTAGCGAGGGCTTCCCGGTTCCGGTGCGCGGACGACGCCGGAAGTCTGCGAGGGCTCCGGCGGGGTTACATTTTCAACCGGCTTCCAGTTCTCGAAATCACTTGTTTGAAAGGTCTTACCGGAGCTTGTGCGCGCGTAGAGGGTTCCCCCATCGGGGGAATACCAGACCCGGTCCACGGGCCCTGTCGCGGGCGACGCCAGCGACAATTGCACCGCCTGGCCGCCGATTTTCCGCCAATCCGGACTCTGTTGCGCGGAGGCCGCGAGGCCTGAAGCAACGAGCAGGGTTAGGAGGAATACCGGGACACGGACTGTTCCCTTATGACACACAATCGGTCCCATTCTAACCTATTTCGGTTGTTGAAGTTCGTAACAACTTGCTGAAATCATGTACTTTGTGAGCGAATTTTAATTCCGGCCCGCTATTTGCCTAGCATGTTTGATGCTAAGCTTGAGATCGGTTGAATGCATCGGATCCGATAGGTATTAGAGTCTGAAAAAGAGTGGTATGTTCCGGCGCTTCACGTTCATGCAGACCACAAGAGCGCTGCTCATAGCGGCCTTAGCCGTTGTGTGCCTGGTCCCGCTGCACGCCCAGAGGCTTCAACAGCCCGTTGCCACCGTGCTCGATCTGAGCGGTCAGGTTTCCCTGCTCGGCGACGGCGGATTGATGACGCCGTTATCGGTCGGCATCCCCGTCAAACAGGCCCAGGTGATCGTGACCGGCGTCGATGGCTGGGCCAAATTCCAATACACCGACGGCAGCACCTTCGAGATCTTCCCGAAATCCAAAGTGGTTTTCCAGGAACATCCGGCTGATTGGGAGCACCTGTTGAACATCTGGATCGGCCACGTGAAGGTCTGGATCCAGCATGGCGCCGGCGTTCCGAACTACAAGAACGTCACGACTCCGACGGCAGTGATCTCGGTGCGCGGCACCATTTTCTCCATCGATGTGGAGGATGATGACACCACCGTGGTTTCAGTGGAAGACGGAATCGTGGATGTTCGCAACGTCACCGCATTGACCGGCAAGATCCCGCGTCTGACCAAGGGACAGTCGATTACGGTGATTCGCAACGTGCCTCTGGCGGTCAACCGCATCGACACGAACGGCATTCTGTTGAAGGCTACACGGGCAATTCAAGACGCGGTTTATCAAGCCGTCATGAATCGCCGCGTGGGCGGCATAGGCGGTTCCGGCGGGCCGGTAGGCACGACCGGAGGAGCCCAGGGTGACAAGTCGAAGACCGGCACAACCACACCCACCGCGCCCACGGCACCGACCGCGCCTCCCACTCCGCCTCCCGCGCCACCAGCGCCTCCGGGCGGCGGTGGCTAAGAGATCCCGCAAACACACATTGCGTAAGGCGGCTTTTGCAAAGAGGCCGCCTTTTTTCTTTGGCATGTTAGATTGAAATGAGTATGCGATGCGGTCTGCGAGTACTTCTGTTCTGCACCGCGGCGCTGTTCGCCCAGGGTCCGGTCAATCAGCAGGCGGCCCCACCCGCGCCAACACCGGCCGGCCTGGAAACCACGTGGGATATCGCACCGGTCCTGATCGCCATGAGCGACCATTCCACTAAACTGCTGGCCGCGCTGGATCGGCTGGAACCGAACACGTGGCTGGAAAAGGGCGCGTCACCCACGTATGCCGAACAGCTTCAGTCGTGCAAGCAACAGGTGAAAGCCGTCGCCGATACGTCGAAAGCTCTGGCGCGCAATCCGGAGCAACTCGCCGCGTCGTTGGAATTGCTGCTGCGCATTCAGGCGCTCGATAACATGCTGACGTCGATCCAGGAAGTGATCCGCAAGTATCAGGATCCGGGACACGCCCAGGAACTGGCCACGGTGGTTGCCGAAGGGGGAGCCAATCGGGACCGCTTCCAGCAGTATCTGCTGAGTCTCGCCGCCGATCGGGAACATGCGCTGCAGGTGATGGATAAGGAAGCCCAGCGCTGCCGCGGTCTGCTGGCGACGCCGCCACCGCCGGCGCCCAGAACAGGAAAGAAGAAATAGAACATGGCCTTCACATGCAGCATTTGCGAAGAGGAGTCCACGCGCATCTGCGTTCGGTGCACCAAGGACGCCTGCAACAATCACTTGTGCGACCGCTGCCGCCGTTGCAGCGATTGTTGCGAATGCGAAGTCGCGCTCTCTGAACCCGTGCACGAGCCCGTCCGCTCCGTCCTGCAGGCAGCCATTCCCAAACCCGAACCGGAACCCGAGCAGCATCTCCCCGAGCCCGAGCCCGACCCGTTCCCTGCACCGGAGCCTTTCGAACCCGGCCCCCTGGAGCCTTAGGTAACGCCGGCGGTCTTTGCCGCCGGTGCCTTCTTCGCGCAGGTCAAAGCTAAGCTCTCATCGAAGACGGTATCCGCCTCGAAACCAGCATTGCGAAGAAGAACCGCACACTCAATGGGCAGATTCTCGTCGATCTTCAATTTCAAATGGTATGTTCCAGTGGAAGATGCGCCGTGCCTTCACGTGCCAACTCGGCAGCGTAGGCTAAGGCGGCATGGATATCTGCTTCCCGGAGCGAGGGATAACTTTGCAGCAGTTCTTCATGCGGTACGCCTGCAGCGAGATTATCCAGAATCACGGACACCATGACTCTGGTGCCCCGGATGCAAGCCTTACCGTGGCAAACCAACGGGTCGATCATGATGCGCTTCTGCCACTCAGTCACAGTTCTATTCTAGCCTCAGTGGAAATCGTGCGACTGCGCGGCGGCGCCCGCGGGGAGGCCGGCGATGCGCGAAGCCTTCACCGAGATGACTCCGTCCTGATTCTGCAGCACCCCTTCGATATACAAAAAGCGTTCCCCGAGCACCTCGAATTTGTAGCGGTCGAAAATGGCGGGGGTGACGATCGCATTCATGATCCCCGTCTCATCTTCCATACTCAGGAACACGAAGCCCTTGGCGGTGCCGGGACGCTGCCGCACAATTACCGACCCGGCAATCTTCACCCACCAGCCGTTGCGCACGCGGGCCAGGTCGATGGCGCGCGTCACGCCCAGGCTGTTCATTTCGTCCCTCCGATGCGCCATGGGATGCTTGCCCACCGTCAGTCCCGTGCCGCGATAATCGGCAAACAGCCGCTCCTCGGTATTCATCGCGGACAATGGCGAAGGACGCCCCGTCTCTTCCAATGGCTCCAGCAGCGGACCCACCGGCAGCACCGCGCGCTGCGCCTGCCACAGAGCATCCCGCCGATGCAGCTTGTCCAGCGAATTCAGCGCGCCGATCTCGGCCAGACGGTTGATCTCGTCTTTCCGCAGTTCGCGGACGCGCAGCGCCAAGTCATCCACACTGGTAAACGGCCGCTCGGCGCGCGCCCGCAGAATCGCCTGCCCCGACTGCTCGCGCAAGCCCTTCGCATACCGCAATCCCAGGCGTAACGCCGGATACTCGATGCTGCAATCCCAATCCGAAATTGCCACATCCACGGGCAGCACGCGCAAACCGTGACGCTGCGCGTCTTTGATGAGAATGGCCGGCGAATAGAAGCCCATCGGCTGATTGTTCAGCATGGCGCACGTGAAGGCCGCCAGATAATGGCATTTCAGATAAGCGCTGGCGTAGGCCAGCAGCGCGAAACTGGCGGCATGCGATTCCGGAAAGCCATACAGCGCGAAGGACGTGATCGAATGGACGATAGTGTCCTGCACTGCCCCGCGAATACCGTTGCGATCCATGCCCGCGCGCAGCTTCACTTCGATTTCCGCCATGCGCTTCTCCGACCGTTTGAAGCCCATGGCGCGCCGCAACTCCTCTGCCTCGCCGCCGGTGAAGCCCGAAACAATCATCGCCATCTTCAGCAACTGCTCCTGAAACAGCGGCACACCCAGCGTGCGGCGCAGCACCGGCTCGAGCGATGGATGCAGGCAATCCGGCCGCTCCCTGCCCTGCCGGCGATTCAGATAAGGATGCACCATCTTGCCCACAATCGGCCCCGGCCGGATGATGGCCACCTGCACCACTACGTCGTAGAAGCGGCGCGGCATCATGCGCGGCAGCGCGGACATCTGCGCGCGGCTCTCCACCTGGAACATCCCGATAGTGTCGGCCTTCTGCAGCGCGGTGAACACCTTCGGATCGTTCTTCGGCAGGTGCGCCAGGTCCACTGTTTCACCGTACGTTTCGGGAATGCGCTGGAGCGTCTCTTCGATGACCGCCATCATGCCGAGGCCCAGCAGGTCCACTTTGATGATCCCCAGATCGGCGCAGTCTTCCTTGTCCCACTGCACCACCACGCGTCCGGGCATCGTGGCCGGTTCCAGCGGCACCACCGAATCCAGTTGGCCCTGGCAAATCACCATGCCGCCGGAATGCTGGCCCAGGTGGCGCGGCAGGTCCTGCGCCATGCGGTAGAGTTCGAAGAATTTGCGCACGCGCGGATGGTGCATGTCCAGTCCGGCTTCTTGGAACTGCTTCTCTGTGGTCTCCTTCGGGTCCTTCCATTCCCAGGCGCGCACCAGGCCGCTGAGTTTCTCCAGCGAAGTGATTTCGAAGCCCAGCGCTTTGCCCACTTCGCGCGCCGCCGAACGGCCCCGGTAGGTAATGACGTTGGCCGTCATGGCAGCGCCGAGTTTGCCGAAACACTGGTAGACATGCTGGATGACGCGCTCCCGCTTGTCGCCGCTGGGCAGGTCGAGATCGATATCGGGCCACTCGCCGCGTTCTTCGGAAAGGAAGCGCTCGAAGAGCAGTTCCATTTCCACGGGATCGACGGCCGTGATTTCCAGCGCGTAGCAGACGGCGCTATTGGCGGCAGATCCGCGGCCTTGCGCCAGAATATCGTTGTCGCGGCAGAAGCGCACAATGTCCCAGACAATCAGAAAATATCCGGCCAGCCCCAGCTTTTCGATGAGCGCCAACTCATGCTCGATCTGGTGTCGGGCCTTCTCGTGATACGGCCTGTAGCGCAGGCGCGCGCCTTCGTCCACGCGCTTGCGGAGAAAGCTGTTCATGGTCTCGCCCGGCGGCACGGGAAATCGCGGGAATTCGTAGCCCAGGTCGGCCAGCGAAAACTCCAGGCGCGACGAGATTTCCAGCGTGCGCTCAATGGCCCCCGGAAGATCGGCAAACAGGTGCGCCATCTCGGCCGGAGTCTTCACGTGCCGCTCCGAGTTCCGCTCCAGCAGGCGGCCCGCCGTGGCCAGCGTGACTTTATTGCGCACGCAGGTGAAGACGTCCAGTAGTTCCCGCTGCGCCGGCCTGGCGTAGGCTGGTCCGTTGGTGGCCACCACCGGGATACCGAGACTCGCAGCCCGCTCGGCGATGGCCTGATTCAGTGCCTCCTCGTCGCGATTGTAGTGGCGCTGGAGTTCGGCAAAGAGATGGTGCGCGCCGAAGATGTCGCGCAAACGCTCGGTGGGATGGCGCGTCAGGCAGATCAGTCCCTGAGAAAACTCGGCGAGTTCTTCCAGCGTGGCCGCGCCTTCGCCCTTCTTCGCGCGCAGTTTCATGCGGGTCACCAGGCGGCAGAGATTGCGGTAGCCCTCGCGCGATTCCACCAGCAGCGGATACGAAAAGCCATTGGTGCAAGTGATTTCCGACCCGATATGCGCCCGCACGCCGGCCTTCTTCGCCGCCATATGAAATCGCGGCGCACCATAAACGCCATTGCGATCCACCAGCGCCATCGCCGGCATCTGCAACTCCGAGCACGCCCCCGCCAGTTCCTCCGGCACGCATCCGCCTTCCAGAAAACTGAATGCCGACCGTGCGTGAAGTTCGACGTAAGACTGCGGCATGTTATTTTCACCGCCGAGGCGCGGAGGCGCAGAGGAAGACGCCGAGAAAATCAAACGCTCTTCCTCTCCGCGTCTTTCTCCGTGTCTCCGTTTCTCCGCGATGAAATCCTCTCTCGCTAGTCATAATTCTCATCCACAAACCACCCCTGAGCACCATAAACGCCATTGCGATCCACCAGCGCCATCGCCGGCATCTGCAACTCCGAGCACGCCCCCGCCAGTTCCTCCGGCACACATCCGCCTTCCAGAAAACTGAATGCCGATCGTGCGTGAAGTTCGACGTAAGACTGCGGCATGTTTTTTTCACCGCCGAGGCGCGGAGGCGCAGAGGAAGACGCCGAAAAAATCAAACGCTCTTCCTCTCCGCGTCTTTCTCCGTGTCTCCGTTTCTCCGCGATGAAATCCTCTCTCGCTAGTCATAATTCCCATCCACGAACCACCCCTGCGGATCGCAGTACAGACGGTATAGCGCCCCATCGGAAAGCGCGATGTCCCAGTCGTCCCGGGACCAGGGGTCGTGCGTCCACCAGTCTCCGGAAGTGCGCCAGGGACCGGCCAGTTCGACTACTTTGCCGCGGATGCCTTCGGCGGCGATGAAATGCGGCTGGCCTGCGGCGATTGCCACGCGCGCCGTGCGCGGCGGACGGTAGAGGCGCAGCATCAGCCGCGAGCCGTGCGAACTAGCCAGCGCGGGCGCCGCGGCGGCCGTCATGCGGAAGGCGTTGGGACGGTGCGTGTCCACCAATTCCGGCGACCCAACGCGATCGGCGCCCACAATCGATTTGATGCGCGCCAGCGTCAGCTCCAATTTCACGGGCTCCGGCGCTGCCAATACGAACAGGCCCGATTGCGCCGCCTGCGGCTTCACCGGACGCATCGACATCCAGATGTGCAGGATGGGCGATTTCGGCGGATGCGCACTCAGATCCAGATTCCACAATTTGAGGAAGGCTTTGGCATCGATCGACGGCACGGGCAAGCCCAGCGTGCGCTCGAACGTCGTGCGATCTTCCAGCTTCATCCGCAGGCGGATTTCATTGGTGGCCAGCCCGCGCGCCGCCAGGCTGGTGGTTAGACTGTTCAGCAGGCGCGCCAGCAGGAAGGCCAGCGGCTCCAGCAGTTCGATGGGATACTCGGGCTCCAGTTCCTGTTCGAAGCGCAGCGGGTCCACCACCGGGACCAGTTTGCGATCGGCCTCTCCGCGCGCCAGTTCGCGCAGACGCAGACCTTCCGGGCCCAGCCGCTCGGCAATTCCCAGAGGCGGCAGCGCGGCCAGTTCCTGGAATCGCCGGATGCCCCAGCGCTCCAGCGTCTCCAGTAATTCCGCGCTGGGATTCAGCAGTGAAACCGGCAGCGTTTCCAGAAATTTCGCCTCGTCGCCATACGGCAAGACGTTGATTCCCGAAAATCCGCGCGCCGCGCAGATGGCGGCATCGGGATTGGATGCCAGTGCGATGCTCACCGCGCCGGCACGCCGCGCAATCGCTCCCGCGATATCCTGCGGATGACCGAACAGACGGTCGAGCCCGGAAACATCCAGCACCACGGTATCGGCGGAGATCCGCTCCACCAGCGGAGAAAACTCCAGCCCGATCGCCACCAGATCGCCGGAACCATGTAGACAGGCAAACATGGCTACACCGGGGCCTTCCAGGAGAAGCGCGGCAGCCCCGGAGGCCTTTCGCACTTGCCCTTCACGCGGATGCCGCGCAGCAGACGGGAACTGCCCGGCGTGCCGCTCCATTCGGCCCGTTCGCGCGTGCACTCCACCATCAGCGACGCGCAGGTCTTGGCATTGGACTGGCGTGCGACCGTCACCAGCACCGTGGGCGTATGCTCCACCGCGCGGCGCAGGCGGAACCAGGACGTCATGGAAATGCGGCGCGCCATGGCCTGCGGAGTGTCGCCCAAATCCAGCGCCACCACGCCGAAGCCTCCGCCCTGAATCAGCAGATCGGCGGCACTCAATGCCTGCTCCGCACTCTTGTTGGAGCGAATCCAGATCAGGCGATCCAGCCGCACCCCGGCAGCCACCGCGGAGACCGGGTCGAAGGCATCGTCGGCATCCACCAGGGCGCAGACTTCCTGCCGCGCCGTGGCTTCCGCCAGAATCGAAATCAACAGGCTGGTGCGGCCGGAGGAAGCGGGTCCGAAGATCTCGGTCAGGCAGCCCCGGGGGAGGCCTCCGGTAGCGGAATCGATCTCCGCGATGCCGGTCCGCACGGTTTCCCGAAGCGGTTTGGACTGCCAGTCCAGATGGCCGCCCAGGACCGATTCGAACTGCTGTTTGAGGACCGCCGCACCCACTGTATTCGCCTTTTATTCGCCTGTACGTTATTTTTACAGGAGGCGGGCGGGTGGTGTCAAGAGCTTACTTTACGGCGGCTGTAACCCAATCAGTCCAAATGGCTTCTTCGCCAGGACAGGCAAGTGGAGAACCGTCCAAAACAGCCTTGACAAAGTTCTCGATGGAGGGATAGTGAAAATTGGCGTGGGGCGGCAACTGCTCTTCCCCGCCGGGATAGAGCAGCGCCGGACCGTTCAGCGGGTCGAGCTTGATTTCGCCCTCAGTGCCGATCACGCGGAACTGATCGCGCGCCACGTGGGAATTCCAACGCACGTCCACCACGGCGCGCACTTTGGAGGCATACTCGATCATCACCGTAGCGCAATCTTCCACCGCCAGATGATGCATGGCATTCGACCGCATTCCGTTAGCCTTCACCGGACGGCCGAACAGGAAGTTCAACGCATCGATGCGATGCGACCCGGTGTCATACAGAGGACCGCCGCCGCTCATCGCCGGGTCCACCAGCCATTCGCGTCCCGTAATATCCAGCCAGGTCTGGCAATTGGCTTCGGCGAGCACGGGTTGGCCGATAGCGCCCTCTTCGATCAACTGTTTGGCGCGGATCAGCTTGGGATACAGCCTTCGGTAATACGAAACGCCGATGATCCGGCGGCATTCGCGCGCCACGGTCACCATGTCGCGAGCTTCCGGATAGTTCATCCCCACCGGTTTTTCGCACAGCACATCCTTGCCGGCGCGCAGGCAGGCGATGGCGTGTGGAGAGTGCAGCGCCACCGGGGACGCCACGTATACGGCGTGGATCTCGTCATCCTGCAGCGCTTCTTCGAGCGAGGTCCAGACGCGAACGCCGGGATACGCCTCGGCTTTCCGCGGATCGCGCGTCACCACCCCGTACAGTTGACTACGAGGCTCCGCCAAAATGGCGGGAATCACACGCTTGCGAGTGATATCGCCGATGCCGATGACCAGCCAGTTGACCATCGCTACCGTCTTCGACCGAAACTGCGGCCCGAACTGGGAGGCCGGAAAGACGGGCGCGGCGTGCTGGGACGCGGCGAGAAACTGCGCGAGGGCGGCGTGACGCGAGGCTCCCCGGAGTGGTTGCCGAACGTCCGGGCGCCATGATCGGCATTCGGATCCTTGGCCATGGGCGAAGAGAATTTGGAATCGCGATACCCGCCGCTTTTGGAAGCAAATTGCGAGCTCTTAAAGCCGCCGCCTTTGGCGAAGGTGCTGCCGGAGTAGCGCTCCTGTGTGGCCGACCCGGCGGTGCCATAGCGCGATCCACCGGAGGCTTCGTCGCGGCCGTAATAGGTCTGGCCCATGCGGCGCGAACTATAGTAGCCGTCGTAATCGTAGCGCTCCAGCGGACGGTAGCTGTGATTCCACAGCAGGTCGCGCATGAGCGCGTACTGGCCGTAGAAGACCCAGAAATCGCGGCCGCTGCTGTGGTCCCAATAGCCGTATTGATTCGACTGGCCGGGGGGCGCCACATACGCGAAGCCGGCAGGCTGCGCCACCCTGTCCGCTTCCACGTCGTACTGGCCGGCCGACTTGTGCTCGACGGCCATGCCGAGATCTTTCTCCTCGGCCTTGTATGTGGACTGCGGCACCACCACCCACTTCTCGTCGGAGGTGACTTCGCCGGTCTTGGCGGAGGCATCGGCCAGATGGGTGTTGACGGTGCGGATCTTCTGATCGTAGGAGCGGTCAGTGCCGATGCCGCGCGTCTCCATATCGATCAGGACTTTGTCCCACGAGTTGTAAAGCTGGCCGGTGAGGGCCTTCACTTCGGTGGCTTTGGCCGGCAACTCGGCGGCCGAATTGTGGAGCGAATCGGCGGCAGAGATCAGCGGACCGAATTCCACGTGCGCCAGATCGCCGGCAGCCGCGGCCTTGCGGGAAGCGGCGGTGGAGTTCCACAGTTCATCGTCCTGCGCGATGGCAGATTTCATGCCAGTCAGGCGCGAATCCAAATCGGCTTTTTTCTGCGGCCAATCGCCTTCCGCCTTCTGCACCGCGCCGGAAACGGGGGTGAAATCGAAGCTATGAATCGCCTGGTAATCGCGATCCATGGCCTGCAGGGTGTCCGGCAGGCGCTTCTTCATGTCGACCCAGTGGGCCGCATCCTTCTGTACGGAAGTAGCGCCGGTAACGGCCTGTTCGCGCAATCCGCGCTCCTGGGAGAGGAGCGATTCCACCTGCTTCTGGTCGCCGCGCCGGTTGGCCTTTTGCAAACGAGTCAGCTCGTCCAGATTGCGAGAGGCCGATTGCAGCGCGGTTTCGTCCTGACCCAGTTGCACGGGCCATTGACGGCTGGCCATGACGCTTTGGAAGAGAGCCGGATCGGCCTGCACTTCGCGCGTCACTTCGTCTTTAGCCGACTGGAGCTGCTTTTGCGCACTGGCCAGCGCCGTGCGTTCAGTATCGATCTGGGCGCGCACGCTGCGCGGCAAGCCGTCCAATCCCGCGAACAGGACAGCGATCATCAGCACGCCCAGTAATATGGCGAGAAACTTTAACCCGGAACGACTCATAAATTAAACCTTGCTGTTATACCTTGCCACCACGGTAAATGGTCACATCGCCGGTTGGAATTCCGTAGAAGAGCGTCACCGAGAAGGGTTCGCCCTCGGCCTTACGAAGGGCCAGGATGCTGGCGCCATCCTGCTCGCGGAACTCCCAGTAATAGAAGGTTTCCGGCTGGGGCAGGTCGCTGCGTTTGGATTGAGCTTCGCGGCTCAAAACGTACATCCAGGTCCTGCCGTCGAACTCGAAGTTGTCGGCGGTATTCTGCCGTTCGTCCATTTGCGCCAGGTCATCTTCGCTGAGTCCGACATCTTCCAGCGTGATCTTGCGCGGGTCTGTGTGGACGGCCACTTCGACTTCTTCATTGTTGGCGACGCGCATGGAAACGCGCCGGGTGCGATACGGCCCGGAGACTTCGAACCACTGGCGCGCTCCGGCCTGAAACCAGGTGGAGCGGTCGGCGGTGAAATCCATGTCGGTCATGTCGTCGCCCACCCCGGAGATGGAGATGGCATCTCCCGGGCGGGCGTCGGTGGGCTTTAAATTGGCCAGATCTTCCACCGGTCCCGTCGGGGCCGGGGGCGTGGGCTGTTTCTTAAAAAAGTTCATAAGAACAATCACCAGCAGCGCGCCAAGAACAACTTCCAGCGTTATGGTGACCATGAAGCTCCGTCAGGCTTTGGCCTTTTCGCCGGCCGTCTGGCTGGTGGTGATGGAGTCGCTGGGCGCGGCGATTTCCTTGGGCATGTACGGCGCCGAGGGCTTCTGCCGCTCGCGCTTCATGGCCTCCAGTTCGGAATCGACGCTGTGGCTGCCGAGTTGGGCGAACTGCGCTTCCAGGTCGTCATCCTTGCCGGCGGAGGCCAACTGATCGAAGGCTTTGGCGGTGGCTTCTTCACGGGCTACGGATTCTTCGAACTTGCCGAGGGCGGAGAAGGCATTATCGGCGCCGGCCACTCCGGCCATGGCTTCCGACACCTTCCGCTGCGCGGTGGCGGCGTTCTTGCGGGCCACCAGAGTGGTGGCGGTGCGCTCGCCTTCTTCGATTTTGCGCTTCAGCTCGCCCACCTGGCTCTTCAGCTTTTCGCTGGTAGCCTGGGCGGCGGTCACGGACGTCTGCATGCTGGCGACCTGCTGATCGCTTTCGGCCTTTTTGGCGAGGGCCTTTTTGGCGAGGTCCTCGTTACCCGCATCCAGCGCCATGCCTGCGCGGTCTTTCCATTCCTGCGACTGCTTGACGTACTTCTGATATTCGGCATCCAGGCGATTGTAGTTGCTCATCGCCATGGCGGACGCGCGAACGACGTTGTTCAATTCGGTCTTCATATCGGCGACGGTCTGGTTGACCGTAGCCTCAAAGGTGGCGTCTTCGATGGCGCCCACTCCCTGATTGGCCTGCCCGCGCGCAACACGCCCCAGGCGGCTGAACATATCTCCGAGAAATGGCATATGCGTCGTTATCCTCTTAAAGATCCGGGTGCTCCAGCGAGTCATGCCGCTGTACGGTCAAGTCGCTAAGCAGGTGTTTGGCCGAAATGACATCCACCAGCAGGAAGTGTACGCAGGAGAGGATATCGTCCTCGTCGTCGGCGCCCATATCCTGCAGTTTGCAGAAGTTATTCAGCGTGATGATCACTTTGCCCTGTCCGGCATCGTGCAACTGGAAGTGGCTGGTGGAGATGCCGTTGTTGGCCGCCAGCATCAAACCCATAATTTCGGGAGTGACGGCGGCCTCGGGCACCGTAATGCAGGGGAGCGAAAGAAACAGGATTTCGCCCTGAAGGACAGCCTGAAGGCTGACCCCGCTCTGCACTTCCGTAATTTTCAATGTATCGGCTGCTGGTTCGGAGACTTCGTAGCCTCGGTCCGCCAGAAGCGCGTGAATCTGGCCCAGTTGAGGGCTGGTTGTGGCTGTCATAAGTCTTGGCTATACCATTATGCTGTACGCAGGGGCCGGTGGAAAGTTCCGTAGCACGGAGTGTGACTTTCAGCAAACTCATGGCCAGGGTGGCAAGATTATGGTTTAACAGGCTCCGGCCAGCTTATGCGGGCCAGACCCGGGCTGAGCGCCGACTTCACCCGAGCAAGCGATGGAAAGGTGGATGGCCTCCTTCCCGTCCTATCCGGAGCCGTGAAGGTATCAGAGCCGGCGATTAGCTTGGACTTCCGCTCTTTCATGGCATTAAATCCGTGCCTGGCTCAGGCGAGGCCGTTGCACTGCTATGTCTTCCTATTTTCGCGTCGTACTCGTGCCGTTCTTCTATGTGCTCCCCACTCGACCGCTTGAGGGTGCCAGAGAATCGGGCGGAGAGGTCGCTTGCTCGACGACGTATCCGATCGTGCTGTATCCCTTCAACCTGCGCTCGTACATCCTGGCCAGCATGAGGACGTAGTTGTCCACGTAATCGTAGACCTGCACAAATCGCTTGTTATCGTGCAGACGATGCAATCGGCCCACATACTGTTGCAACGTGCCCTTCCAGGAGATTGGCATCGCCAGGAATAGAGTGTCCAGACGCGCGTCGTCAAACCCTTCTCCGATGTAGCTTCCCGTCGCCAAAATCACCCGCGATTCATTCTCCGGCACTGCCGCCAGGGCTGCCGCTGTCTCCCTGCGTTGCTTTTTCCCCATACCGCCCTTCAAGACGAAGACGTGCTTGGCAACGCCTGCGAGTTTGGCAGCGAAATACTGAAGATGCTCTGTCCGGCCAGTCAGGAGTAGCGGGCAGCGCCCGGATTCAACGGCGCGCACGATATCATTGGCGATCATCTCGTTACGCGGGACATCATTCACGAGCGCGGCGTAGATGTCCTGAATCGTGACATCGTTGAGGTCGGCCGCCATCCGGAACTCCGTATGCCGGGGAGTCACTTTGTGCTCGAAGGGCGTCGTTTCGGTCATCGTCCGGGCGCTCATGCTGAACCGCACCGGGCCACACTGCATGTAAATAATCGGATGGTGCCCGTCTTTTCGCGTCGGTGTGGCCGTCAAACCGACTACATACTTGGCCTTCACCTGCCTCATCACCTGTTCGAACGTGAAGGCGGATATGTGGTGGCACTCGTCGACAATTACCTGGCCGTACTCGGCGACAAAGTCCTTGACTTCGTCCTTTCGGTACAGGCTTTGAATGACTGCGACGTCCACGCAGCCCGTCCGGTCGACTTTGCCGCCGCCGACATGCCCGATCGATTTGGCGGGCAAATCCAAGAACATCCCAAGGCGCTCTTGCCACTGATCGAGCAACTGCTGCCGGTGAACCACGACCAGCGTGTTCACCTTGCGCTTGGCGATCAGCCACGCCGCCACGGCGGTTTTCCCGAACGCCGTCGGAGCGCAGAGAATACCTTCGTCGTGGGCGGTGATCTTTGCGACGGCTTCTTCCTGGAACGGCCGAAGCTGCCCTTGGAACTCCGCTTCAATCACCGTGCCCGCGTTCCGTTCGTCCCGAACTTCGGGCCGGATCTTATGCGCTTCGAGAAGAGCCAAGGTCTCTGTCAGACATCCGCGCGGCACTGCAATATGCTGGGCAAACTCCGTGCCGCATGCGATCACGCGCGGCTTGTCGTACGTCGAGAGCCGCATGGCCTGGGCCTTGTAGAACTCGGGATTCTGAAAGGCGGCCAGCCGGAGAAGCCGGTTCAGCATAGCTGGCGGTAGGCCCTTACTTTCCACGTAAACAAGATTCGCGCGGACAATCTGAACGGTCTTTGGCAGCGGTCCTTCGATCAACTGCTCCTTCCGTTTGCGGGAGGGGGGCAAAGTCCAGGGGTCTTGTGCCTCCTCATCGTCGGTGATGCTCATCCTGACGCCGATCAGGTCGCCTTTGCGCTGCGCTTCCGCCACGATCTGCTCCGCGGTGTCGACCGGCATTCGTCGGATTGTCGAAAGGAACTGCCACTGGTCCGGGTGCGGGCGGAAGTCGTGGTCAATGAATATGCTGTTGTCCTGCCTGCGCGGCGCCCGCTGTAACGGTAGTGCAATCAAGTTCCCGAGGCCTCCCTTGGGCATCGTGTCCTGGTTTGGGAAGAAGCGATCGTAGGAATCAAGACC
>DASZMZ010000221.1:0-32993 GCA_035551455.1 Candidatus Sulfopaludibacter sp.
CGAGATTCTCGGAATTTTAGAGACCTCGAATGGCTGGAAGGCAGGGATTCTCGGAATTTCCGGTGCGAATCTAAGTGCGCAGGTGAGCAAACTCTGGCAGGAGCGCGAATGGCTGCTGAGGGGCTGACAGCGGTTCTCCCAATTGCACGATGCGATCAGGCGTTCCATTCCCGAGAAACTCCGCAGCTTGAGCGAGGTAGTTCACGCGAAGCGGGTTGAGACCCATCAGGCGGGTACATACGAAATCGGCGGCAACGGGATCGTTGGCCAAAACGATTCGTCCGAGATTACGCGGAGAACCATGCAGGGGCCCATTGCCCTCCATGCCGATAATCCCGTCGGCAATGACGAAGTGAGCCGGAACAGCCGCGTTGATATCAAGGATGCTTCGATCGATGCCCTTCCAATGCAGCAGGTTCTTCGGCCAGCCATAGGCAACGCCGGGCACCACACCAAACAGGTTCTTCATGCTCAGTGTTACTCCCGCCCAATGGTGTGTTTTCACCTTGGGCATCGAGACGACGACATCGCTCGCCAATACGGTCCGCGGGAGCCACAGCCTATCGAGTCCAGTGAAGCCAGTTTGCAACCGTACCTGCCGGATTTCATCGCGATTCAGATCTACGAACCGGATTCGCCTCGCCTGGAGTTCCTTTTCCAATCCACTCTCGGCGAGGACCAGAAAGGTATCCCGCTGGTGGCCTGGCCCGTCACCAACCACAACCGATTTCGCTCCCAATGCGAGGAAGGCACTTGCCGCGGCCCCCACCAGTCGCGGGTCGGTGTTCACTTCAGTGCCTGGGATGTACTCCACCAGATTCGGCTTCAGGAGGACGGTCTTGCCACGAAGGCTCAGATCGAACAAGCGGAGGCCTTCAATGAGCGTGCGGTCCAACGGTCCGTCGTAGGAGTCCGTATGGAGAATCGCGACCCGGGATCGCCGACGGCGCCGGTCCCGAAGGCAACCAGTCGAACACAGTCGCCGCACCGCCAACGCGCCCGTTCCGGCGAGGAGGCTACTGCCAAAGATCCGGCGATTTATGAGGGCGCTCACATCTTTACCTCAAACGGGTTGATCGCGGTCTCAGGTTCCAGGGCGAGAGCGGCCAGCGCGATCGTCGATGTGTCCTGGACTTCCCTCGGATCGTCGACCAGTGCAGCGAGACGGTCGCGTGCCGTATCGAGCGCCGGCGAGACGTCCGACCTCAAGTCCTTGTACGCGGCAGCAGAAAGGATCAGCCATGCCAGGCTGTACGCTGAAGGGCAGTCGATCCGATTCAAGATCCAGGTCAGAGAATTTCGGACTATCGGCAGGTTGTGGTGGAATCGTAACGCGGCAAGTGCAATCGCCGTGGCATCAATATGAGGGCACAGAGGAACGCCGTAGACCACTGCGTTGCCCGCGTTCCACCCGCCTTCCGGACACGCTCGATCAAGGAGCATCTCCACTCCGAGGCGAAGCCTGTTCTGGAGTTCTCTGCCGTGGATCAGCCCCTGCTTCCTTGCCCGTTCCAGAGTGATGAGTGCCATCGAGGTCGGCACCACCCAACTCACGGTGTCGGGAACCCAAGCCCAACCGTACTTCGCCGGATCAAACCGAACTTGCCGGTCTGAAAGCCGGAACTTCAAACGGACCATCCATGAGGCCTCCAACGGCCGACAATGGACCAAATTGTCGAGCGCCCCGGCGAACGTCTCTGGAGCAGCGCCCAAAATCATGAGCGTGTTGACCGCGATGGCGCTTGCCCACAAACTGACCCCGGCAGCCCCGTCCCGAACGGCCGGCCAAAGTCCATTCGGTCGCTGGCAAGCGAGCAATGGCTCCAGTTCCTGTCTTAGAACCGTTGAGGCGGAAGAAGAAGAGTGCAAAGCAAGTAGCGCAAATGAGGTCGGCTCGGTCCCGAGTTGCACGCCACAATGGCTCCATCCGCCCGGGCGCGGCAGTCGGCGATAGCGGAGTTCCGCCAGGAGGCGGCATCGCGCAAGCCGCTGTCTCTCAAGAGCCGCCAATGACCTGTTCATGGGTGTCCTTCTTGGTCGCAGCCGCTCCCGCGTCTGGATCCCACGCTCGCTTCACACTTTCATTCGCGTTTTTACCGCAGAAGCAGTCGGACGCCAAATCGCGGCGGCGCTTTTGGAGCGTTGCCGAGCCTGCCCTACTATTGCTCTACGGAGAGAAACACTCCCGCCGGTGGGTGAATGCCTATGAGGTCAGAAATCATGCGCCAGATCGTTGAGACCATCGAAGCCGACGTCCAGTCGAGGCCATCAGCGATTGAATTTGAAATGGCCTACCAAGCTCGCATCGCGATTGACCGGATCAAATTCGCCATCAAGCATGCCGATCAGTTTGGTAAGCCGTGCGATGCCATGAGGGAGGCCGGAATGCAATTGCTTGACGCCCTCCAACGACTTGAATCCCTTGACCGTCGTTTTCAGGCTCGATCAGGAATCGCCACCCCGCGAATGAACGGAAATTCGCGGGAGGCCAACTCTAACGCGGGTAGGGAGTGCCAATGAGCAGCGGTGACATACTTACGAAGCGCGACGTCGCCGAACTCCTGCAGGTCAGCGAACGCACGGTGGAGCGATGGATGGCCGAGGGATCGATTCCATATACCCCGCTTCCGAAACGCGGCGCCTGGTCGGAAGCTCGGTTCCTACGATCAGAAATCGTCGAGTGGATGCGGAAGCGCACTGTCAAGCCGATCCGCGTACCTCACGGGGTGGTAAATGCCCAAACTGCGTAGGAAACTGCCCAAAGGGATCCACGTCCATAAGTCGGGCTCGGTGTACATCTGCTACAAGAACGAGCATGGCAGGATCATCCGCGAGAATACCCACCAGACCGATGTAAACGCGGCAAAGCTGATGCTCGCTCAAGCCCGAACGGATGTGGCGATGAAGAGGCGCTTCACGTCGCTCACATTCGAAAGCGTTAAATTCATCGACATCTTCAATGACTGGTGGAAGAATCATGGGAGCCGGACCCGCAGCAAGTTTGAATACCGGACCCCCCGGGTCCTCGCCCGGTTCAAGACGATGAAAGCCCGCGAGATCACTCCGGATGGAGTCCGTAGCTTCCTGGTTGATCTACGAGAGGAAGGCTTGGCCGCATCGAGCATCAACCAGTGCCGGACCATCCTCTGCAGCGTCTTCAACTATGCCATTCGCTTCGAGAAATACGACAAGAATCCGGTGAGCGTCGTCCCGCAGGAGAAGGAACCTCCAGGCCGGGACCGATTTCCAGAACCCGAAGAGATCGTTGCAATGATCCGCGTGTGCGAAGAGAATGACGACCCGGAGTTAAAGGCGTTTCTGATTCTCGCTCCCACCACAGGGATGCGGAAGGGCGAAATCCTGAGCCGCAAATGGAGCGACATCGATCTCGATTCCGGGAACCCCTGCGTATACGTCCGGCAGACGAAGAACGACGAACCCAAGCGAATTCAACTACCCGACATGGCCGTTGACGCACTCCGTGCTCTCCCGAGCCATGGCCGTCACGAGTATGTTTTCCCGGCGAAGCCAAACCCTCGGTTCAAGGGCAATTTCAAAAGACCACACGCATGGGACTTTGGGAAGCGGTTTCGGCGGGTGGCGAAGCTTGCCGGCGTCGATGCCCTGAGAATCCATGATCTCCGCCATTTCGCGGCCTCAACCCTGACTGGTGCCGGTATCGAGGACAATATCATTGGCCTCCTGACTGGCCACAGGAGCCGGGAGCTGCGGCGTTACCAGCACCTCCGAGAGGAGCTGAAGCGCAAGACAGTCGATCTGATCGCCGGAGTGCTCAAAGAAGCCGAGAAGAACGGAAAAGGGACATCTAGTTCACGCCTACTTCACGGTGCCTCGAAAAAGGCAAATCCCAAGCCGAAAAAGCAGTCGTAAGTGATTGAAAGGAATGGCGGGGACGACGGGGCTCGAACCCGCGACCTCCGACGTGACAGGCCGGCGTTCTAACCAACTGAACTACGTCCCCGCAATGTCACGCAGATATCTGAATCTTAACACGGTCCCGCCACCGTTCCAAATTTCGATCCGCAAATTTTCGCGCCTCCTGCTACCGTGTATCCATGAATCTTCGAGCTTTCGCCGCCTCCCTCTGCGCGGCGGCCGCCCTCGCCGCCTGCGGCCCCCAAAAACCTACCCCCGCCGACGCTAAGAAGTTTATGGACGATGCCGAGCAGCGCCTCCTCCTCCTCGGCGTCGATCAGGCCCGCGCCGATTGGATCAAGTCCACCTACATCATCGACGATACCGAAGCCATCGCCGCCAAACTCGATGAGCGCGCCATCAACGCCACCGTCGACTATGCCAAAAATTCCACCCGCTTCGACGGCCTCACGCTCGACCCCGTCACCGCCCGCAAACTCAAACTCCTCAAACTCTCCCTCACCATCGCCACCCCCGCCGACCCCAAAGAGAGCGAGGAACTCACCCGCATCACCTCCTCCCTCGAAGGCACCTACGGCAAGGGCAAGTGGTGCCCCGGCGGACCGGAGACCTGCAAGGACATCGAAGACCTCACCAAAATCATGGCCGAGAGCCGCGATCCCAAACAACTGCTCGCCGCCTGGACCGGATGGCACGCCATCTCCCGCCCCATGCGTAAGGACTTCGCCCGCTACGTCGAACTCGCCAACAAAGGCGCCCGCGAACTCGGCTTCAAGGATAACGGCGCCATGTGGCGTTCCCAATACGATATGCCGCCCGACGATTTCGCCAAGGAGCTGGATCGCCTCTGGGAACAAATCCGCCCCCTCTACGTCTCTCTCCACGCCTACGTCCGCACCCGCCTCCGCGCCAAGTACGGCGACGCCGTCCCGGCCACCGGACCCATTCCGGCCGACCTGCTCGGCAACCTGTGGGCCCAAACCTGGGAGAACGTCTACCCCCTCGTGCAGCCTCCCAACGCCGACCCTGGCTACGACCTCACGGCTCTCCTCAAAAAGCGCAACACCGATTGGAAGCAGATGGTCAAATACGGCGAGGGCTTCTTCACCTCCCTCGGCTTCGACCCGCTGCCGCAAACTTTCTGGGAACGTTCGCTCTTCCTCAAGCCTCGCGATCGCGACGTGGTCTGCCACCCCAGCGCCTGGGATATCGATACCAAGACCGACCTCCGTCTCAAAATGTGCATTCAGATCACAGCCGAGGACTTCCTCACCATCCACCACGAACTCGGTCACAACTTCTATCAGCGCGCTTACATGAACCAGCCGCCCAGCTTCCGCAACAGCGCCAACGATGGCTTCCACGAAGCCGTCGGCGATACCATCGCGCTCTCCATCACGCCCGAGTATCTGGTCAAGCTCGGTCTCCTCGATAAGGCGCCCGACACCTCCAAGGACATCGGTCTGCTCATGAATCGCGCCCTCGAAAAGATCGCCTTCCTGCCCTTCGCTCTCGTCATCGATCAGTGGCGCTGGAAGGTCTTCTCCGGCGAAATCCCGCCCGAAAAGTACAACGAAACCTGGTGGCAATTGCGCCAGAAATACGAGGGCATCGCGCCCCCCGTCGTCCGCAGCGAAGAGGATTTCGACCCCGGCGCCAAGTATCACGTCGCCGCCAACGTCCCTTACATGCGCTACTTCCTGGCCGATATTCTACAGTTCCAGTTTCATCGCTCGCTCTCGCAGGCGGCCGGCTGCACCGGTCCTCTCAATCGCTGCTCGATCTATGGCAACAAGGAGGCCGGCCAGAAGCTGAACTCCATGCTCGAACTCGGCCAGAGCCAGCCGTGGCAGGACGCCCTGGAGAAGATCTCCGGCACCCGCCAGATGGACGCCTCGGCCATTCGCGATTACTTCGCGCCCCTGCAAACGTGGCTCGACGCCCAGAATCAAGGCAAGCCCACGGGCTGGTAGTTAGCGCCCGTCCGGAAGACCGGCTCCACGCAGCTTCCGCACGGCCTCGCGGATCTGCCGCGGATTCACGCAGGCGTACCCCAGCACCAGCGCCGGCGCCTGCGCGCATCGCGCCGTATAAGCCGATAACGCCGTGGTCACCACGCCAGCGTCCGCGGCCGCGCGCGCCGCTGCCGCATCGTCCGCCGACCCCGCCAGCCAGCCCAACAAATGCATCCCCGCGTCCGACGGCGGCACGTCCAAGAGTCCCGCCAATTCGCGCCGCGCCTCGGCCGTCACCGCCTCCTGCCGCTCCGCATACAGCGCCCGCATCCGCCGCACATGCCGCGCGAAGTGACCCTCGGCCAGAAACTCCGCCACCAGCGCCTGGTCCAGTCCCGGACTCTGCCGGTCCACCAGCGCGCGCGCCGACGCGAACGCCTCCGCCACCGATTCCGGCGCCACCAGATAGCCCAACCGCAGGGCAGGGAAGAGCACCTTGCTGAACGTGCCTGTATAGATGACGCGGTCGGCCGTATCCAGCCCCTGCAGCGACGCCAGCGGACGGCCGGAATAGCGGAACTCGCTATCGTAATCGTCTTCCACAATCCAGGCGCGCCGCCTCCGCGCCCATTCCAGCAGCGCCATCCGACGACCCAGCGACATGGTCATGCCCATCGGGTATTGGTGCGACGGCGAAACATACGCCATGCGGCCCTGCGGCGCGCGAGCTTCGCCGTCCACCACGCTCAAGCCCTCCGCGTCCAGCGCCACCGGCGCGCAGTGCAGCCCCGCCGCCTGGAATGCGCCGCGCGCTCCCGGATATCCCGGATCTTCCACCCATGCCGTGTCGCCCGCATCCAGCAGCACACGCGCCGCCAGGTCCAGTGCCTGTTGCGAACCGCTGGTCACCACCACCTGTTCCACGGAGCACCGCACCCCGCGCGCCGCCCGCAAATAATCGGTGATCGCCTGACGCAGCGGAAGATATCCCGCCGCACTCCCGTACGTGAGCGCTTCCGGCCGCACCCGCCGCACCACGCGCGCCGACATGCGTGCCCACAGTTCGCGCGGAAACACGTCCAGCGCCGGAACGCCGGGACGGAACGCCCGCGCCGTCGCCACTTCCCGCGACCCGGACACCCGCGCATCCGCCATCAGCCGTCCCCGTTCGGAGAGCTGTACCGTCGCCTCCGGCTTCCGCCCTCGCGCCGGCGCGCCGCCTCCCATATCTGTCACAAAGGTGCCGGACCCGACCCGCCCCTCCAGATACCCTTCCGCCATCAACTGGTCGAACGCGCCCGCCACCGTGTTCCGCGACACGCCCAGGTCGGCCGCCAGCGATCGTGTGGACGGAAGCCGCACCCCCGCCGCCAGCCGGCCATTCAACACCGCGCCGCGGATCTCGGCATACAGCTGGCGATGCAGCGGATCGGTCCGCCGCGCATCCAGGTGCAAACTCGTAAATGGCACCATGAAATCTCCAGGATTGGCTCTTTTCATGGAGCCACCTTTCCCAGTATAAAGGAAGCATGACCCAGACCCGCAGCCAGATTCGCCGCCATCCTGAACGCAGCGCACCCGATCGCGCGGCGGACATTCTGGCCGAAGGCCACGTGGCCCATGTCGCCTTCATCGACGAAGGCCAACCCGTCGTGATTCCCTTCGGCTACCACTTCGACGCCGCCGTGCCGGACCGCCTCTATCTGCACGGCACGCCGGGAGGCCGCGCCATCTCGCGCCTGGAATCGGGCGACCCGGTCTGCGTCACCGTCACCCTCTTGGACGGTCTGGTCTACTCCCGCACCGCGCTCCATCACTCCATGAATTACCGCAGCGTGGTCTGTTTCGGCCGCGGCCGCCGCGTCACCGAACCCGCCATTCAGCAGGCCGTTTACGAGCGCATGGTCAGCCGCTACTTCCCGGGACGCACCCCCGGCCGCGACTATTCCATCCCCACCCCCGCCCACCTCGACGCCACCAGCCTCGTCGAGGTCCGCATCGAGGAGATGAGCGCCAAAACCCGCGAAGGCGGTCCCACCGGCCCCCTCGACGCCCTGGAAAACGCCCCCGGCACCCGCGGAGTAATCGAGTAGGATAGACGGTCGCCTTTCGCCGTCTGTCCCGCCGAGCGCAGCTCGGCCGCTCAAGACCCACTATTGATACAATCGCAGTGATGGCCAACGAGATTTTTGCAGCATTCGATACCACCGAAGGCAAGTTCAAAGTCAAGCTCTTCGCCGACAAAACTCCCAAGACCGTGGAGAACTTCGTTTCCCTCGCCGAAGGAACCAAGACCGGCACTCCCTTCTACGACGGCACGGTGTTTCACCGCGTCATTCCAGACTTCATGATTCAGGGCGGCGACCCTGAAGGTACCGGCCGCGGTGGTCCCGGCTACCGCTTTGCCGACGAGTTCCACAAGGATCTCACCCACTCCAAGCACGGCCTGCTCTCCATGGCCAACGCCGGTCCCAACACCAACGGCAGCCAGTTCTTCGTCACTGTCGCGGCCACGCCCTGGCTCGACAACAAACACTCCATCTTCGGCGAAGTGATCGAAGGCTACGACGTCGTGGAGAAGATCTCCCGCGTCCCCCGCGGCGGTCAGGATCGTCCCGTCAAAGAAGTAAAGGTCAACTCCGTCAAGATCGAAAGAACCTAGAGGCCGCCGCTTCTGCAAATGCGACTCGCCCTCTTCGGCGGCACGTTCGACCCCATCCACCGCGCTCACCTGGCGGTGGCTTCGACGGCCGCCGACCGGTTTCACCTCGACCGCGTCATCTTCGTTCCCGCCGCCCATCCTCCGCACAAAGCGGGTGTGACCCATGCGCCTTACGAGCATCGCGTCCGCATGGCCGAACTCGCCTGTCAGTCCGACCCCCGCTTCGAAGTCTCCCGGCTCGAAGAGGGTACGGCGCGCAGTTACTCCATCGACACCATACAAAAGGTGCGCGCCTCCCTCGCCCCGGCGGATGAATTATTCTTCATCATCGGCGCCGATGCGTTCGCCGAAATTCGTACCTGGCGCCGCTGGCTCGATGTGGCGGCGGCGGTCACCTTCCTGGTGGTCAGCCGGCCCGGCCACGTCTACGACGTTCCCTCACAGGTGCGCTTGGAACGGCTCGATACCCTGGACCTCGCCGTCTCGTCATCGGAGATTCGCCGCTCTTTGTCCTTGAGCGAACGGCCGGCGAGCGTTCCGGTTTGTGTGCTGGATTACATCCAAGCCAATGGCCTATACGGTACAAAACCTTAAAACCCGACGTACTGCATCGCCGCCGAGACATGCTGTAGCTTCGTACGACCCTCCCCAATCGGAGCCGCGCCCGTTAGGAAGCGTTGCCGAATCTTCCTCAAAACCTGAAAGCCCGTCAGATTCAAACACCCTCATGCGACCCTCCCTAATCGGACCGAAATTTACCGCGGACTGCTAGGGCGTGGCCGCTCGCTACACCCCCTGTGTCCGCCGTCGCCGTATTTTCTGCGGCGCAGCCTGCCGTTCGCACACGCCGTTTCACCCCTAAGTTACGATTTCTCTTGTATCTAAAACATAAACATACCATCATGTTTTAAGCGCCGAAGCGGTTGGTACTTGCCGTGCAAACTATAGGGACTTGAGGCCGTAGCCCGTCCGGTGCCCCTATCCTCTTGGAGGTTTGTCTTGAAAAAATTGAATTCCATAATAAGTTTGATCGTATTTTTCATCGCGGCAGCGTCGCTGCACGCCCAGGTACTCGTCGATAAGACTCAGCTGAATTTTTCCGCGCAGGTGGGTAACACTCCCGCTGCCACCCAGACGTTGAACGTCACCAGCGCGGCCAGCGGCGCGTTCTTCATCGCGCAAACCAGCGCTCCGTGGCTGAAGTTGAGTAATGCCACCAATCCCACGCCGCAGACCGGTATCACCGGTGTGACCCCCAGTGTGGTCACCGTGACGGCTGACCCCACCGGCATGCAGGCCGGCACCTACACCGGCACCATCGGCTTCGGCAACGTAACTGTCAACGTCAGTCTGACGGTCGCCAGTATCGGCGTCTTTCCGCAGACCGCGGCTCTCGGAACTTACCAGGCCGGCAGCACCAGCTATCCGCCTCCGGTGACTCTCAGCATCAGCGGCGCGGCCAACGGCTTCACCATTTCGAAAGCGCCCGCCGATACCTGGTATACGGCCGCTATCTTCGGCACGCCGGCCAGCGCTGTCATCGTCCAGTTCAACCAGGCTGTGGCCTCCAGCCTCACCGCCGGCACCACGTATAACGGCACGCTCACCATCACGCCCACCGGCAGCAGCAACAACGTTCCCGTGAATGTACCGGTCACGCTCACCGTGGCGGCTTCTCCCCAAGTGACGGCCACTCCTACCACGCTGGCTTTCAACTGGCAGGCCGCCGGGACCAACAACCAGTCCACCCAGGCAATCCAAATCAATTCGAGCGCCTCCATCCCGTTGAGCTACGGCATCACCGGTTCCGGCGCGAGTTGGGTCACCATTCCGGGCAACAACCCGGCATCCCTGCAGCCCGGTACCACCTCGGTCACGGTCGGTGTAAACGGCACCGGTCTGGCTCCCGGGACTTATAACGGCAGCGTTACCATCACGGTTCCCGGCGCGCTGTTCCCCAATGCAAGCACCACTCTCAACATACCCATCACCATCACCGTCTCGAACTTCCCGCTGCTCAACGTGACTCCTTCCGCGCTGTCCTACAGCTATCAGTTCGGCAGCGGCTCAACGAATTTCCCGCAGGCCCAGAACGTGACGCCCACCAGCACCGGAGCGCCGAATTCGCAGGTGCAATACACTGTTTCGGCTAATCCTTCGGGCACCTGGCTCACTGTTCCCGTCGGACTGCTGACCTCCGGTACCCCGTTCTCGGTCAGCGTGAATCCGGGAACTCTCGCGCCGCAGGTTTATACCGGCAGCGTGACCATGACGCCGGTAGCCAATGGCAGCGGACAGCAGCCGGTTACCATTCCCGTTACTCTCAAGATCTCCAACACACCCAACATTCAGGTGAGCACCAACTCCGTGGTCTTCCCCTATCAGTTGGGACAGACCGCACCCGCGACTCAGTTCGTCTCGGTCTTCTCCAGTAGCGGCGCACCGCTCAACTACACCGCCACTGCCTCGGCGAATGCTCCCTGGCTGGTCCTCGGCGGCGCCACCACCGGCATCTCGGATCAGACCTCTTTCACCATCGGCGTGAATACCGCCGGCGCAGTCGCCGGAACGCAGTCCGCCACCGTCACCGTGAATGCCACAGACCCGGCAACCGGCGCGACGGTAGGAACGCCCCAAACCATCGCCGTGACTTACTACGTGAGCACCACGCCGCAGCTGGTCGTTTCTCCCGCGGGACCCGTCACGCTGTCGGCCCTGCAGAACAGCCAGTCGCAGCCGGTCACCATCAACCTCGCCAGCACCAACTCCACCGCGGGGAATCAACTGACCATCACCAACGTCCAGTTCAACGGCTCGTGGTTGCTGGCCACCCAGCCGCCCACCACCACACCGGGCTCGCTCACCATCTCGGCCGTCCCCGCCGCCAGCATGACGCCTGGCACTTATAGCGGCAGCATCACCATCACCGCTACCGGACCGGGTGGCGTGGCAGTTGCGGACAGCCCTTATACCGTCCCGGTGATCCTGCAATTGAACGCGACCACGGCCACCGTGGCGCCCACCAGTCTCACCTTCACGGCGCAGACCGGAGCAGCCGCGGCGGCGTCACAAACCATCGCCGTCAACACCAACGGTGTGCCTCTGCCCTTTAGCGCGGTAGCCAATGATGGCGGCATCAACTGGCTCTCCGTGACCAATGCCACCGGCACCACCAACGGCACAGTTACCGTCAACGTGGATGCTTCCAAACTGACCAGCGGCACTTACTTCGGCGCGGTGTACGTCAACGTTCCGAATGCCGGCGGCAGCCCGTTCCGCGTGCCTGTCACCTTTACCGTGACTGCCGGAGCGATCTCGGCTCCCACTGCGACGCTTACCTTTACTCAGGTGAGCGGCGGCGCGGCCCCGGCGGCACAAACCGTGGCCGTTACCGGAACGCCCACTGCCATCAACTTCACTGTGGGTACCAACGTCACCAACGGCTCCGGATGGCTCAACGCCGTCGTGGGCGCCGGCAGCGCCGTGAGCGGAGTTACCCCGGCCAACGTTACGGTCACGGCCAACGCCGGCACCGGCTCGAACGCGCTCGCCGTCGGCACCTACAAAGGCAACGTGACCATCACGGCGCCCGGCGCCAGCGGCAGCCCCATCACCATTCCGGTGGTCCTCAACGTGGTTGCGGCCCAGACACTAGCCTTCTCCAGCACCACGCCGCTGGCCTTCAACTACACCATCGGCGTCACCCAAACGCCGCTCACGCAGACCGTGAGTCTGACTTCGTCGGGCAGCGCGCCGTTCACCGCGTCGGCTTCCACGAAGGATAACGGCTCCTGGCTCTCCGTCACTCCCGTCAGCGGGACGGCCACCAGTACGGCCACTCCTCTGACCGTCTCGGTCAACCCCGCGGGCCTCACCGCCGGCAGTTACACAGGCACCATCACGGTGGCCTCTCCCAGCTCTCTGACGCCGCTGACGCTGACCGTGAATCTCACCGTGCTCGCCGTCACGCCGCCGGTGCTCTCCAGCATTAAAAACTCGGCCAGCTACACCACCGGCGCCGTCGCTCCGGGTGAACTCGTCACCATCTTCGGCAGCAATCTGGGACCCGCCGATCTCACCTTCGGAGCCGTCACCAACGGCCAGCGCGCCACCTCGGTGGGCGGCTATTCCGTGCTGTTCGACGGAGTCGCTGCTCCCATCTATTACGCCTCGGCAGTTCAAACCGCCGTGTTCGTGCCGTACCAGATTTCGGGACGGCCCACCACGCAGGTGACCGTACAGGTGCAGGGCGCGACCTCCAGTTCCACCACTTACAACGTGGTTACGTCGCAACCCGGTATCTACACGCAGAACTCGGCGGGCACGGGTCCGGGTTCGATCCTCAATCAGGACAACGGTCTCAACGGACCGAATAACGGCGAGTCCGCCGGCCGCGTCATTCAGATCTACATGACCGGCGAAGGCGAGACTAGTCCCGGCGGCGTCACCGGCGCCACTACCCCGGCTGACGGCAGCGGTCTCAAGAAGCCGGTGCTGGCCGTGACGGCGAGCATTGGCGGCGTGGCTCTCACCCCGCAGCAGATCGTCTACGCGGGCTCGGCTCCCGGAGCCACCAACGGAGTCTTCCAGGTCGACCTGCAGATACCGGCAGGCCTCTCGGCCGGTCCGCAACCCATCGTGGTCTCGGTCGGCGGCGTCGCCTCCCAGCCCGGAGTCACCGTCCAAGTAAAGTAACGAGTAGGACAGACGATCGCCTTTGGTCGTCTGTCCTTCCTCCTCGCCTTTGGTCGTCTGTCCTCCGCGTCTTCCTCGGCGCCTCCGCGCCTCCGCGGTAAAAATCCATTCACAACTTTCGCAACAATTTTCGTCCCCGCCTTCTCAATCACTTACCAGATTTTCAGCCCTGATTCTCCCCATTGGCATGTTTGAATGGTCTCAGGAAGGAGCTGAGTCACTATGTGCCCCAAGCTGATCCAAATCGAAGAGAAAGCCGCGTTGCCTGATCGCCGCATCATCAACGCCTACCGCCATGGCCTGACCGGCCAAGTCATGATGTTCACCAAACCCGAGCAGGAGGCCTACAACAAACACTGCAAAGCCCTGCTCGAATCTCTCGCTCCCGTCGGAGGACTCGAAACGTCCTTCGCCCAAGCCATCGCCGATGACGCCTGGCGTCTCTCCCGCGCCGCTTCCATCGAAAACACCCTCCTCGGCATCGGCCTCAACACCAAAGAGGACCCCTACGCCAAACAGCCCCCGCAAGTCTCCGACGCCTTCCTCCAGTCGCTCGCCTGGGTGAAGAACGTCAAAAACTTCAACCTCATGACCCTCTACGAAAGCCGTCTCCACCGCAAGATGGAAAAGAATCTCGACCTGCTCCGCAAAGAACAAGCCATTCGCCTGGCCGCCGAGAAA
This sequence comes from Candidatus Sulfopaludibacter sp., assembly GCA_035551455.1. Taxonomy (GTDB): domain Bacteria; phylum Acidobacteriota; class Terriglobia; order Bryobacterales; family Bryobacteraceae; genus Sulfopaludibacter. The sequence goes on from DASZMZ010000221.1 coordinate 13,891, forward strand.
CTCAAACCCCAGAAAACAAAACGCGAGGCCCCCGACTATCCCGACGAAATCCTCCAGCCTGATTTTGTTTTTTCAACCCCTAAAATCGACCCCGAAATCCGCCAGTAGCGGTCCAAAACCAAGCAAAAAACCCGTCCACCGCTACCGATCTTTGACAATCGAAAGTCTTCGCCCACCCGATACACGACAACTCCGACCTTGTGTTCCTCGGCGCCTCGGCGGTGACAAGAATTTTAGCGAACCGCCGCCCAGCAGAAGGCGCCCACCAGGTAAAGCCCGCCCATGATGCACAGCGGCAGGCTCCAGTTGGCGCCATGCTGCACCGAATACCCGAACACGAGCGGGCACAGAATCCCGCCGATCTGGCCCGAGGTATTCATCGCCGCGCTCAGCACTCCTGAACTCGCGCCGCCCAGGTCGATGCAGGTGCTCCATGCCGCCCCCAGCAGGAAGTTGGACGCCGCGCCGGCCAGTCCGATCAGCACCGCGCTCACCACCGCGTTCGGCGACAGAGCCCCGCCGATCAGGAAGACTGCCGCCGCCCCCAGCGAGACTCCGCCCACGGCGGCGCGGCCCGTGCGCAGTCCGTACCGCCGCGACAGCCGATCCGTGGTGAGGCCGCCCATCAGGTCCGCCGGCACGCTCAGCATGAGCGGCAGTCCCGCCAGCAGCCCGAGCTGCCATCCCGTAAAGCCGCGCACGTTCTTCATATACGAGGGCAGCCAGGTGATGTAAAAATTGAAGCCGTAGCTCTGCGTAAAGTACATCATGCAAAGCGCCGCGACGCTGGAATTGAAGCGGACCCCCTTCCAGTCGCCGGCTGCCCCGCGGCCTGCCGCGATTTCCGCGCACTCGGCCTGGTTCACCGCCGGATGTTCTCGCGGCGTATCGCGAAACCATCGATACCAGGCGATCGACCAGAGGAAGCCCACCGACCCAAAGATTGCGAACAGTGCGCGCCACCGCAGGTGAGCCAGCAGCGCCGTTACCAGCAGCGGCGTCAACCCTCCGGCCAGATGCGCCCCCATGAAGAAGATTCCCTGCGCGGTCCCGCGCGCACTCGGTGGGAACCATTCGGCGAAGGTCCGTGCGACGTTCGGCCACGCGCCCGCTTCCCCCACTCCGAACAGAAAGCGCGTGACCAGCAGCCAGCCGTAATTCGCCGCCGCTCCGGTGAGCATGGTGAATGTGGACCACCAGGCCACAATGCGCGTGAGCACACGCCGCGTCCCCACCCGGTCGCCCCACCAGCCGGTGGGAATTTCGAAGAGCGCGTATGCCAGCGTGAAAGCGCTGAAAACCAAACTCATCTCCACCTGCGTGAGGTGCAGGTCGCGCATGATGTCGGGCGCGGTCACGGAGATGCACACCCGGTCCGTATACGTGATGCCGGCCAGCAGCACCGTCATGCCCAGCACTTTGTACCGCGCGCGCGTAGGTCGCATTTCCAATTGCCGAGTATGGCAGAGTCTTTACGGCGCGGTGTGCGGATGTGAAACAGTGCACCTCATCCCGTGTCCCTTCCTGCTAAATTTGGACACGGATATGAAGAAGACGATTGTCGTTTGTGGATTCGGCACAGGCATCTCCGATGCCGTCGCCAACAAATTTAGCGCCGAGGGCTTCCAGCTCGCTCTCGTCGCCAGAAGCGCGGATAAGCTCGAGAAGGCGCGAAGTGCCTTCCAGGCGCGCGGTGTCGAGGCCGCCGTCTTCCCCACGGATCTCGCCGATCCGAACGCGGCCAAGGATCTCGTTCAACGGGTGAAAGCTCAACTCGGGCCCATCACCGCGATCCATTGGAATGCCTACACCAGCAGCGCCGGAGACGTTCTCACCGCCGACGCCGCGGCCCTCCGCGCCGTGTACGATTTGGCCGTCACCAGTCTCGTCTTCACCGTGCGGGAAGCGCTTGCCGATCTGAAGGCCGCCAAGGGAGCGGTACTGGTCACCAACGGGGGGCTGGGCCTGTTCGATCCGAAGATCGACGCCATGGCGGTTCAATGGAATTCGATGGGCGTGGCCATCGCCAACGCTGCCAAGCACAAGCTCGTCGGCCTGCTGAGTGAGAAACTGCGCGCCCACCAGATCACCGTCGGCGAGGTCGTCGTCAATGGCTTAGTGAAGGGCACCAGTTGGGATACAGGCAGCGCAACCATTGAGCCGGAAACCGTCGCCGCCAGGTTCTGGGAGATCTACTCCACCGCCGAATCCAAGGTCGTCATGGTGTCGTGACAAAGCCCTCTACCGCAGCGCTTGTACGTGCCGTGACCGAGAGGTTCGTTGCTCAAAGGCAATCGCTCGCTTTACCCGCGCGGCTCCGATCCGAGCCACGACCGTAGGGAGTGACCTTTCCCAAATGGCACGAAATCAGGTCAGCCACTGGTCGTAACAAAGCCCCCTAACGAAGGGCTTGTACCGTGAAACCCTGGGTCTCCGAATGGCCGATGGCAAACAGGCCGGCGGGGGATTGGACCAGGCGGCCCGCGTCCTCGAACAGGAAGGCCGGTTCAGTCCCTGCCACCATTTGGTAGATGTGCTTGCCGAAGAGCGTCTTCCCCATCGTCGCCTTACCGGACCCGAGGTCCACCGTGAATGCGCGATCTCCGAGCGCCCCCGCCACAGTCCCGGTAGTCAGCCACTGGTCGATGGCGAACCCTTCCGGTTGGGTCGTGCCGGGCAGCACCAGTTGCTCGGCTCCGCTGGCCAGGTTGGTGCGCATCAGGCCGCCCGCGGCCAGCCAGTAAAGCTCGGCGGCATCCTTGACCCACGCAACCACCGCGCGCAATGGGGCGCTGCTCAGCGGTACCGTCCGCGGCCGCGCCGCCCCCTCCGCCGCGATATCCAAAATCGCGGCCACGTTTTTCCCCGCGCCATCGCGCCCGGTGACCACGACGCTCACGGTATCGTTCCCGCGCTGCAGCGGCGGATCGGCGATGCGCGCACTCGCGGCGGCTAATCCATGCTCGACGCAGACCGGTTTGTTCGACAGACCTTTCGCGTGGACCGGCTGGCGGCAGATGCGTCCCGCGTCTAACCAGACGGCCATGCGGTCGAAGTGCGTGCCTGGGTCGTCGTTCAGATGCGCCAGACGCGGCGGCGTAGCAGGCGCGGCGGCAGTCACCGCGAACTCCGACGCCGACACCACCGCCGCCGGGTCTGCCGGCGTCGCCGTCTGGAAGAACCAGCGCACTTTGCCGCCGTCCTGCGCCGTCCAAATCGACGCTAGATCCGTCCGCTTCAAGGGAGACCCGAACCAGCGGTATTCGACCGAGACCAGTTTGCACGCCGCCACTTCCACCTCCACCGGATTGGCCTGTACCGCCGCGTCCGGCGTGGCGCCGTACCGATAGGAAAGCTCGACGCGATACCGGCCCACCGGCAGAGGCTTCGTGTAAGTCAGCAGGTCGAGATCGACGTTCCAGGCTTCGCCCGCCGCCGCCGCAAAGCCGCCGCCCATGCCGTCCATCGGCGAGACGTGGTGCAGCCGCAGGTAATCCTGACCCGAGAGTTGCAGCGGACTGCCGCCACTCAGCGGGACGATCCGTAGCCGGGTCCGGTCGCGGTTGAGTTCCACGGCCTCCATTTCGAGCGCGGCCGTGATTTTCACATGGAGGCGGATCAGGATGCTCTCTCCCACCAGCGTCCGCGGCTTGACTGCTTCCGCGCGGACGGAGAGCGGGGCGGCGCCCGCCTGCATGACTGACAGCAGCAACATCAGCCCCCCGATCATATACCCACTGGCGGCGGCGCTTCGCCCACGCGGGTGTGCACGAAACCCAATGCCGGTACGTGCTCCACCAGGAACAGACCCTTCGGTCCCGCAGCCAGGCGAGGACCGCCTTCCGCTCCGGCAACCTTCGGAACTCGGAACACGCGGCTCTCCGCCAATACGATCCAATTGCCTTCCCCCGGCAGCAATAGCGCCAGGTCGCGCCCGCCATCGAGCGCCACCGCATCCATCACCTGGTCGGCGGCGGGGGGCAGCACCCTCAGGTCGTAATACGACCGGACTGCACCCTTTCCCCCGGTAGCCGCGGCGTCCCAGGCCACTACTCGCAAGGCATCGTCCCGCACCGTGGCTGCCAGCACCTGCCCCACGCCGTTGAACTGATTGGCCACCAGCGCCGTGATGGCTCCCGGCAGTTCCAGGATCGCATACCGCTCCGGGTCGCCGAGAGGCGTTCGCACGATGTGCACGCCACTCTCCGCCGCTGTGAAGAGAACCGCCGCGGCGAAATCCGCGCCGGCCAGCCAGGCCATCACTGCAAAGGCAGGAGGCTTTCGGACGATGTGCACGGGGCGCTGATCGATATTCCCCGTGCCGTCGAAACCGATCAGCGACGCCGTCACCTGACCGGCCGGGTCGCTGCCTACCAGCACGGCCGAAAAGCCGCCGCTGCTCGCTTGCATGGGAGGCTCGGCCAGGAGGGGCGGCGGATCGTCCGCCAGACCGTGCGCCACCGCCACCACCTCGGAGGTGCGGCCGACGTAGGCCAGTTTCACCCAGGCCAGGCGGCCCGCTTCGGTCCACACAGCCCAGCGGTCAAACTGAGTTTCCGAGATGTCCTCCAGATGCGCCAGGCGGGGCGGCTCGATGAAATCCACCGGCGGCATATTCAGATCCACGGAGTCCGTGAGTGCGCGCAGGTCCATGTTGTTGGCCAGTTGATAAAGCCAGTGGCCGTCGATCGTGGTCCACAGGGAGCCGAAGTGGTAGCGCGGTTGACCGCCGGCGAACCAGCGATCGCGCACCGTGGCCAACTGCGCCGCCACAATTTCGAACTCCACGGGATTGGTCTGCACCACCTGGTCTTCTTCGCCACCGTACTGGTAAGTGAGAGAAACCCGATAGGCGCCCGCCGCCAGAGGGTAAGTGAAGCGCAGCAGCCGCAGCGGATTCGTCCACTCGCTGCCGGCCGGCGCGTCGAAGGGCTGCCCCGGCAGCAGGAAGGGCGACTGGTGATGCAGCTTCAGGTAATCGCTGCCGGTGAGCACGGTGAGTCTTGGCGGCTCGGCGCTCAGCTCTTCCAGATAAATATGGGTCCGGTCGCGATTGAGATCGATGTCCTCCATCTCCAGTTCGCTGAAGACTTTTTGCTCGACGCCGAGGACGATTCCCTCGCCCGCCAGATAGGTTTGCTTAGGCGCACTCAGCCGGATTTCGAGAGGCGTGTCCATAGTCTCGCGCTCTTACGTATATTGATTCGGCAGCGCGGGAACGTTCCAGCCGCGCAGGCGGAGCAGGCATTTTCCGCAGAACGGATAGGTCCACTGATCCGGAGTATCGCCCGGCTTCGCGTAACTCATGGTGCACTTGTCCTGCGCGCCATCGTGATGGCTCGGGTTGGCGCTGAGGTTCGGCCCCGGCGCTTCGTTGACGAATTTGTGATGGATCAGGAAGCGCGCGTGTCCGCATTCATGGCAGAGGTAACAGTTGATGTCGAAGGGATTGTCGACGTTCATCGTTACCGCGCCATCCACATGAACGTATCCGGCGGTGCTCGGATGGAAACTGCGCGCCTTCGGATTCGCCGCCAACTGGAAGCCGCCGGCGCCGTGATTCAAGGCCGGATTGAAGTCCTGACCTACCAGCGCGTCGGACAGTCGGAAGTCCCAAATCACATAACCTTCGGCGGCAGTTTTGCGAGCCTCCTGGTGCAGCAGTTGCAACACGGCATGCAGCGGATTGGCGCACCAGTTGTTGATGGTATTGCTCATGGCACGCACATAATCGATTGCCGCTTCGGCATTGTTTTGCGCGCGGGGCGGCATCACGCCCCCGTACACCGAATCGGCGCGATAAACCAGATTCGCGGCAGTGACGCCCGGCACGGCCTTCGCCGGAGGCAGCCCCAGAATGGCCGCATTGTACTTCGCCGCGGTGACAACGGTGGCGTAGTTCAGCGTTTGAGCCGGTTGCCCGTTGTTTTCCAGCTCAATGTACGCCTCTTTGTAACGGTCCCGGAAGATGCTGAAGTTCGGGTTGCCGCTCTTCCGCGTGGCCACGCCCTGCCTGCAATAAGCGTTGATCTTAGAGCGGCGCCACACGGTCCAACGTCCCAGTTCCTTGAAGAGCGTCGCCTTGGCGTCTTTGTGGTCCTTCTCTAACTGGTCCTTGTTCGGCAGATCTTTGAAGGCCAGCGAGACGCGGATTTTGGCATTGTCGCCGCCCTTGGTGCTGAAGCGGAAATAGGCGCCGGCGCGGCCTTTCCTCTTGGGGAACTTGGTGATGTCGGCCCAGGCTTCCACAATGGCGCGCTGGAACGTCTTGCCGCCGCGGTCTTCGGTATCGTACTTCTTGACCGTATAGGGCTCGAGCTTGGATCCGGCGGCGTCCGGAAACCACTGCTTGATGTAATCCCCGGCGGCGCTCTTTCGCATTCCATCGAACGTGTCTAACGCATTGTCGCCATCGGTATCGATGCGAGCCGCGCCCGCCGATGCCGCCGTAGCTCCAATCTCTCGCGCATGTTTCACGTAGGTCTTGGCCGTGGCATTGGTCCCGGGAATGACGCTGTCGTCTTCGGTGGAATCGGCCACCTCCCAGGCCACCGGAACAGGGCCGATCGCGTCCGGCGCGGAGACTCCGGTGTTGGCCTTGGAGAGCAGTTTCACCTCCACTTCCAACGGAATGAAGGCGCGCTCCATCTTATCTTCTGCGCCGGCCTGCCGATTGGCGGTTTGGAATTCGGGCAAGCCCGAGGTCACAAAGTTCTGTCCGCGATCCACCAGATAGTTATCGTAAACGTAGAACTTCGCGTCCTGAGTGAGAGGAGTCTTGCCGCTCTCGAAGACCTCGCGCGCACTCGCGGCCTTGATGGAAGCGATCAGCGCGGCGTCGAGCGCTCCGTTTTCCGTCAACAGCGTCTGTGTGCCGGCCTGATAGTTGGCGCGCTGAAAGCGCTTGATCGCGTTGGTGGTGACCAGATTGCCCGCGCCGGTGACCGGACCGGCATCGTAATGCAGTTCGTTCAGCTTGAACTGAACGAACTTGGTCTGATCGGTGTCCGGCGGCGCAGTCTCGTCGGCCACGTGTTTGCCGAAATCCAGAACGATGGAGTGGTAGAGGATCTTGAAAGGCTTCTCGCTCTTCAACGCTCCGGTGTGGCTGGCGTCATCGTGAAACAGAGTCACTTTGAACGGACCCATCAACGGAGTCGCAAACTGATCCTTCGACGCGCCCACCTCAATCTTGCCGTCCCACGAGATCTGATTGTTCTCGCCATCGGCATTCTCGAGCGCCCCCAGATCGCGCTCCACCAGTTTCTTCCCGGCGTAATTCTCGCCCTCGATGGTGAGCACCACTTTGCGGCCGGACAATCCCGCAATCGCGAAGCGGATGTCCATTTTCTCTTTGGACGAAGCAAAGTGGGGATCCAGCTTCACGATCTCCAGCTTCTTCAATTCCAACTGCATGGGGACCGTGGCCACTTCGCCGATCGCCACCGACTTATCGGTTTCCGCCAGCCCGATGAGGACCGCTTGGGGAGGTGAGTTCGGAGGACCGAAGAGCGGCTTGACGGTGATATCCGCCGTCCCCGCTTTGATATGGTGCGGGACCACCGGAGTCACCATGCCGAAATCCACAATGCCGGCGTCGTTGGTCTTGAATTTCGCGATGCCGTCCAGCGGCGCAGGGGAAACTTCCACGGGCACCTTCGCCAGCGGCTTCAGTTTGGAGTCGATCACCTTCACGATGAGGAAGCCGGCGGCCTTGGTGAACACCACGTTCTCAAAGGTCGTGCCCGGTCCTGGTTCGACGGTGACCGAGGCGGAGCGCGGTCCCGGCTTGAACGGCGCATTGCCGGAGGGCACGGGACCGAAGCCTGCCGCGGGCGTGACGGTCACATCCACCAGTCCCGCGGCAAGGTCCGGAAACTTGATGGTGCCTTCATCGTCGAGCACACCCTCGTGGGTTTCTTCGATGCTCTTGATGAAGATTTTGACTTCGCCCTTCACCGGATTGCCCTCCGGATCCTTCACACGGATGAGCAGCGCCCCCAACGTGTTGGGTACGGCGGGGGCCTGCGGGACGGGTTTTTTGGCGGTGTTCCCCATACTATTTCGCTTGCGGCGGCTTCTTCACCACCGGGTCGCAATCGTCATTCACTTCGCGCAGCGCGTCCATGGTCGGGTCGTCCAGCACCCCGGTAGTTTGCGGCAGGCTGAAGCGCTCCTGATAGTCCAACTGGAAACGCTTCACGTCGTTTTCCTGCTTCGGTCCCAGGTTGTAGCCCAGATTATTCAACCGCGCCAGCGCGGCGTCCACTTTGTTGGCTTCGTCAATATCGATGAAGACGCGCAGGATGAATTCGAACGCGTCGGTCTCTTTCGGCGGCGGCGAAAGCGGCGTCTCCCCAGGCTTGGGACGGTTCCACTTGATCGTCACCGTCGCCGGGACTTTGATATCGCGCACCGTGAGAAACGCGTCGTCCTTCGCCCGGCTGAGAAACTTGCTCTTACCGTCCGTCAGAAAGTACGGCGCGGCCGGCAGCGGATTCGCCAGCGTATCGAACAGGCGTACCCGGTAGATCTTCAGCACCCGCTCGCAGGGCGAAGGACCGCCGATGCGGTCGTAGAAGCGGCAAGCGAAGGTCGTGTCGGTGATCTTGGTATGCTCGCGCCGTTCGTCTCCCGGGGTCTCGCGCTGCTTGGCGTCCAGGAAGAGCCGCTTGTGACAGGCCGCCGTGGAATCCAGCGCCGCCGGACAGGGCCACAGCGATGGAGTCACCTTCGTCCCCGGACGAAACAGGTAAACCACCACGCGCCGGTTCAACAGATTGGCCGTGTTGCGCTGCTCCTTGGTGAGTTCCTCATTCTCTTCCTTGGAAAGCAGCACCAGCGGATTGAACTTGCTGCAGCCCTGAAAATCGGCGCGGCCATGCGGGTCGGCGCCCTGCCCCAGAAAATCCGCCTTCGTGAGCGGGACCGGGCACAGCGTCTTCATGTATTCCTGAAACACCGTTTTCCGCGGCGTGCCGGCGGGCAGATTCATGAAGGCGCGCAGGCCGGCGACCGACGAACTGGTCTGCCAGTTGTCGCCCCCGAAAGGCTGATTGAAAAGCTGCTCCCACACGCTCTCGTCATTCAGCAGCACGCCATAAACAGCCTTGGCGCGCCGTCCGCTGAGCTGCTTGTTGTAGTCCTCGGACCCCACCGGGTCGGCATGGCCCCAGATGCCCACCGGCGGCAGTTGGCCTTTGGGATTCTTGCGCTTGTCGCGGAGCCCGGGCAGTTCGGTGAGCAGCTTGGAAACTTCCGGGCGGACGAATGAGGAATCGAAATCAAAGAGGATGTCGCCCAGGTGCAAGCAGGCGATGGGCTCGATATCCAGGCCCAGCACGTTGAACTGCTTATCGGTCGCGGGTGCGGCGAGAAACGGCTCCAAACGCCGCTCCGGATGGACGCCGATCACACCTTCTTCCGACGAATCGAGTATTGTCCCTTCCTCGTCCTGTCCCACTCAGCTCCCGCGTCCCAGCGATTCCAAGCGTCCTAAAAGTATACGGGCAAAGCGGAAATGTGGTCAATATAACCAGTACTGTGGAACCGCATCGTTACCGAAGAGCATAGAGGTAACCGTCGGTTGCGCCAGCGTAGACTGTATTGTTCACCACAAGTGGAGAGGCGAAGAAAGCGCCAATCGCGAACTGGCTGTCCACGGAGACGATGGGGGACTCGCGCCACGGCGACCCGCCGAACCACGGACTGTTCAGCTTCCGGTCGGCCGTCAGGATCCAGTTCTGGTTCTGCTTGGAAGCATCCGTCTGGTATTCCCAGAGCAGGTCGCCCGTGCGCAGGTCACGCGCCTCCAGCGTGCCGTTCAGGATGCCCAGATACGCCGTGTCCCCAGCCACCGAAGGCGACGAAAACACGTACGCCCGGGTGGACTGCTGGACCAGGCTCTTTCCGTCCGCATCCACAATGTGGAACAGACTGGAATCGGAAGTGGCGAAAAGGATCCTGCCGCCGGCCACAGCCGGGGAACCGATCACCCAGCTTTGATTGTTGTTGAAGCGCCACTTCTCTTTGCCGGTAGCGCCATCCAGCGCATACACATTGGAATCGCGGCAGCCGGTGTAGACCACGCCATCCACCACGGCCGGCGACGATTGGAAGCCCACCTGATTGTGGATCAAATCGTCCACCCCGCCGCGGAAGCGCCACTTCTCTTTACCGGTGGCTGCGTCCACCGCGTAGAAATAGCTGTCCCAACTGCCGAAGTAGAGCGTGCCCGCGTCGAGGGCAGGTGAGGCGTGCACCACGTCGCCGGTGGTGAATTTCCAGCGCTCCTCGCCGGTGGCCGCGTCGAGCGCGTAGACGTTCCCGTCGCCGCTGCCGAAATACACAGTCCCGGCGGCCACCACCGGACTCGAGAGGAAGACGTCGAACGGGTCTGCGACCGTCTGGTTCCTGGGCTGGAAGCCGTGGATGCCCTTGGCTTCGAATCGCCTCTCGCCGCCGGTGGCGAACTTCCAGCGGGCGTGGCCGCTCTCCGCATCCAGCGCGTAGAATTTGCCGTCGTAGCTGCCCACGTACACCATGCCGCCCGACACCGCCGGAGTGCAGGGCACCGGACCGCCGGTGGCGAACTTCCACTTCTGCAGCCCGCTAGCGGCATCCACCGCGTAGACGTTGAAATCGTCGCTGCCGAAGTAGAGCACGCCGCCGCTGAAGACGGGCGACGAGACGATGCGCGCGCCGGTGAGGAACTTCCACTTTACGCCGTGAAACTGGCGCGGTCCCTGGCCCTCGAACACCCCGGTATGAGCGGCGTTGCCGCGAAACATCGCCTGGCCGGAACAGGCCGCCGCGAGGGTCAAGCCGATCCATATCGTGCGCATCCTTCGATCTCCTTATCGCGCGCGGTGCAGCGTCAGCGCCGCATCCACGGGCCCCTGCTCAAACGTGCCCGTAATCTCGCCCGACTCCTTACCAAAGCGGCCCTCGATAGTCATACCGGCAGCGAATACTTCGAGTGTCAGCATGCCCGATTCCTCGGTGACGCGGTCGACATCCAGCGGATACTCGCGCCGTCCGGTAAGCAGCAGTTTGGCCGAAGCGCCGTCGCCGGAATGGTTGGTGAGGGTCACCTTCACATGGATTGGATTGCCGCGCAACGTCATCTCGCCCTGCCACTCGCCTTCCAGTTCCCGGGGCACGGCGGTGCTGCGGCGCGGCGGGTCGACCTGCGGAGGACCGCTGCGTTGGAGCGAGAACGGCGCGGTGTTGCCGCCTTCCCGCAGGTCGCCGGAGAGGCTGCCATCGGGCATGAGGCGGCCGGTGAGTTGCGGGTCGCCCAACAGGCCTTTCACCGTGACGGAGACCGCGGACTCGTGTACCTCGATGTCGGACAGCGGCGCTCCCTTGATGCCTTTGTCGGGCAGAATCGCCGACCCGGTCCAGCGGCCCTGCGCGTCCTGGGCAAGGTCCAGCACGAGGCGGATTTCCCGGCCCGGAATGTGCACCGTGCCCTCCCAGCGCGCGGCGGCCGGATCGGCGGCGCGGCATGGGAGGGCGGCGAAAACCAGAAGCAATCCCCGCGAAGCGAGCGTCATGGCAGGAGTCTGCCACAACGCGGCGCGCGGATCTTGAACATTCTTGCTGCCTAACGGATCGCGCCGCGGCACGTCGAGACTGTCTGGATGCAGAGAGCGAAAACCCAGATCGCCGTGGTCCGCCCGGATGGGTTGAAAGGTTTGGAACTGCACACGGGAGCGGCGGTATCCGGCGAGGTCCCCAAGCACTGGCACGAGGAATACCAGGTCTGGACCCTGACTGAGGGGCGCAACGACTGGCTCTACCGCGGCAGTTCGTGCCACAGCGGGCCGGGCTGTCTGAATCTGGTGGAGCCGGGAGAACTACACGCGAATCTCGCCGGAGGTCCGCGCGGCTGCGACTATCTCAAAATGGACTTCGACGCCTCCTGGTTCGCGCAGCTCGGCGAAGGGATCCCGCTCCGCGCCACGCCCGCTTTCGTCAGCCCGACCATGGAAGATCGCGAGGCCGTGCTGCGGTTTGTGCGGACGCACCGGGTCCTGCGTGATTCCACTTGCATGCTCCACCGCCAATCGCTGCTGCTGGACTTTCTGGCGTTTCTGGTGCATCGCCACACACGCCTGCGGACTGGCCCCGCACCGGCGGCAAACGAGCCCCGCGCCGTGCGGATGGTGCGCGAGTATCTGACCGGCAACTACGCCTCCAAGATCGACCTGGCAGACCTCACGGCGCTGACGGGGCTCAGTCCTTTCCACCTGACGCGGATTTTCACACGCGAGACCGGCATGGCGCCGCACGCGTTTCTCAGCCAGATCCGCGTCCACCGCGCCAAAGCGCTGCTGCGCAGCCGGCTGCCGATTTCCCACGTGGCTCTGGAGACAGGCTTTGCCGACCAGAGCCATCTCACACGGGTCTTCAAAACCTTTGTCCGCATCTCGCCCGGCGCCTATCGCCGGCAACAGTGAGGTTCCATGAAAAAGCTTTCCGCCGTTTGTCTGCTTCTGCTGAGTGGCGCGCTGGCCGCTGACATTCCGCTCGATAATCTCGCCCGTCTGGAGGGGATGAACAGCCTGCTGGAGAAGACTACTTACCATGGCCGGACGGCGCTCAAGATGACGGAGAAAGAGCCGGGGCCCGGCAGCGCCTTCGCCACCATTAAGGATCTGGAGTTTCACGATGGCGTGATCGAGGTGGAAGTCTCGGGCGCGCCCTCGAAGACGGCAGACCCGACCGCGCGCGGCTTCATCGGCGTGCTCTTTCGGATGCAGGGGAATCAGGCCGAACAAATCTACCTGCGGCCGTCCAACGGGCGGGCCGAAGATCAGTTGCAGCGCAATCACAGCGTGCAGTACTGCGCGGTGCCGGACTGGGGCTGGAAACGGCTGCGCGACGAAACGCCGGGACAGTATGAGGCCTATGCCGACCTGCAGCCGGGGGAATGGACGCGCATGCGGATCGAGGTCCACGGCAAGGAGGCGCGGCTCTATGTAGGCGGCGCGGCACAGCCCTGCCTCATCGTCAAGGATATGAAACTGGGAGACACTCGCGGCGGCGTGGCTCTCTGGGTCGGCCCCGGCACGGAAGGCTATTTCCGCAATCTGACGGTGAAGGAGTAGTCGCTTTTTTCGAGACCGCCCGCGTTACCAGGGGTTGGCGAAGCGGGGGTCGTGGAGCAGGTCGGTATCGGTGAGACTGCGGAGGAACTCCAGCAGGTCGCGTTTATTCTGCGGAGTCATCGCGATCATGGCCATGCGGGGGTCGCGGTGGGGATTGGTACTGGCGCGGCCTCCGGCGGCGTAGTGTTCGATCACCGCCTCCAGCGTTGCGATGCTGCCATCATGCATGTACGGGGCGGTGAGAGCGATGTTGCGCAGCGGCGGCGCTTTGAATTTGCCGGCGTCTTCCGGACGGCGGGTGTGCTCGAAAATGCCGAGATTCGACGCCGGATACACCTTGTACAGCGCGGTATTGTGGAACGAGGAGTCGGTGAAATTGGGGCCGCTATGACAGCGGAAGCAACTGCCCTCGTAATCGGTGAAGAAGACGGCTTCGCCGCGCTTGACGGCGTCGGACACCGCCTTGGCGTCGCCCGCGTGATACCGGTCGTAGGGCGACCGGGCGGAGACGATGCTGCGCTCAAAGGCGGCCAGCGCCTGTGTGACGTGGCCCACCGTGAACGGGTCGCCGGGTCCGGGAAAGGCCTTGGCGAACAGGTCGCGATAGACGGGCACGGTGCGCAGACGGGCCAGCAATTCCTGTTCGCGCCCATGCATTCCCAGCTCCACCGGATGCTCACCAAACATGGGGATGAGCGCCTGCTCCTCCAGCGAGTGCAAGTCGGGATTGCTCCACGTGAGTACGCCGCTCGACGCCACATTCACCAGACTCATGGCGCTGCGCGAGTGGGGTTCGCCGGTGGCGCCGACGCTGACCGCGCGGCCATCGGTGAACGCCAGTTGCTGCTGATGGCAGGAGGCGCAACTCTGCGTATTGTTGACAGACAGACGCTGATCGTAAAACAAGTGACGGCCTAACAGGCAGACGATCAGGATCCCGGTGCGCACGGATTATGTAGTCGGCTTATCCCCGCCGATTCGAACGCGGACCGAGTTGGAAACACGGCCGTTCAAATGGCACACCAGATCGGTTTCACCCACGCCGCGCAGCGATTGCGGCAGTTCGATGGTCACCTGGTCCTGACCCTGTTCGCCCTCGGCTCCGTAAGAGATTACGGGCACGCGCACACCGGCCACGTGGATTTCTAGCTTGGCGCCGGGGAGCGCGTTGCGGATCCCGCTGGCGCGCAGGCGGACCTGCGTCACGGCGTCTTCCGACATGGGAATGACGACGGTGCGGCAGGGGCCGTTGTCGCAGGTGGAGATGGGCGAGGAGACGGTGCGGCCCCCCGCGAACGCTTGGGTAGCGAAACCCTTGACGGCTCCCCGGCAGCTATACCCGGTGATGAAGCCGGGGGCTGTTTCAACGATGGTGATGTTGGTGCTGGCCTGGCTGCCATCGTCGCGCACAATGGTCATGAGCGCGGGACCGAGGGCCGAGTTCTTCGGAATCACGAAGTTGGTTTGGCCCCATCCGGCGGAAGCCCACAGCATGCCGGCGGGACGGGCCACACCGGCCGAATCGGTGATGCGGACGGAGATGCCGCCGAGTTTGGCGGGAGGCTGCGGGCTGCGCGCCTCCTCGTCACGTTCGGCCATGATGGGTCCGTAAGCCAGGGCGAAGCCGCCGCGGCCGAGATCCATGCCGCCGGCGCCGCTGACCACGAACAGGCCGCGCTCCCTGCTGGCGCGCTGATGGCCTTGCACCACGCGGCCGAGTCCGGCGTTGTGGCGGACGCCGGGTCCGCAGGTCCAGCCGTTCTCCAGAGAGGTGGCGTCGTGATCGGAGAGGTCTTTGATCAGCTTGCCCGGCTCGAACTCGGAGACCATCCAGGAGATCTGGTGGGTGTCCAGGTAATTCAGATTGGATTCGACGATCGCGCTGGTGGCCGAGGGATCCTGCGGGAGGGCGGCGCAGGCGACGGCATCGTTCAGGTGCAGATCCCAGCCGGAGGCCAGGACGGGAGCGCGCGCGGCCAAAAAGCCAAAGTGCGCGTCGCGGTCCGCATCGGTGCGCGTATCGGCATACTCGCCGGTGACTCCGTAGACCACATTGGCGTCGTCAAGCAGCGCGGGCAGGCCTTCAAAGAGGCGGGCGTCTTTCCAGCTTGCGGCGATGACGGGCTGCGTGGCGCCGGTCTGGCGAATGGCGTGGATCACGGTCTGCATGGCGGCGGTCCAGGCCTGCCAGCCGGCCGGCGAGTGAGCGTCGGCGACAGCGGCGGGGTCGGGATCGGCGAAGCCATCGAAGACTACGTTGGGATAGCTCTTGAAGTAGGCGGCGCAGCGGCTCCAGAACTCGGCGGTGGCGGCGGTGGGCAGTCCGGCATTGGGCTCGCGCGCCGAGAGCACCGCGACCATTTCCATCTCATTGATGCGCCGCACTACGCGCGCCAGTTCCGCCAGGTACTCGGGCGAAGCGGCATCGCTCACATCGAGCGGCAGACGCACGGCGTTCATGTTGAAGCGCAGACGAATGGCGCTCAGGGACGTGGCCGAATGCGCGCCGTAATCGTCGGCCGCGCGGTTGTTCCAGGCGGCGGTGGACAGGTGGAAGGCGGGAAGCTGCGTACCGCGCATCAGAAAGACGCGGCCGTGCACATCCAGCAAACGGTTGGCTTGCACACGATACGGGCCGGAAGCGGCGGTGGAGATGACTTGCTGACCGGGGTGATTGGGATGGCCTGTCGCGGCAAACTGTAAGGCTACAGATGCCAGCAGCAGCCCGGAAACGAATAAAACGATCGTTCGGGTGCGCACAATGGGTCGAGTATATCAGAGGGCGCGATCACTCCAGCTCAAAGGAGATGTAAAGGAGTTTGGCCTCGCGTTCGATGAAAAGCGCGACGGGCGCGCCGCGTTTCATACCGTCGAGGCTGGAACGGAGGCCATCCACGCCGGACACCGCGACGCCGTTGATTTCGTGAATCACATCGCCCACTTCGAGTCCGGTGGGAGTCGCCAGCGCGGTCGACGATTTGGCTGCGACGATGACGCCGTATTCGCCGCGCAGATCCGGGAACATCGACTGGCTACGGTCATCGATGGAGATACCAATGATCCCGAGGCGGCCGATATCGTTCTGCTCGGGCTTGATGAGGTCGGCGATGCGGTCGGTATGATGGGTCTCCTCCACGGCGGCGATGTCGAGCGACAGGGCCTCGGCGCCGCGCAGGAGTTGCAGCTTGACCGGCTCGCCGCTGGGATGCATCAGCAGCGTGGTGGTGAACAGCGGCAGGTTCTCGATCTGCCTGCCATCCACGGAAAGGACGATGTCGTTGAGCTTGACGCCGGCGGTTTCGGCGGGCCCGGCCTTCGCGACGTCGGAGATGATGACGCCGGATGATTTCGGCAGGTTCAGGGCGGCGGCCAAAGTGGCGGTGATGGTCTGCACGCCCACGCCAATCACCTGCCGGTGAACGTGGCCGTACTTGCGTAACTGGGCGCTGGCGAACGCAATCATGGGGCTGGGGATGGCGAAGCCGATACCCTCGCTGCCGCCCGATTGCGTGTAGATGAAGGTATCGAGGCCGACTACCTCGCCGGCAGTATTGACCAGCGGTCCGCCGCTATCGCCGGGGTTGATGGACGCGTCCGTCTGAATGTAGACGAACGGACTATCCGGGTCGGACTGGCGGGCTACGGAGCTGACGACGCCCATACTGACCGAGTTGCTGAGTCCCTGGCGGCTGCCGAAGGCAAAGACCACCTGGCCCTGACGGAGCTTGTGGTAATCGGCGAGCGGGAGCGCCGGCAGTCCGGTGGCCTGGATCTTGACGAGGGCCAGGTCCATCTCCTTGAACACGCCGACCAGCACGCCATCCACGGGCCGGGCGAACGGCTGGGCGAGGGCGCTGCTGATGGTCTGGTCGGGACTGGCGGCATCGACTTTCTGCGGCGCCACCAGGGTGACGCGAATGCGCTGGGCGTCGGCTACCACGTGTGCGTTGGTGATGATGTAGCCGGTGGGGTCGATGATGACTCCGGAGCCGATCGCCTGTTGCCGGCTGAAGGTGACGCTGGTGCGGCCGTCGGAACTGTCCGACTGCGGGGAGTAGCGAGTTACCGAAATCTGGACCACGCTGGGAGCGACGCGCGCCGAAAGCGCCTGGACCGAGTCGCTGAACTGGTCCAGCAACTCCGTGGGGTTGTGTTTGGTCTGGGCGTGAGCCGCCAGACAGATCCACACCAGCGCAATGTATCGAGTCATCCGTCACCCTCCACTAGGTTCGATGCGCGGGCGGGAGAAGCGGTGCATGTGGTTGATACTCTTAATGGCTATTTTACGGAGCCTAGCCTGCCGCAAAGGTCCGTTGGCGGACCGCCGCGATGCCCGTCAGGGCGGGTGAGTTGCGGTCCACGAAGACCAGTGTGCCGAAGAGGCGGTCGTAGAAGATCTTTACGTCGTAGGGATCGTCCGCGCCGGCGCTGAAGAAGGCGGCAGTGTCGGTGATCTTCTCATCGGTCTTGGTGCCGGTGGTGTTGGCCATGGTAACGGTCATGGTGGTGGTGGTCTCGGCATCCTCCTCGCCGAAGACGACGTCGAGCCAGCCGGGTTTCACGTCGGTGATGGTGACCTGGACGTTGGTCTCTACTTTCTTATCCTCGAGGGTGACTTCGTAGGCCGCGGAGATTTGATCGCCCTGCGGCGAAGTGCCGGTGCCGGCCTGTTCCGGCGGCGTGGCGGGGACGAAGCGGGGCGGGCCGATCAGCGGGGGGCCGAAGACGGCGATGCGGCTGCGATGGATGCAGAACGGGTCGAGGCTGATGAGTTGCTGGAGGCTCTGCGCATCCAGGCCGGTGACCGTGGGCTGGCCGTTGAGAATGGCCTGCTGGTCGGCCAGCAGCGTCTGCGCCGTGTCGGCGCGGATCTTGTCGAAGCCCAGAATGTGGATGGCGACTTCCCCGTTCAACGCCATCCAGACCATTCGCACGTTGTTCATATAGATGAAGCGATCGCCCACGCCGGGGCCAAGTGCGGTGGCGGTGCCGAAGGCGTTCGTATCGGTCCAGGCCAAGGTGACGGAGTGGTCGTTCTCCACGGTGACGGTGGTGGTGTCGGTGGTGGTGTCGCCGACCGCTCCCAGGATGTCGCTGAAGAGCTTGAAGGATGTGCCGATGGCTTTGAGCGCGTCGCCCGCATTGCCGCCGGCTCCCGCGCCGCTGCCTGCCGCGACCAGGCTGTCGGCATCGATCAGCAGCGTTCCGGCCTTGCCGAGAATGTCCCCCACCGAGTAGGCATCGGCGGTCTTGGTGGCGGTGCTGGTGGTGAAGGACGAAGTCATGGAACGGGTGAGGGTGACCTGGTCGGTGTACTGGGCAAAGTTCTTCTGTAACTGGCCCTGCGGCGGGGTGTAGACCAGGGTGATGGGAATGGCGGGAATCGTGAAAGCCCCGAAGCCCAGGATAGGCGGCCGGACCACCACGAAGTGGATATTCCGCGGGAGCGGCCGACCGGGCACGGTGATGGCCAGGTCGAAGCGGGTGAGGGGAGGTTCGAGATTGGAGGGCGATTGCAGGACCTGACTACAGGCGAGTCCGGCGTCGAGAATGATCTCGGTCTGGTTGGAGACGATCGTGGGGAAGCCGTTGATCTGGATTCCGGTGGGGAGGTCGAGTGCGGCGCCCACGGCCCGGCGGACCTTGGCCTTGGTCTGGCTCGGCTGGCCATTGATGATGTCAAACTTCAGGAGCAAGTCCACCGCATCAGTCTGGACCATGCCGGCGGTGATGGTGAAGAAGCTGTTGGTCTTCTGCGGCGGTATGGGCGGAATGAGAAGGGTCTGGTCAAAAGTAGGGACCGAGTAAGTGAAGGCGCCGCTGCGCGCATCGATGGTCCCCACAACCACGGTGGCCTGGGGTTTGGGCAGGCTGATCTTGCCGGTGTTCTCGAGATTTTTGATTTGGGTGTAGGCCTGGTCAACAGTAAGTGACATCGTGGCCAACATACACCGGGAGCCGGGTTTTCCTGCGGACTTTAAAGCACGA
>DASZMZ010000222.1:0-55809 GCA_035551455.1 Candidatus Sulfopaludibacter sp.
CCGCCGATCGGCGCCATGGCCACGTTGCCCAGAATCAGCAGCACCCATTTCGCGCTCTTGAACATCGTGTACAGGATCATGCAGATCACCAGCAGCGTAATCGGCACCACAATGGCCAGCCGCTTCTGCGACCGCTTCTGGCTCTCGTACTCGCCGGCCCACTGCAGGTGATAGCCCTCCGGCAATTTCACCTTCTGATTCACCTTCGCCATCGCCTCTTCTACCGTGCTGCCCAGGTCGCGGACCGGCACGCTGTACTTGAGCGCCACGTACCGCGAGTTGCCTTCGCGGTAGATCTCCGACGCGCCGTCCAGCACCTGCACCTGACACAACTGCGCCAGCGATACACGCTCGCCATTCGGCGCCAGCAGCCGCACGTTCTCGATCGCTTCCTTCGTGCTGCGATACGGAGCCTGGTAGCGGACCATCAGGTCGTACCGCTGCTCGCCCTGCAGTACCTGGCTCACGGCCTTGCCGCCGACGGCGGTCTCAATGGCGTCCTGCACGTCAGAGACGTTGATGCCGTAGCGCGCCGCGGCTTCGCGATCCACGCGGAATTCCAGATTCGGCTGGCCGATCACGCGGAACAGCCCCAGATCCGCGACGCCTGGCACGGTGCGCAGCACGCCCACGATTTCGTCGCCCTTCTGTTCCAGCGTGCGCAAATCGTCGCCGTAAATCTTGATGGCCAGCTCGCCCTTCACGCCGCTGACTGCTTCTTCCATGTTGTCGGCGATGGGCTGCGAGAAGTTCCACAGCGCGCCCGGCACCACTTCCAGCGACTTGTCCATCGCGGCAATCAGAGCCTCTTTGTTCTCGTGGAAGATGGGCCGCCACTCCTTCTTATCTTTCAGATCGACGAAGTATTCCGTGTTGAAGAAGCCGGTCGTGTCCGTGCCATCGTCCGGACGGCCCAACTGACTGATCACCTGATTAACCTCGGGAAACGACGCCAGGATCACCCGCGCCTGATTCATCACGCGCTCGCCCTCCGACGGTCCCGTGCTCGGCGCCAGCGTGGCCCGCGCCCAAATCGCGCCTTCGTCCAGATGCGGCAGGAACTCCGACCCGATGGCGCCGCTCCCCATCAGGTATGCCGACCCTGCCAGCGCGCACAGCGCCACGCCCACCGTGACCCAGCGGAAGCGGATCGCCGTGCCCAGCGCGCGCCGGTAGCCGTTGGTGATCCACACCATCAGCGGATTGTGCCACTCCTTCACGTTCTTGCCGAAGAAGAAACTGGCCAGCACCGGAGCGATCAGCAGCGAGAAGATCAGCGACCCCAGCAGCGCGAACGTCACCGTCCACGCCATCGGTTTGAAGAGCCGGCCTTCCACCCGCTGCAGCGTGAAGATGGGCAGGTACGCCGTGATGATGATGCCGATCGAATAGAAGACCGGCCGCTGCACTTCATGCGCCGCGCTCTTGATCGGGATCAGGTTGCTGCCGGCCTCGCGCTCGCGGCCCAGATAGCCCACGATGTTCTCCACAATCACCACCGCGCCTTCCACCACCATGCCGAAATCCAGCGCGCCCAGCGAAAGCAGATTGGCCGGAATGTGCTCCAGGCTCAGGCAAATCGACGCGAACAGCAGCGAGAACGGAATGGTGAGCGCCACAATGAACGCGCCGCGCGCGTTGCCCAGGAAGAGGAACAGAATCAGGGCCACCAGCGCGATGCCTTCCGTGAGATTGTGCAGCACCGTGTGCGTGGTGAAGTGGACCAGCACACTGCGATCCAGGAACGGCTGCACCTTCACTCCCGGCGGCAGAATGTGCTCGTTCAACTCCTTCACCTTGTCGTGAATGGCGTCCAGCGTCTCGTCGGAATTGGCGCCCTTGCGCAGCAGCACGATGCCTTCCACCACGTCGCCGTTATCGATAATCTTCCCGTTCTCCTTGCGGACGGCGCGTCCGATCTGGCCCAGACGGATTCGTGGACCCTGACGCACTACACCCAGATCGCGGACGCGGATCGGCGTCCCACCCTGCGTCTTGATGACGGTCTCTTCGATATCGTGCACGTCGCGCAGCAGACCCAGCGCGCGCACGTTGATCTGCTGCAGCCCGGCCTCGACGAAGCTGCCGCCGGCATTCACGTTATTGTTCGCAAGCTGCTGCTCCACCTGCCCGATGCTCAGCCCGTACGCCACCAGTTTGTCCGGATCCAGCGCCACCTGGTATTCCCGCGTGGTGCCGCCGAAGCTCACCACGTCCACCACATTGGGCACGCTCTTGAACTGCTTTTCCAGCGTCCAATCTTCCAGCGACTTCAGGTCCATCAAGTCCACTCGCGGATTGGTGCTCTTCAGCGTGTACCAATAGATCTGCCCCACGGGACTGTAATCGCTGCCGATCTGCGGCTGCAGCCCATTCGGCAGGCTGAGCTGCGCGAGACGCTCCAGCACTTTCTGGCGATTCCAGTCGTTGCTCGAATCGTCGTTGAAAATCAGCATCAGGCTGGAGAGGCCGAACAGCGAGGTAGACCGCAGGTATTCCAGATTGGGGATACCGTTCATCACGATCTCGATGGGAGTGGTGACCTGCTGCTCCACCTCCTCGGCGGCGCGGCCCGGCCACTGCGTGATGATCTGGACGTAGTTGTTGGCTACGTCCGGATACGCCTCCACCGGCAGACTGTGGAATGAAATGGCGCCCCACACCAGCAGCAGCAGCGCCGCCAGCGTCACCAGGAAACGATTGGCCAGCGCGAAATCGATCAGGCCCCGGATCATCTACTGCTCCGCCGTATTCTGCAGGACGAGAGCCTTCGCCACTACGCGTTCGCCCGGCTCGATGCCCGTGACTTCCTGCAAATCGGGAGCCACCATGGCGCCCCCCGTCACACTCACCCGCCGGAAAGAATTGCCGCCGTTCGGGACGTACACCCAATCGCGATCGTGCAGATGCAGCACGGCCGTGGCCGGCACCAGCGTGCGCGTCTCCTTGTTCTGCCCGTGGAAGGTGGCGGTGACGAACATGCCCATCCGCATCATTCCCGGATTCCGTACCTGCAGCCGCACTTTCGCGGTCCGCAGATTGGGATCGAGGATGGGGCCGATGTTGTCCACCACGCCGCGAAATACACGATCCGGATAAGCGTTCAGCCGGATCTCGGCCGGTTCGCCCATACGCACTTGGGCCAGGTTGTTCTCGTACACATCGCAGAGAATCCAGACGGTGGACAGGTCGGCGATGGTGAACAGGTTGGGCGAATTGTCCAGCGTCTTCACGCCCGCCGCGTTGGTCACGTTCTGCTCCACAATCACGCCCGAAATCGGCGCCGTGATATCCACGATCGGACTGGGATTCTTCAGGTCCGCGCCCAGCAGGCGAAGCCGCTCCTGCGCCGTCTCCACATCCACCTTGCTCTTGGCTTCGGCGCTCTGCGCCACTTCCACTTCCTTCTGCGCGATGGCGCCCTTATCGAACAGCAGCTGCGCCCGGTCCAGTTGCGTGTGCGCCAGAGTCTCATCGGCGGTGGCGTGCCGGTAATCCGAAAAGGCGCTGGCGATGTCGGAACTCTGCACGCGCATCAACAGCTCGCCCTTGGACACGGTGTCGCCGAGCTTGGCGCGAATCTCCACCACGCGTCCGGAGGCCAGCGATACCACCGGAACGTTGCGCGACACGTCCACGCTCACGACGCCCGTGGCCTTCAGTTCCGGCGCTACGGAATGCGCACCCGCCGTCGCCAGCTGAAACTCGTCCGGCCTGTCCACCTTCACCAGATCGGCATTGGCCTCCTGCTCCACCTGTGCGGGCGGAGGCGCTCCCGCTTTCGGGTCGGGAGTCTCGCCTTTGGCTCCGCACGCGGCCAGCAGCAACACCGACGCCGCTACCGCGCCCCCCGCCATCCAAACGTTGGCTTTCATTGCATGACCTCGCGGCCTACCGCCAGATTCAACTGTCCCGCGGCCGTCAGATAGGATCCAATCAAACTCAAGTACTGCACCTGCGTGGCGCGGTAATCGCGCTGCGCGTCCAGATAGTCCAGCAGAGCGGCTTCCCCGTGCTGAAACGAGAAGGAGATCGTCTCGCGAATGCGCGCCGAGGATTGCAGATACCCGTCGGCGCCCGCATACTCGCGCAACTGATTCAGCGTGGCCACCAGGGTGAAGTAGGCCGAATCCACATCGCTGAACACCTGCGCCTCCGCCGCGTCCCGCTGCCGTTCGGCGTGAATGATGTCCACCTGCGTGCGCGCTTTCTCTCCCTGATTGCGGTCGAAGATGCGCAGCGGGATGGTCACGTTGACGCCCATGTAAACCGGAATCGGCGGATTGCGGCCCAGATCGACCCCAAACGTAGGATCGGTAGAACCGTTGGCGACTGCGAGCTTGTGGTCGGTTTGCGCCTTCTTCACGGCCAGCATCGCCGATTTCAGATCCGGACGGGTGGCCAGCGCTTCACTGTGAAATGCCTCCAGCGGCATCAGGTTGTCGCTGAATTGAAACGGCCCGGTCACGTCGAATTTGTCCACCGGCGTCCTCTCGTTCAAGAGCATTAGCAGCGTGATCTTCGCCGTCCGCATGTTCACTTGCGCGTTCTGATAGTCGGCCTCGTACTGCGACTTCTGCAGCAGCACGCGGTCCAGGTCCACACGCGCGATATCGCCGGCTTTGAAGCGGTCGCGGTTGATCCCGACCTGCTTCGCAAAGTAGTCCAGATTCTCTTTGGCATTGGCCAATAGGGCCTTGGCCTCCAGCGTCTGCACGAAGGCGCCGCGCAGGTTGAACAGCAGCGTGCGCTCCAGATCCTGCAGTTGGGTTGCGGCGATGGCGGTGCCGGCTTGCGCACTCTCCAGGCGGAGTTCGCGCTTGTGCTGCCGCTCGTGCAGATAGCTGAAAGAGAACAATGGCAGGGTGTTTCCAAACGGCCGGTAGGGATTTGCCGAAAAGGGATCGAGTTGGTCCAGGGTGGCCGTGAAATCGGGATTGGGCCGCAGATAGGCAGTGATCTCCTGCGCTTTGGACTCCTGAATGTTCAACTCTCCGGCCTTCAGGTTGGGATTCGCGGCCAGGAATTTCGCCTTAATCTGCTCCCACGTCAACCCGGATCCGCTGCTCTGAGCCCAAGCGCCGCCACAGGCGCACATCACCAGCACAACACTGCTCCAACCACGCCATTTCAGGCGCTGCATCTCGCCTCCAAAATGTGTTCTGGAAAACGCTACCTTGCGGTGGCGGCTCCGATCCGAGCCGCGCGCGTCAGCGAGCGCCCCTTCAAAGGGAGAAGCCTCTCACGTGGTCTCCTGATATTATAACGATAGCGACTCCCGGCTCCGGCCTCTACCTATCTTTCAGGCGAAGTGAACCTATCTTTTGGTCGAAAGCCTTGGTGTGAAATGCTTCTGTCCCTCAGAACGCGCGTCGGTTTGGCCTTCGCGCTCGTCGCGCTGATCGCACTCATCGACTGGCGCGTGGACGCCCAGATCACCTTCGGATTTCTGTACCTGTTCCCGGTACTGCTGGTGGGAACGGTGTGGCCGCGGTGGCAGATCCTGGCAACAGCCCTGGTTTGCACGCTTCTGGCCGACCTGTTCGATCCTTTCGCTTTTACGCTCGGGGTGGCTCTTCCCCAGGACATTCTGGTCTTCACTTCCCTGGCCGGTACCGGCCTGTTTGCCTTCGAGGTGACACGCAGCCGCCGCCGCGAAATGGAGACCTTGCATCGCGTGGAAAGAGAAGTGGCCGCCCGCCGCGAGGCCGAGGAGCAACTGGAATTCCTGATCGATAGCAGTCCCGTGGCCATTCTGACCATGGCCGCCGACAGCCTGATCAGCCGCGCGAATCTGGCCGCCCACCGGCTCTTCGACGTCGAACCCAACTCGCTTCCCGGCCGCAACATCCGCCGCTACGTCCCGGCGCTGGCCCGCGTGCCGCTCCTCGGCGAAACGCCGCAGACCTTCCGCACGGAAATGCAGTGCCGCGGCGAACGCGAACACGGGGACGTTTTCCTGGCCAACGTTTTCTTCTCCACCTATCAAACGGCCATGGGTCCGCGCCTCGCCGCGCTGGTGGTGGACGCCTCAGAAGAACTCCGCGAACGCGAAGAGGCCAGCCTGGAGCAACTGATGGCGGGATCGCGCATTCTCGTCGGCGCCGTCTCCCACGAGGTGCGCAACGTGTGCAGCGCCATCGGGATCATCCACGAAAACCTGGTGCGCGGCGGCACCCTCACCGGCAATAAGGACTTCGAGGCCCTCGGCTCGCTGGTGGAAACGCTGAACCGCATCGCCTCGCTTGAACTGAAGCAGAGCGCCAGCCAGTCGCAAGTGGACGGCATCGACCTGAGCGAAACTCTGGGCGACCTGCGCATCGTGCTCGAGCCCATGTGCCAGGAAGCCGAGATTGAAGTCCACTGGTTTGTGCCCGAAGACCTGCCGCCCGTATGGGCCGACCGCCACACGCTGCTGCAGGCGCTGCTCAATCTCACCAAGAACAGCCGCCGCGCACTGGCCGGCGCGCCGGTGAAGAAGATCGACGTCACCGTGGCGGCGAACGGACCGCGGGTCTCCATCCGCGTCACCGATTCCGGCCCCGGCATCCGCTCTACCGTGAAGCTTTTCCAGCCGTTTCAAAAAGGCGCCGAAGCCACCGGGCTCGGGCTGTTCCTCTCGCGCGCCTTCGTCCGCTCGTTTCACGGCGATCTGCGGCACGACCCGACCCTCCCCGGCTGCTCCTTCGTGATCGAACTGGCCATCGCCGGTCCCGCCGATTCACCTTTCGTACAGGCAGGCGTACATGACACCCATCCGACTCTTATTGCTTGACGACCATATTCTGTTTCGCGAAAGCCTGAGCCGGCTGCTCGCCTCCGAGCCCGACTTCGCCATGGTGGGACACTGCGGCACCACGGCCGAGGCCCTCGACCTCATCGCCCAACAGCCCGTGGATGTGGTCCTGCTGGATTTCGACCTCGGCGAAGATCACGGCTCCCAGTTCATCGCGCAGGCGCGGCAGGCCGGGTATGCCGGCAAGATCCTGATGGTGACGGCGGGGATGAGCGCCAGCGAGTCGTCCATCGCGCTCCGCAGCGGAGCTGCCGGCATCTTCCTCAAACACAATTCACCCGGCAGCCTGGCGCAGGCGATTCGCCTGGTGGCCGGCGGAGAAATGTGGGTGGATCAACGCGTGATTCAGGCGCTGGCCGACGGCGTTCCGCAGCGGCAGGAGCAAAGCGTCCGCAAACTGCTGACGGAGCGAGAGCAGGACGTGTTGCGCGGCCTGTTCGAAGGACTCTCCAACAAGGAGATTGCCGCGCAGTTGAACGTCTCGGAAAGCGCCATCAAAGCCACGCTCCAACAGCTCTTCCAGAAGACGCGCGTCCGCACGCGCAGTCAGCTCGTCCGCATTGCCCTCGAAAGCTCTCTCGCCACGTCTCGAAAAAGCTAGCGCTTGCCGTAATGCGGATGCGTCCAGTTGTAAACTGCCCAAGCGATCCCCGCCACAACTCCCAGCAGGATCAGCACTTCGGGCACATCCAAAGCAGCCATACCTTAATTATAGGCTAGTTTCAGGGCTGTTTATCCGTTACGCGTCCCGCGCTACCAAACAAGCCGCGCCACGTTCACCAGATCGCTGAAGACGCCGTAGGCGGTCTGCTGCACCAGGGGTTCGATGGAGATGGTGCCGAAGGTGCCCATCAGGTCCGTGTGAAAGAGAATGAGATTGCTGGTGCCCGGCACGGTGCAAAGAATATCGTTCTTATCCAGCACCTCGGCGCGCACGCGCAGGGCGATGCCGCTGGAGTTGCGGCGCGCGCGGCTGATGAGGCGAACGGTCTTGCCCTGACGCGAGATTTCCTGCATGCGCTCGGGCGTGAGTTTGCCGATGCCGCGCGTGGACACTTCCTGTGGAGTAGTCTGCGCGTCCATCAGCACGTTGGCCAGCGCCGCGGTTTTGGCGGCCGAGTCCCAGCCGTCGATGTCGTACGCGCCGTCGCCTTCGGTGATCCCCATGGACCGCGCCGTGGCGAGTCCGAACTCGAAGGAGCCGCCCGTCTCCATGGTCTCGATCACCACCTTGGAAGTGGAGTTGAGGGCGCCGGTGAAGCCCGTCACTTTGAGGCCGGGCAGGGCGGAGTCCCAGAGATTGAAGACCGGCGCGCCATCCATCACCGCCGACTCGAAGCGGAAGACCAGGCCCGACTGACAGGCGCGGTCGCGCAAGGCGGCGTAGGCGTGCGCGATAGGGCCTTTGTTGGCGGTGACCACGTGCATGCCGCGGTCGAAGGCCGCCTGGATGTGAGAGATGGCGGGCTCTCCGGTGGAAGGATTCAGCGTGGTCAGTTCGACGGCGATATCGGCCTGCGCCGCATCGAGGAAGGCCTCGATCGATTCGATGCGCGGGCCGAGTTGCGGCTGGTCGGGAAGACCGGCCGGGTCCACGGCGGTACCATGACGGAGCGTGTGAACGCCCGTGACGGTGAACGGATACTCGCCGGAAAATTTGCGCAGCATGGGGACGAGCGCCCGAGCCACATTGCCGTAACCGATGATGGCTAGCTTCAAAGGAATAGCTTACACGACGCGCAGAATCAGTAAAGGATGCTGGTCAAACTGGACATCCCTGTGTTTGGGCGGCGTAAATGTGAGATATTCCGTATATAACCGCATATGGACCGCGTGACGGGCAGAATTCTGATTGTCGACGATGAGCCACCGCTCTTAAAGATGATGAGCCTTTTTCTGGGCCGCCTGGGATATTCAGTGACCACTGCGCAGACGACGGAGAAGGCGTGGGCTGAGGTGGAAGCGGCTCCCGGAGAATTCGCTTGCGCGGTGGTGGACGCCACCATGGCTGGTCTGAGCATGCGCGATCTGGCGTTGAAGCTGCTGGCGGCGAGTCCCAGTATGTGCGTGCTGGCAGCGAGCGGTTATCCTGTGGATATGAGCGAGATGCAGGCGGAGGCTCCGGGACGGGTGGATTTCTTACACAAGCCGTTCACGCCGGAAATGCTGGCTGCTGCGGTGCGGAGGATGCTTGCCCCGCAAGAAGAAAATCTTTGAGATCACAAAGGAAGTGAAAGCCATTGCGCGCGAGCGGGTGGGCACAGTGCCGGCAACCAAGCCGATTGAGCCCAAGAGCGCGCGCAAGAAGCCGAAGCACAAGAAACCCATGGAGGAAGAGACCGAGTGACCCGACCAGCCGAGTGTTCGAGACGCGATTTTCTGGTGTTTGGGTCGGTGGGTACCATCCTGGCGCCCGTCGCGCACCTGTTTCCCTGGTGGAAACCCAAGGAAGTGGCCCTGGCGGACAGCCAGTTCGAGATTCAGCGTGCGAAGCATCCCAAGCGCCAGTACATTCACATTCACGGCGATGAGACCACCGCGCGCGACGTGCTGACCAAGCATCTGGAGACGCATCCCGGCACGGCCTTCCTGACCGACAGCAAGACTCGCGAGATTCCCATCGACGATGGGAAAGTGGATCCGAATCGCGTGTTTTCACGGAACGGCGCGGCCGTCAATCTGAAGCGCAATAATCCCAACTGGAGCGGGCGGCAGATGCAGGACGCGCTCGACCTGTTGGAGGAGCAGCGCGAGCATTTCCTGGATGCGGTGATGCCGCGCGACGGGGAACTGCTGGTGGCGCTGCACAACAATTCGAGCAGCTATTCGGTAGATAGCGAAGTGGCTATCAGCGACATGCGGTCGCTGAAGCAGCCAGATAATCCGCATGCGTTCTTCCTCTGCACGGATCCTGGCGACTATCAGATTCTTTCCACGTCGCCCTACAATGTGGTGCTGCAGCAGCATGTGCGTGCCGTGGACGATGGCTCGCTCTCGCGCCGTGCCGCCGCGCGGTTGGCGCGCTACGTGAATCTCGAAGTCGCCATGGGAGACGCTCCGCGACAGCAGGAAATGCTGAACTGGCTGGAAGAACATCTGCCGTACCGCGCTTAGCCGGCGGCATTTCTAAAAGGTCAGCTTCAGGCCGAATTGAATCTGGCGCGGCGTGGTGGCCAGCGTGGTGATCAGGCCGGCCGCGGCGTTCGTTGCGGTGCCCGAGAAGACGGTGGCGTTGGGCGTCCCTAGATTCACGTGGTTCAAGACGTTGAAAAGTTCCGCCCGGAACTGGAGCGCCGTCTTTTCAGAGAGCGCCATTCGCTTGAAGAGCGAGACATCGAGGTCGGCCATGCCCGGACCTTCGAATACGCCGCGTCCGAGATTGCCGTAGGTGCCCACCGCCGGCAGAATGAAGGCCGCCGGGTTATACCACTGGCTCTGCTTTCCGAGCACGATGGGTCCGGAATAGGCCGGGTTCAGCGACGGCCGGTCGGGATTGCGCGTGTCTCCATCGCCAGACCGGTTCGAGCCCACTTGCGGGGTGAACGGGAAGCCGCTGAGCAGTGTGCCGATGGCGTTCACCTGCCAGCCGCCGAGAATGCGATTGGTAATCCCGCCGTTGTTCCCACGTCCGAAGGGCAGTTCGTACAGGGTTGAGATGCCGGCCTGCTGCCGCACGTTCAGCGCTGAAGGACCCCAATCCAGGCGCGGGTTGAAGCGATTCAGAATCATCTGGGCCTGATTCTGTGCCTGCGCGCCGGTGAGTCCGGAATTCATATCCAAGTTCTTCGACCAGGTGTAGTTGGCGCGAAATTCCAGACCGCGGTGGAAGCGGTGCGTCACGTCCACTTCGAGAGCGTTATAGCTGCTGTTGCCCTCCGTGTACCAGAAGAAGCCCGCGCCCAGATAGGGATTCGGCCGCGTGGATACGGGAATGTATTGCATGCCCTGCGTCACGCTGCCGCGCGCGGCGCCCGTGCCTCCGGTGGTGCACGTGGCCGAGGTGCAGATGAGCGGCGCCACCGTATTGGGGTCGATGCTCAGCAGTCCGTGATATCCGTGGGAGCCCACGTAGGACACGCGCAGCGCCGTCTGACGGGTGAGTTGCTGCTCCACGGTGAGGTTCCATTCCGCGACCGCGGGCGTTTTCGCGTCGGGCTGGATTCCCTGCGGCGCATAGGTTGCGCAGGGCTGCGGCACTCCCGGACCGCACGTGGGCGGAGGCGTCGCGCCGGGAGCGATGGGCGTGAAGGAGAAGAGCGAGCCGGAATACGTGAGTGAGCCGTTGTAGGGAGGCAGCGAATTCAGGAGAAAGCTGAGGTCGTCAATCAGCGAATAGTAGATGCCGGCGCCGGCATGCACGGCCGTGCGTCCGTTGCCGAAGACGTCCCAGGCCAGCGCGCCGCGCGGACCGAAGAGCTTCTTCGCGTTGTTTTTGGTGAAGGTAGAAGTGGCCACGCGGGGCGCCGTTTGCAGCGTGCCCGTGGAATCGGGAATGTAATTGGCGGCGCGTCCGAAGGGCTCGTTCCAGCCGGTGGTGAATTCGTGGCGGACTCCCAGTTCCACGGTCAGATTGCGGCGCAGTTTGATGGCGTCCTGAAAATACCAGGCGCCGAAGAGACTGCGCCAGCCGAGTTCATTGGCGGTGGGCACGGCTTGAAAACTGCTGACGGTGCCTTGCAGAAACGTGGTGAGACTGGTGAAGGTGGCCTGGCCGAGTTGGCGCGAGGCGGTATCTTCGTTGTCCTGTACGCGCTGGAACCAGACGCCGAGGCTGATCTGGTGGCGGCCGTGCAACACCTGGTAAGTGTCCGCGAGCGTGAACAGATTGCGGCGGTTCCAGACTCCGGCCGCATTGTTCGGACCGGCCGACGTGATGGTATTGTTTCCGCCCGTGGTGGTGATGCCGCCGCCCACCACGATGCCGCCGGGACCCGCGCCATTCACGAAGCCGAGAGTGGACGGCACCTGGCCCGGAATCGCCGAACTGAGCTGGAAGCCGGCGCGCGAGAATCCCACGGTGAAGTTATTCAGGCGGGTGGGCGAAAAGACGTGCGATTCCTGCAGGCTGGCCACCTGGCTGCGCAGCGCCGTGGCCGAGGCGAAGGAGGGATCGGCGAGCGGCACCAGGCTATCGCCATCGTCAAGGGTGTAGGCTGCCGAAAACCAGTCGTGCTCGCTCAGCACATAGTCGGAGCGCGTGGTGCCGAAGTCCTCGCGAATCGATTGGCGCGGATTGTTGTAGGAGAAGGCGGTGCCGCTGGGCAGCAGCGCGCCGCTGGACTGGACCGCCATCAACTCGGGGCCATTTGCCGTGGGCCAGAATGCCATGTACGGCAGCATGCGCACGTCCAGATTGGCCACCGGAGTATACACGCCGGAGCTGTTGGGCAGGCTGCCCAGACGCGCTTGCGCATCGGGGACCACGCTCACGCTGCTCAAAGTCTGCGCCTGCCGGTAGCCTTCGTAGTTGCCGAACAGAAACCAGCGATCCTTTTTCAAGGGGCCGCCCAGCGCGGCGCCGAATTGATTCTGGCGAAGCGGAGGCGCGGACGAGGTTTGCGCAAACGTGCTGCGCGAATCCAGCGCGCTGTTGCGCAGAAACTCGAACAGCGTGCCGTGGACCACGTTGGTGCCGGACTGCGTGACCACTCCGATCTGCGCGCCGGCCCGCTTGCCGTATTCGGCGGGATAGGTGTCCGTCATCACGGTGAACTCGCGCACGGCGTCGATGCCCAGCAGATAGCCGCTGGTGCCGCCGGGCGTGATGGCAAGCTGGCTGGAGCCGGTGTATTCCACGCCGTTCAGCAGAAACAGATTCTCGCCGGTGCGCCGTCCGGCCACGGTGAAGGTGTTGCCATCGCTGGTGCTGGTGTTGGCGCTCTTCATGGCGCTGTAGTTAATGACGCCGGGATTCAGTGTGATCAGATTGTCGAAGCTGCGGCCGTTTAGCGGCAGGTCCTTCACCTGCTGCTCGGTGACGACGCCGGCGGTGGAGGCGGTGGTGGTGTTGACGATGGGCGCCTGTTCGGAGACCGCGATCTGCTCCACCACTTCGCCCACTTCGAGTTGGGCGTTGACCACCGCTTCCTGTCCCACTCCCAAGGTCACGCCGGAGCGGACCACCGCATGGAAGCCCGGCTTTTCGATTTTGACTTCCTGCGGCCCCAGGTGGAGCGAAGGTACGGTGTACTGGCCGGAATCATTGGTGACCACGGTACGGGTCGCGCCGGTCTCCAGGCTTTTGACGGTGACGGTTGCGCCGCGCACCGGCGAGTGGGAAGCGTCCTCCACGGTTCCTGTAATGGAAGCGGTCACCTGAGTCCAACCCGGCGCCGTCAGCAAGAAAATCGACAGTACTAGACCCGCCGCGTTGCGCCCAGTGCTCACTCGTGGAACCTCCCTTGTCGTGCCGCTTTCTTATCAACTTATCATCTTGGTTCCGTTGCGGGTGAAAATTCGCTGCCCAGGGGCGACACGATTAGTGGGACGTTTGGCGAAATGGCGGCCAATGCCAGTCGTCGTCGCCGAGCAGGTGACGTCATGAGCGTGTATGCGGCAACGCTCCGTTAACCGTCGCGGCTCCGATTGGTCCACGCCGCCCAGGAGGGGCGACTGGCCGGCGAGAATCTTCTGGCGGGCGAGCGGCAGAGGGAACCACTCGATGCGATCCACCTCAGGGAACTCGCGCAGTTTGCCGGAGCCGCGGGGCGGCCAATGCCAGTCGTCGTCGCCGAGAATGCGGCAACGCTCCGTCACCGTCGCGGCTCCGATTGGTCCACGCCGTTCCACTTTCGTGTCGCGTCTTCGCCGCCCAGGGGTGCACACGAAAGTGGGACGTTTAGCGAAATGGCGGCCTACGCCAGTCGTCGTCGCCGAGAATGCGGCAACGCTTACGGGCGCGGCTCCGATTGGTCCACGCCGCCCAGGAGGGTCAGCAGGCGATCCAGGAAGGGCGACTGGCCGGCGAGAATCTTCTGGCGGGCGAGCGGTAGAGGGAACCACTCGATGCGATCCACCTCAGGGAACTCGCGCAGTTTGCCGGAGCCTCGGGGCCATTCGAGGGAGAAGGAATTGCTGTGGAGGGTGGCCGGGTCGCAATCGCCTTCGAAGGCCCAGGCGGTCACGAGTTTTCCGCCGGCCTGGCGGATCTGGCCGAGTGGACGGAAGTCTCCCGCGGGAGCGAGTCCGGTCTCCTCTTCGAACTCGCGGCGAGCCGCCGACAGCGGGTCCTCGTCCGCCGGATACTCGCCCTTTGGAATGGACCATGATCCGAGGTCCTTGTTGCGGAAGAAAGGTCCGCCGGGGTGGACCAGTAACACCTCGACACTGTCCGGTGTGCGGCGAAACATCAGAAGTCCGGCGCTGCACTTCGCCATGGCTGTTTTATATTACTCTGGTCTTTCCATGTCGAACCGGCTGATGATCGCTGCGCTTGCCGCCGTAGTTTCGGCGCAAGCCGCCGTCCCGCGGACCATGCGGGTGGACCTGACGCACACGGGCAGCGCGAAAGGCGAGCGCTTCGCCGTTGCGGGAGTGGTGAGGGAGGGCGAGTGGCCGGGTCCGATGGACCGATGGGTGGACCGCAGCAACCTGGGGAAGTACAGTTTCCAGATTCAGGATGGCGCGGGCCGGGTGATCTACTCGCGCGGCTTCGCCAGCATTT
The DNA here is from genome assembly GCA_035551455.1 of Candidatus Sulfopaludibacter sp. Taxonomy (GTDB): domain Bacteria; phylum Acidobacteriota; class Terriglobia; order Bryobacterales; family Bryobacteraceae; genus Sulfopaludibacter. The sequence goes on from DASZMZ010000222.1 coordinate 14,460, forward strand.
TCGGCGAGTGGGAAACTACCGACGAGGCCAAACAGGAGCGCAGTTTTTCGGAAAGCCTGCGGTTTCCCGAACCGGCGCAAGCCGTAAAGCTGGTGGTGCGAAAGCGCGGTCCGCGCAATGAGTTTCGCGAAATCTGGTCGACCGAGATCGATCCTCACGGCCGCGCCGTCCGCACGGCCGCACTGAAAAACAAGGCTTGGGCGGTGATGCAGAACGGAGCGCCCGCCGATAAGGTGGACCTGCTGCTGCTGGGCGACGGCTATACCGCCGCCGAGATGCAGAAGTGGCATGCCGATGCGCGCCGCATGGCGGACCTGTTGTTCGCGGCCTCGCCGTTTAAAGAACACCGGCGCGATTTCAATGTTTGGGCCATCGATACTCCGGCCGAACAGAGCGGCGTGGCGCGTCCCAGCGACGGTGTGGTCCGCCATTCGCCGCTCGGCGCCAGCTACGATGCCTTCGGTTCGGAGCGCTACATCCTGACCATGGACAATCAGGCGTTGCGCGATGTGGCCGCGGCCGCTCCGTACGAGTTCATTGAGATTATTGTGAACGACCGCAAGTACGGCGGAGGTGGAATCTTCAATTTGTATGCCACTGTGTCCGCGGACAACGCCTTCACGCCGTACGTATTCGTCCACGAGTTCGGTCATCATTTCGCCGGGCTGGCCGACGAATATTACACGTCGGACGTCTCTTATGCCGCAGCCACGGCGCGGCCGGAACCGTGGGAGCCGAACGCCACGGCAGACCCGAAAGCGGCGAAATGGAAGGACCTGTTGACGCCGGGGATCGGCCTGCCATCGCTCTGGCCCAAACAGCAGTTCGAAGAGCTGGAGATGGCCATCCAGAAGCGGCGCAAGGAAATCCGCGCGCAGCACCGTCCGGAAAATGAGATGGAAGCGCTGTTCCGGGAAGAGCGCGAGAAGACGACGAAACTGCTGGCGTCGGGCGTGAATGGCGGCAAGGTGGGGGCATTCGAAGGGGCGATGTACGAAGGCCGCGGCTACTATCGTCCGCAGCAGGACTGCACGATGTTCACGCGCGACGAAGTGGGCTTCTGCGCGGTGTGCCGGCGCGCGATCGAAAAAATAATCGGGATGTACGCGAGGTGAAGCGCATGTGGAAACGAAGCGTTGTGTTGGCGGCACTGCCGCTGTTGCTGGTCTCGGCCGCCTGCGCCGCGGATACGGCGTTGGACCGCTACGTCCGCGCTCCCGACCCGTCCTATCGTTACGACATCGTCCACACGGTGAAGGGCGAAGGCTACACGTTCTACGCTGTCGAGCTGACCTCGCAAACCTGGCGGAAACCGGAGGAGGTGAACCGAACGGTGTGGAAACACTGGCTCACGATCGTCAAGCCCGACCAGGTGAAGGGCACGACGGGCTACCTGTTTATCACCGGCGGATCGTTGGGTCGCAAAGCGCCGGAGAGCGCCAACGCGGCATACGTGGAGATGGCCACAAGCAGCCATACGGTGGTGGCGGAGTTGCAGGACATTCCGAACGAGCCGCTGCAATTTGCCGAAGATGGCCGCATGCGGTCGGAAGACGGCATCATCGCTTTCACGTGGATTAAATTTCTCAAGACCGGCGACGAAACCTGGCCGCTGCGGCTGCCGATGACCAAGGCCGCGGTGCGCGCCATGGACACCGTCTCGGCGATCGCGAAGGTGGAGAAATTCGTGGTAGCGGGCGGATCGAAGCGCGGCTGGACCACGTGGACGACCGCGGCCGTCGATAAGCGCGTGGTGGCGATCGAGCCCGCGGTGATCGACCTGTTGAATATGGAGAAGAGCTTCGAGCACCACTATAAGGTCTACGGATTCTGGGCGCCGGCGATCAAGGATTACGACGAGGCCGGCGTGATGGACTGGACCGGCACCCCGGAATACAAGAGGCTGATGCAGATTGTGGAGCCGTACAGCTACCTGGACCGGCTGACCATGCCGAAGTACATTGTGAACGATACCGGCGATCAGTTTTTCCTGCCCGATTCTTCGCGCTACTATTTCGACGATCTCAAGGGCGAGAAGTATTTGCGCTACGTGCCGAATACCGATCACAGCCTGCGCAATAGCGATGCGCGCGACAGCATGTCGGCGTACTACGAGGCGTTCGTGGAGGGCAAGCCGCGGCCCGAGTTCACGTGGAGTTTCGAGAAGAACGGCGATATCCGCGTGGTGAGCAAGACGAAACCGTCAGCCGTAAAGCTGTGGCAGGCGACCAATCCCGAACATCGTGATTTCCGGTTGATGACGATCGGTCCGGCGTACCAGAGTGTGGAGTTGCAGGATCGGGGCGGCGGCGTTTACGTGGGCCATGTGGCGGCGCCCGAGAAGGGCTGGACGGCGTACTTCGTCGAGATGACGTATCCTGGGCCCGGGAAATATCCCTTCAAGTTTACGAGCGGGGTGCGCGTGGCACCGGATACGGAGCCGTTCGCGAAATACCAGCCCAAGAGGTAAGCGCCTGACTACAGCGCGGCGAGGACTTCTTTGTAGAGATACTTGGAGCCTTCGACGCCGTCCCACGGTCCTTCTTCGTATTCCAGGGCGAAGGTGCCGGTGAAGCCGGCGTCCGTCATGATCTTCACGCTGCGGCGGACGTTGTTGTTTTCCTTCCAGCGGCTCCAATACTTGGCATGCACGTTGGTATGGGCGTACGGCGCCAGATCCTTGAGGGCGTTGTACATCAGGTACTCGTGCTCCCAGTTGCAAAAATCGGGGGACGCCTCGCAGAACGGGCTGCCGACCTCATCCACGATGATGCGGATGTTGATGGGGTTGGCGGTGAGTCCCCAGTGATTTTCGAGGGTGACCTTGACGCCTTTTTTGGCGCCGTAATCGGCCATCTCTTTGAACGACTCGATGCAGTTTTTCAGGTAGACGGCGAGGGCGTCGTTCTTGGGATAGTCCGAGGTGGCCACGGCCGCGGGCGCGATGCGGGGACCACCGCTGTTGACGCGCATGGATTTGGCGCCCAGGATGGCAGCGCCGTCGAGCCACTTCTTGGCGACATCGATTCCGGCCTTGCGCTTTTCGGCGTCCAGTTCGCAAATGTCGCGCGGCGCGTTGTTGGAGATGTGCTGGCATTTGGTGCCGGTGGCGGCCATCTTAGCCGCCATTTTTTCCAGCCATTTGCGGCCGTTGGCGCTGGACGGGTCGAATTCGCGCGAGGTGCGCGTGGCCACGCCCACCATGAGGGGCACTTCGACGTACATGCTGTCGTCGGTGACGTCGCCGAAGAGACCTGAGAACAGGTCCATGTGCGTGACGCCGGGGAAGGTGTCCTTGGTGAACTGGGGGAAGTCCAGCATGGTGATCTCGCCGTATTTGGCTTTCATCTGCTGGCTGATCTGGTTGCCGCCGAACTGGGTGCGGCTCTTGAAAATGTAGCGGATGGGCCAGGTGTTGGACGCCAGGCGGTCCAGCTTCTGTTTTTCGGTGAGGGGGGCGGCGAAGGCGACGGCTCCGGCGGCCTGGAGGAATCCACGGCGATGGATAGGAACGCGCATAGGGTGAGTGTACCGCTTGGCGAGAGCCTTGGTGTTGCGCATTGTTATACTTGAGTTTCCCGTGTTTCATTCCATCGAAAATCAAGTTTCCAACGCGTTTCATACGCACATACAGATTCGCTACGGCGTGGATCTGGCAATCGCCATCGAACAGCCGCGGCAGAGCGAGTTCGGCGAGATGGCGGTGCCTGCCGCTTTCCAACTGGCCAAGCAACTGCGGCAGGCGCCGCGGAAGATTGCGGCGGAGCTGGTGGAGGAGATCGGTCCGATCCCGGGCGTGGCTGCCATGGAAGTGGCCGGCAATGGCTACATCAACATCCGGCTGGACCGCGGCGCGTATGCGGCCGGACTGCTGGGTGGCGACGCGGGTCCGGCGGCCCGGTCCGGCGAGAAGATCATCGTCGAGCACACCAATATCAATCCGAATAAGGCGGCGCATATCGGTCACCTGCGCAATGCGGCGCTCGGCGATACCTTTGTGCGCATGCTGCGCGCCAGCGGTTATCAGGTGGAGGTGCAAAACTACATCGACAACACCGGAGTTCAGGTGGCCGACGTGGTGGCGGGCTTTCATTACCTGGAGAACAAGTCGATTGGCGACGTTCGGGGACTGCTGGCCGACGCCTCGGTGCGCTTCGACTATTACTGCTGGGATCTGTACGCGCGGACGTCGAGCTACTACAAGGAGCATCCCGAGACTCTGGAATGGCGCAAGGCGACGCTGCAGGCGATGGAATCCGGCGAAGGCGAGATCGCCGAACTGGCGCACCTGGTTTCCGACGCGATTGTGAAAGCGCATTTGGCGACCATGCTGCGGCTGGACGTGGAGTACGATGTGCTGCCGCGCGAGAGCGAAATTCTGCATCTGCATTTTTGGGCGGCGTGCTTCGAGTTGCTGAAGGAAAAGAAGGCGATCTTCTTCGAGACCGAGGGCAAGCTGGCCGGCTGTTGGGTGATGCCCGGTTTGTCCGAGGAGGGCAAGGTAATCGTCCGGTCGGACGGCACGGTGGTTTATACCGGCAAGGATATCGCTTATCAGCTTTGGAAATTCGGTCTGCTCGGCAAGGACTTCTATTACCGTCCGTGGCACACCTACCAGGACGGGCGGATTCTCTGGGTGACCACCGAAGAGCCCGTCGAGAGCGGACAGCAGTTCGGTCACGGGACGCGGGTGTACAACGTGATCGACACCCGGCAATCGTATTTGCAGGACGTGGTCGAGGCCGGGTTGCGCGCTTTGGGATATGAGGCGCAGGCCGACCAGTCCATCCACTTCAATTATGAGATGGTGGCTCTTTCGCCGCGATGCTGCGCCGATCTGGGCATTCCGCTTTCCGAGGAAGACCGGAAGCGGCCTTATGTGGAGGTGTCCGGCCGTAAAGGACTGGGTGTGAAGGCTGACGACCTGATGGATAGCCTGATCGCCAAGGCACTCGAAGAGGTCTCGTCCCGCCACGCCGAGGCCCCGGCCGAAGAGCAGCGGCGCGTGGCAACGCAGATCGCCATCGGGGCACTGCGGTACTTTCTGCTGAAATTCACGCGCAATGCCGTGATTGCCTTCGATTTGCAGGAAGCGCTCAGCTTCGAGGGTGAGACGGGACCTTATGTGCAATACTCCGCCGTGCGGGCGCAGAAGATTCTCAGCAAATTGACCGAGCGCGGGGAAGCTATGCCGGATTTCGGCGCTGAACTGAATCCCGAGATCATGGCGCGCCAGTTGCAAGATGAGAGTCTTTGGCAAATGCTGCTGGCCGCCTCCAAGGCCGATTCGGCGATCGAGAAGGCGGTCAGTGCCGGGGAGCCGGCGCATGTGGCGCGGTATGCCTTCCAGTTGGCCCAGGCATTCAGCAATTTTTACCAGCAGAACCCGATTCTGATTGAAGAGAATCGCGAGAAGAAAGTGGTCATGCTGTGGTTGACCGACTTCTTCCGCCGCCAGTTGGAGCGGACGGCGGGGATTCTCGGAATCCAGATCCCGATTTACATGTAGCTCTATTTCTTGGGTGGCGGCTTTTCCTCTGGCGCGGCGGGTGGCTCCGCTCCCGGTGGAGGAGCCAGATACTGGACGATCACCGAGATGCGCCGATTGCTGGACGCGGTCGGCGTTTCCGGATGGCGCAATTGGCGATCGGCGTAGCCTCTCACCTGCGCCACCTGCTCCGGCTTCAGTCCGTTCGCCTGCATCAGTTTGCGTGCGGAGTTGGCCCGATCGCTGGAGAGTTCCCAATTGGAATAGCTACCGTCGGCGCTGAATGGCTTGGAATCCGTGTGGCCTTCGATCAGAACGTTGTTTGGCAGTTTGCCGAGTTCGCCGGCCAAATGCGTGAGTAACTCCGACCCACCCTCGGTGGGTACGGCCTTCCCCGATTCGAAGAACATTCCGGCATCCGTCTCCAGCAGTTCGATGCGCAGACCGTCGCTGGTGATGGTGATTTCCACGTGGTCCTTCAGAGCGCGGAAGTTCGGCACGGACATGAGGGCCTGCTGGATCTTCTCGGCCAACTTCTTCATGTCGTCCTTGGGCACTTCCAGCGAGTTACCGAGGCCGGCGGCGGCGGTCCCGGTCATTTTACCGGGACCTGAGGGATTGTTGAAATAGGCGCTGACGGCCTGCTGCACTTCTTTATCCGCGCTCATCAGCCAGAGGACGATGAAGAGCGCCATCATGGCGGTTACAAAGTCGGCGTAGGCTACTTTCCAGGCGCCGCCGTGGTGGCCGCCGTGTCCGGCCTTTTTCCGTTTGATGACGAAGATTTTGGGAGCGGGCTGAGGTACTGCTACTGGCTCTTCTTCAGCCATTATGCCGCCTTAGTGGCAACGCTTCCGCCACCCCGGCAGGCTGCCTCCATTTCCTGGAAGGTCGGACGCACTCCCGTGGGAATGCTCCTTCGCGCCAACTCCACGGCCATCATGGGACTCAGCCCCTTGATGAAGCCCAGGGCCGTCATTCGCAGGAAGCCGAAATAGTTGGCCTCGGCATCATTCTGTTTGCCCATGGCAGCCGCCAGCGGGCTGAAAATCCCATAGCAGAGCAGGATACCCAGGAAGGTCCCCACCAGTGCCGCCGCGACGCGGTGACCGATTTCCTCCTTGGGACCGCCCAGCGCACCCATCGTGATGACAATCCCGAGCACCGCCGCCACGATTCCCAACCCCGGAAGGGCGTCGGCCATCGTGGTGAGCGCCGCAATGGGTTCGGCCGATTCGCGGTGGTGCACGTCCAAATCCACTTCCATCATCTGATCGATATCCATCGGTTCGACGCCGCCGGATACGGCCATCCGCAGCGTGTCGCAAAGGAAGTGAACCGCATGGTGCGACTTTAAGAACTTCGGGTATTTGGAGAACACCGGGCTCTTTTCGGGGTGATCGACGTCTTCCTCAAGTTTCGCCGTGCCCGCTTTTCGCACATAGCTGAATAACTCGTACATCATCTTCAGGCTTTCCGCGTAGAAAGCCTTGGTATACGGGCTCCCGGCCAGAACGCCGGCCAGACCCTTGCCAAGACGAATCAGCGTGGGCAGCGGATTGGCTACCACCACCGTTCCAATTGCCGACCCAAAGATGATCAATAGCTCCGCCGGTTGGAACAGGACGAGAAGTTTTCCGTGTTCCATTAAATAGCCACCGGCAATGGCTCCGAGAACGATGACAATTCCGATAATGGAAATCATTTTTTCAAGGTGCTGCGCACTCAATTACATATCGGTCCGGGGGACCGCTTACTTTAGGCTCAGTTTGCGCTTGCCAATTCACGGATAGTACTGGAACAATAGGTGCTTGGTCGAAAGCTATGCGTATACGCGTACTGGGCATTGTACTGGCGGGTGGAAAAGGAACGAGGCTCTATCCATTGACCCGGGAACGGGCCAAACCGGCCGTTCCATTTGGCGGTAAGTACCGCATTATCGATTTCGTGTTGAGTAATTTCATCAACTCGGGAATCTATTCGGTGTACGTCCTTACGCAATTCCGCAGCCAATCGTTGCTCCAGCACCTCAGCGAGGGTTGGCAATTCGGGGGACTGCTAAAATCCCAGTTTATGATTCCAGTGCCGGCCCAGATGCGGTCCGCCGGGGAGACCTGGTACCAGGGCACGGCCGACGCCATTTACCAGAACATCAACCTGGTGGAGCAGTCGGATCCGCACGTGGTCGCCATTTTCGGCGGCGATCATATCTACCGGATGAACATCATGAGCATGATCGAGTACCACGTGCAGAAGAGCGCCGAGGTAACCGTGGCGGCCATTCCCGTGGACCGCAAGCATGCGTCCGAATTCGGCGTGATCGAGACCTCGGAGGACGGACATATCCTGGGTTTCCACGAAAAGAATCCCGATGCCCCCACCATGCCGGGCGACAGCAACCGCGTGTACGCCTCGATGGGCAACTACATATTTTCCACCCGCACGCTGCTTCGCCTGCTGCACGACGATGCCGCCGAAGAGCACAGCAATCACGATTTCGGCCGCGACATTCTGCCCAAACTGGCCGGCAAGGCCGAGATTTACGCCTACGACTTCCAGACCAACCGCATCCCGGGCGAACCCACCGACAACGAACCCTATTGGCGCGACGTCGGCACCACGGACGCGTACTACGAGGCCAATATGGACCTGCGGGCGGTCCGTCCGGCGCTCAATCTGTACAACCGCGAGTGGCCCCTGCGCAGCGCCAGCTACCCCGATCCACCGGCCAAATTCACATTTGACGACGAGAATCGGCGTGGACAGGCTATCGATTCCATCGTTTCCGGCGGCTGCATTCTCTCCGGTGGCACGGTGCGCAACAGCATCCTGGGCCGCGGCGTCAAGGTGCACGCCGGGGCGACGATCGACGACTGCGTCATCCTGGACAATTGCGATATTGGCCGCCGGGCCAAGCTGAAACGCGCGATTCTCGACAAGAACGTGCGTATTCCGGAAGATGCCGTGATCGGCTACGATCTGGAGCGCGACCGGTTGCACCACCATGTGACGGAGAGCGGAATCGTGGTGATCGGCGGCGCGCGGACTCCGGTGGAGATCACCGGGTTGGTGGTCTGAGCCGGGCTCTGGCACGACATGGAACAGCAGGTTCTCGCCTGGATCACGCAGTATGGCTACGCGGCCATTTTCGTGCTCCTGATGTTCGGCATTGTGGGTCTGCCGGTTCCGGATGAAACGCTGCTCACCTTCTGCGGCTTCCTGGTTTTCAAAGGCCGGCTGGCGCTGGCTCCGGCATTCGGCACGGCATTCGCAGGCAGCGCTTGCGGCATCACGCTGAGCTACGTTCTGGGCCGCACCTTCGGACTGGCGCTGATTCACCGGTACGGCAAGTACGTGCGCATCAGGGAAGACCACGTCCAAAAGGCGCACGCCTGGTTTGCACGCGTGGGCCACTGGGGCTTGACGTTCGGCTATTTCGTGCCGGGCCTTCGCCATTTCACGGCATACGCCGCCGGGATGAGCGAAGTGGAACCGCACCAGTTCGCCCTGTTCGCCTACAGCGGCGGCATGCTCTGGGTGAGCGCTTTCCTGAGCCTGGGTTATTTCCTGGGTGAGCGGTGGGAGGCGGTGGAGAAGAACATCCACCAATACCTCATCTGGATCACGGTGGCCGCTCTTATCGGGCTGGCTGGGTATCTGGCGTGGCGGAAGTATTTCCGGGCAAAAGCGAAGTAATTGCCAGCGCCACAATCATCACCACGCCGCAGCCGATCACGTTGTACCAGAGCCAGGAAACGTCAGTAAACACCGCCGTAGCCAGGATGGCCGCTTCGCCGGCCAGCATACCGATGAACACCGCTGTTCCGCGCACGCGCCGGAACAGGAACGCCAGCACGAAGCAGCCCAACAGAGAGCCGTAGAACAACGAGCCCACCTTGTTCACCGCCACGATGAGCGCGCCCAACCGACCCGCCCAGCCGGCGAACAGCACGGCGTACACGCCCCAGAACATGGTGGCCCATCGCGACGCGGTCACATAATGATGGTCGCTGGCATTCTTGCGGAAGTGGCGCTTATAGATGTCCACAATCGTGACCGTCGCCAGCGAATTGATCTCCCCTGAACTGGCCGACATCGTAGCCGCGAAAATGACGGCGATCACCAGTCCCACGAGTCCCACCGGCAGGAAGCGGGTAACGAACGATAGGAAGATGTAGTTGGTATCGGTGAAGCCCTTTTCGCCGCCGGCCAGTTCCACCATTTTGGAGGCTTGGGCGCGGGCGCCGTCCAGACTCTTCTGCGCGCCGCGATAGGACTCGCGCTGGCGAGCCTCGCCGGCCGGGTCGCCGTCGTGGTGTGCCTGCACCAGGGCTAAGGCGGCGGCCTTGCGCTGTTCGAATGCCTGATTGTATTGGGCGGCCACGCTGCCGTAGCCCTCGCTGCGCTCGATGCGCGAAAGCTCGGCATGCTGGAACAACAGCGGGGGCTGTACGAAGATGTGGAACACGAACACCATGGCGCCGATGAAGAGGATGAAAAACTGCATCGGGATTTTGGCCACGGCATTGAACAGCAAGCTGAGCCGGCTTTGCGCAATCGATTTGCCGGTGAGATACCGCTGCACCTGCGATTGATCGCAGCCGAAATACGAGAGGAATAGGAACGTGCCGCCAATCAGGCCGCTCCACATGTTGAACCGGTCGTTCCAATCGAAGTGCGTGGTCACCGCGTTCAGGCGGCCCGCCGCGCCCGCCAGGAAAACCGCGTCACCGAAACTGACCGAATGCGGCAGCAGGACGATCACGGTCACCAGAGAAGCGATGAGACCGACGAAGATCACAAACATCTGCTGCACGTCCGACCACGTCACCGCTTTAATGCCGCCGACCACGGTGTACGTGATCACGATCACGCCCATCAGGGACGTGGTCAGGCGCTCGGGCCATCCCAGGATCACGGAGAGCACCAGCGCCGGGGCATAGATGGTGAGTCCGGCGGAGAGGCCGCGCTGGCACAGAAAAATGACGCTGGCCAGGGCGCGCGTCTTGGCGTCGAAGCGGCCTTCCAGGTATTCGTAAGCTGTGTAAACTTTCGTCTTGTGGAAAATCGGCAGCACGGTGGCGCAGATAATCACCATGGCGATGGGCAGTCCGAAGTAGAACTGGACGAATCGCATGCCATCCACATAGCTCTGTCCGGTGGTGGAGATGAACGTGATGGCGCTGGCCTGTGTGGCCATGATGGAAAGCGCCATGGCGTACCACGGCATCGATTTCCCCGCCAGAAGGTAACGGTCCACCGTATTGCTGCCGCGGCTGCGATACAGGCCGTACGCCACGATGGAGACCAGGGACGTGACCAGGACAATCCAGTCCAGAGTTCTCATCGATAGAACCGGGTGAACGCGTAGAAGGCAGCGATGATCAGCACCAGGTAAATCAGAATGGCCCGGTACACCCGCGTCCAAGTGCCGAGGAACGGCGGCGGGTCGTCCGGGACATCTCGCAAGTGCGACATGTTGGGCAGTGTATCATGAGCGGTCCGGGGCCCTGGTAGCTCGCGCTTTGACCGGGTTGCCTGTCCGTTCCAGCAGGCCGCTGCGCCGGAGGCGCAATGCCGCCCTGCCAAGGGCGCTAAAGGGAGGATCGCCGGCGCGTCCTTAGACTTGGAAGCAAAATTGCATCGGGGAGCCGAAATGCGCACACAGTCCGAATTCTCAGCCGATCCGGGCACTGTACCGTGCCGTTTCGAATACACGGTTGCGCTTTTGATCACGTGTATGGCTCTGGGCGCGCCACTGGCGCGTACGGCCGAAGATCCCAAGGAGATTGTCCGCCAGGCGCTAAAGAACGATACCCGCAACCGCGAACTGGAGCGTCTTTACACCTACACCCTGAAGGAAGAAACCAGGAAACTCGATAGCCGCAATGCCGTCAAGAGCACCGAGTCGAAGACGTGGGAGGTGATTCCGCTGCAGGGAGGCCCTCCGTTTCGCCGTCTGCTCGAGAAAGACGGCAGACCGCTCTCGCCGAAGGAAGAGCACGACCAGGCGGCCTTGCGGAAGAAGCAGGAAGACGAGCAGAGGAAGAGACAGGAACTGCGCGAGAAGGAAACGCCAGAGCAGAAGCAGAAGCGACTGGACGCGCGGGACCGGACCAAACAGCGCAATCAGGAACAAGTGGACGATATCGTGAACGGATTCGATGTCCGGCTGGTGGGGGAAGATCGGGTGGACGGTATGCCGGTGTGGGTGATCGAGGGCGAGCCGCACAAAGGCTACAAGTTCCACGACAAAATGGCGGCAACCGTTGCCAGCAAGATGAAAGGCCGCATCTGGGTCACAAAGGACGGCTTTCAGGCGGTGCGCGTGGATGCCGAAACCGTCGACACCATTTCGATTGGCGGCTTTCTGGCGCGGATCAATAAGGGTACGCGGATTCACGTGGAGTACACGTTCGTGAATGGCGAAGTCTGGCTGCCGAAGCGCGAGGTTTTCAGCGCGTCGGCGCGGCTCCTGCTGCTGAAGGGCTTCCACGAGGAAGGCGACTCCACTTTCACGAATTATCGGAAGTTCACCACCGATTCGAGGATTGTGAGCGATCGCTAAGCAGCGATCACCGCGAGTAGATCCGGGCTTCCAGCGGATCCTGCTTCGCGTCCAGCACCATCCAATAATTCCCGCGCGGAAGATTTCCCGGGAAATTGCCGGGCTGCGAGAGCGCCTCGAGCAGCGGCTGCGGATCGTGGAAGAAGCGCACGATGCGGGTCATGGAATCGGCCTCGCGGTCGGCAAAGCGCAATTCGATGGACGCGGTTTCGTAATCCACGATCTCGGCCAGATACTCGCTCTCCAGCGCCCCCGCCTTCAGCCGGTCCTTCAGGAAGCGGCAGAAACGGGCGCTTTCACCGACATACTGCAGGTCGGCCCTTCGATGTGCCTGCCAGAAGAGGTCGAGTTCGCGCCGCAGGTGCGGACCCAACAGACGGCAGGTCATCGGGAAGTAAATGTAAATCGGCGTGAGGCGGTTGGCGCGATACAGAGTGCAGTTGGTGGCCATGAGCCGGTCTCTTGCCATGGCCGCAAGCCGCGTTTTCTCGCGTTCCGTGAGATCGTACGGCTCGAGGACGCCGGCTGGATCCGTCATAGCCTGCGCACAGTACGCCGGCGACGCGGCGAGCGAGGCCAGAGCGCGTTGGAATTCTAGGAGTGACATGGGATGTGATGCTTCTCCCAAATGCAGCGCGCGGCCGCAAGTTGGGCGTCAATGCCGCTCTCATTCAGCAGCGGGTAATACGACTCGTGAAATTCGAACGTCACGCCCAGCAGGTTGGGAGCGTTGGCGGTCGCGTAGTCCAGCAGTTCCCACATCTGCTCGGGACAGGGTCCGGCATGCGAGTCCGTGTAGACGCCGCCGATCTCGTTGCCGCCGGCGATGTGAATCTCCAGCACCTTACTCAGGTCCACCGCGGCGAGAAATGCGAGTGGGTCAAAGCCGTGATTGATGCTATTGGTGTACACGTTGTGCAGATCCAACAACAGGCTGCAGTCCAGACGGTTGAGGAACTCCGGTTCGTTCATCTCCTGATCGGGAATTCCGGCGTAGTAGACGTTATTCTCCAGCAGGAAGGGCGCGGGTATGGCGCGCTGCACCTGCGCGATGCGCCGGTTGATCATGTCCAGAACTTCGGCGTCATAGGGCACCGGCAGCGCCAGTCCGGCATTGTGCTCGCCGCCATCGGGCGCGGGCAGACGGGCGAACGAAAGGTGCTCGCTGTGCCAGCGGAAATCGTAGCGGTCGTACCAGCGGCGGAGTTGCCGCAGGTGGTCGAGATCGAATAATCCGGCGCTGCCGATGGACATGCCGAGTCCGTGCACCACCAGCGGAACGCGGGGCGCCAGCCAGTCTACAATTTCGCGATAGCGGGCGATCTCCTGGAAACGGTCGGGTGCACCTGCGCCCCGGTCTGACCAGAACGTGTCGGGAATCAGGCTCACGAAATTGAGCGATTCCAGATGGCCGCGCAGGTATGGCGGGAGCGATGGATTACAAAGGATCCCCACTCCTAATGGATTCAGCCTTGCAGTGTGCACCCTCATCCTCCGTTAGTGAGCCGCCTGGGGCAGATCCACGAGAATGACGTTTTCCAGTTCCTCGCGAATGGTCACGTGGACACCGGATGTACATTGCGCGCAGCCGCGCGGGCTGAGTTGCGCGATGGCCTTCTGCGAAATCACAGAATGCATTTCCGCTACCTGGGACAAGGTGGTGCCGTAGGGGACTACGACTTCGACCGTCGGCACTCCGTTGCGCACGCCGAGTTCGAGTTTGGCCTGAGGCTTTGCCTTGGCCGATGCTTGGCTAGTCATGAATGTTCCTCTTTCGCGCCCGCACAGTCGCGCTGCACGGGACATCGATTGGTGGCGGAGGTACGCCACTCGTTGCAACGCGGGTCGGCGGGAGTGTATGGCGACGTACGGTGGCGGGCGACAACGCCTCAGGCGAGGAGTTCGCCGGTCATTACCGTGACGGCCTGGCCGCTGAGTTTTACGCGATCGCCTTCCACCCGGACCTTGATCACTCCGCCGCGGGCGGAAGCCTGATACGCGGTGAACTCCGTCTTGCCCAGCTTCGCGGCCCAGTAGGGTCCCAGCGCGGTGTGCGCCGACCCCGTGACGGGGTCCTCATCCACACCCGCTCCGGGAGCGAAGAAGCGGGAAACGAAATCGAATTCGCCGCTGCCCTTCGCTGTTACGATGACGCCTCGCACGGGTTCTTTTCGCAGTATGCCGTGGTCCGGCGAGAGACCGCGCAGCGTCTCCTCCGAATCCACCTCCACCAGATAATCGAAGGCATTGCGCCCCACGAACCGGGCCGAGTTCAGGCCCAATGCGCTGAGCAGGGTCGGGGGCGCCTCGGCAGCCGTCGCAACCTTCGCGGGGAAATCCAATTCAATCCATTCGCCGCGCTGGTCGGCGGTCAGCAGTCCGCTGCGAGTGTGGAACCTGGCTTGCTGGCCTTCGGGAAGATGCTTGTCCTGCCAGAGCACGTGAGCACTCGCCACCGTGGCGTGGCCGCAGAGGTCCACTTCGACGGCCGGGGTGAGCCAACGCAGGTGGTATCCGCCGTCCTGGGGGGTCAGAAACGCTGTCTCGGAAAGATTCATTTCGCGCGCAACGTCGCGCATCCACTGATCCGGACGAGGCTCGGCAAGTACGCAGACGGCGGCCGGATTCCCGGCGAAAGGACGATTGGTGAACGCATCCACCTGGACGATTCGAATGGCCATGATTCATAGTAAACGGGAAACCTTTTGCCGTCGAAGGGAGTCTATTTAGCAGCCGCGATGTTGTCTTTTCTGGCAAAGCTTGCCGCCGCCGTAGGCCTCCTGGCAGCACTCTGGGCATTCAATTCCACACAGACGATACCGGCTCGCGGCGGTCCGGTGCGCATTCTGCGTTTCTATGCGAGCGTGGGTGTGGTGCTCAACGGGGAATCGGCCGAGCTCTGTTACGGCGTGGAAAATGCGAGGTCGGTGCGCATGTCGCCGCCGCTGCCGGGCCTCTACCCGTCGGCGCGCCGCTGCCTCGAAGTGGTGCCGGAACACACCACGCACTACACCATTCTGGCGGAAGGCTACGACGGCAAAATCGCCATGCAATCGCTGACCCTGCCCGTGCAGACGGCACCCGAGCCTCCTCCCCCGGCGGTCAGCTACGCGATGCTCCGGTAGCGGCCTTGCGCGGCTCGGTATAATGAAAGTTCCCTGTGCAAGATTACATTCGGATTCGCGGTGCGCGCGTCCACAACCTCAAGAACATTTCGCTTTCTATTCCCCATAATCAAATGACCGTGGTTACGGGCGTCTCGGGCTCCGGCAAGTCGTCGCTGGCCTTCGACACGATTTACGCGGAAGGGCAGCGCCGCTACGTGGAATCGCTCTCCGCTTACGCGCGCCAATTCCTGGAGCGTATGGAAAAGCCCGAAGTGGAGGAGATCGACGGGATTGCTCCGGCGGTGGCCATCCGGCAGAAAAATACCACGCGGAATCCCCGCTCCACCGTGGCCACGTCCACCGAATGCTACGATTTTCTACGGCTCCTGTTCGCGCGGGTGGGCCACACCATGTGCCCCACGTGCGGCACCCGGGTGCTGCGGGACACGGTGGACGAAATCGCCGCCCGTCTGCTGGAACTGCCGGCCGGGTCGCGCTGGTACGCGCTGTTTCCGTGCGGCGACCATGCCTCCACGCAGTCGCTGCGCGATCACCTGTTCGAACTGCGCAAGAAGGGCTTTTCGCGCCTGTTTCAGAACGGCCGCCTGTTTGAGTTTTCGACTCCGGAATCGCTACTGGATATCGACTTCTCCCAGCCCCTCTTCGTGCTGGTGGATCGTCTGGCGATCGGCCCCGATCTGCATCAGCGCCTGGTCGACACCATCGAAATCTGCTACCGCGAAACCGGCGAGGTAATTTTCCAGAGCGCCGACGGCACGCAGACTCTGCGCTTCAATGAGAAGTTTCAGTGCAAGACGTGCCTCACCGAGTTCAGCGTACCCGAGCCGATTCTGTTCAGCTTCAATTCGCCGTACGGCGCTTGCCCGCGCTGCCAGGGCTTCGGCAACACGATCGACTTCGACATGGACCGCGTGATCCCGGACAAGACGCTTTCCCTGGACGACGGCGCCGTGGACCCCTGGACGAAGCCGAAGTACCGTTCCTGGCTCGGCAACTTCCGCAAATCCGTGACCGGGCGCAAGGTGCCGACGAACGTGGCGTTCTGCGATCTGAAGGAACAGGATCGCGAGGCGGTCTACGATTTCGTGCGCCGCTTCTTCGACCATCTGGAAACCAAGAAGTATAAGCTGCACGTGCGCGTATTTCTCAGCCGGTACCGCGGCTATGCGCTCTGCCCGGAGTGCAAGGGCGCGCGCCTACGCAAAGACGCTCTGTATGTTCGTGTGGGCGATAAGAACCTGGCCGACGTCACTCGCATGAACATCGCCGAGGCCTTCGATTTTTTCGCCCATCTGCGGCTGTCGCCGGAAGAGACGGCCATCGCCGACAAGATCCTGGTGGAGATCCGGCAGCGCCTCAAGTTTCTCAACGACGTGGGTCTGGAATACCTGACGCTGGACCGGCTGTCCGCCACGCTTTCCGGCGGCGAGGCGCAGCGCATTCAGTTGGCGACGTGCCTGGGCTCGCGGCTGGTGGGCGCCTGTTACGTGCTGGACGAGCCTTCCATCGGACTGCACAGCCGCGATACCGGTCGGCTGATCCGCATCCTGCACGAGTTGCGCGAACTCGGCAATACCATCGTGGTGGTGGAGCACGATCCCGACGTCATGCAGGCTGCCGATCACATTGTAGATCTGGGTCCGGGAGCCGGAGAGCATGGCGGCGAGATTGTTTTCGAAGGCACTCTGGCCCAACTGACTGCCGACGGAAACAAGTCGCTGACCGCGCGGTATCTGCGCGGCGACTTGCAGGTGGCCGTGCCGCGCGAACGGCGTCCGGTAAATCCCAAACGGGTGATGCGCTTTTCCGGCGCGCGGCTGCACAACCTGAAGAATATCGACGTGACCATCCCGCTCGGCATGATGGTGGTGATCACAGGCGTCTCGGGATCGGGCAAATCCACGCTGGTGCACGACGTGATTTTTCGTTCGCTGGAAGCGCTGCACAAGGCGCGCGAATCGGCCGGCGATGCCGAGTTCGACGAGGCTGCCGAAGCCCTGGACACGGGTCCGAAAATGTCGTGCAAGCGGGTGGAAGGCGGCGAGCGGATCACGGCTACCGTGATGATCGATCAATCGCCGATCGGACGGACGCCGCGCTCCAACCCGGTCACGTACATTAAGGCGTTCGACACCATCCGCGGCCTTTTCGCCGCCACGCGCGAGGCGGAAAAGCGCGGCTATTCGGCCGGCCACTTCTCTTTCAATATCCCCGGCGGCCGCTGCGAGACGTGTCAGGGCGATGGCACCGTGACGGTGGAGATGCAGTTCCTGGCGGACGTGGAGCTGATCTGCGACGAGTGCAAGGGCACCCGCTACAAGAGCGGCATCCTCGAGATCAAATACAACGGTCTCAACATCCACGAGGTCCTGCAACTGACTGTGCGGGAGGCGATGACGTTCTTCCACGACACGCCCAAACTGGTGCAGAAGCTGAAGGTGCTTGATGATGTGGGGCTGGGCTATCTGCGGCTGGGACAATCGGCCACCACGCTCTCCGGCGGCGAGGCGCAGCGGGTCAAACTGGCGGCGCACCTCACCACGGCGAGTTGCGCCGGTACGCTGTTCATTTTCGACGAGCCCACCACGGGGCTGCACTTCGACGATATCGCCAAGCTCCTGGCCAGTTTCCAGCGGCTGATCGAAAACGGCGGCAGCCTGATCATCATCGAACACAATCTGGACATCGTGCGCGCGGCCGACTGGGTGATCGATCTCGGACCCGGAGGCGGCGCTGCCGGCGGCAACATCATCGCGGAGGGCCCCCCCGAGCAAATCGCCGAGACACCGGGTTCGTACACCGGCCAATACCTCCGGAGTCGCTAAACTCCCGAAGCGGGCGTTAGAATCGTACTGGGAGATCCGTAATGCGATCGCTTTTGGTTCTGGCATTCCTGCCCACACTTCTCAGCGGCGCCGGACCGCTACAGATCGTCCAGCCCATCGTCAGCCAATCTGAGGGTGGCGTGGCCGACGCGCCCGGCACGACGCATGTGCCCGGCGAGATTCTGTTCTTCACCTGCCGCGTGGCCAATTACACCAAGACCCCCGAGGAGAAGATTCGCATCGCATACTCAGTGCAGCCCTTCGATCCGAAAGGTGTCCCGCTGGCCGAAATTTACAAGAATGAACTCAGCGACGAGGTAAGTCCGCAAGACAAAGATTGGATGCCCCGGATCGCCACCGAAGTCGCCATTCCGCCGCTGGTCATGTCGGGCGATTACAAGATTGTGGTGAAAGTGGAAGACCTGATTGGCCACACGACCACCGAACTCGCGGTGCCCTTTCAGGTGCGAGGCCACGATGTGGCGCCCAGCGATTCGCTGGTCATCCGCAACTGGCACTTCTTTCGAAACGAGAACGATACCCAGCCCATCGCCAAGGCCGTCTACAAGCCGGGCGGCGTCATGTGGGTCAAGTTCGATATGACCGGATACAAGTTCGGTCCCGGCAACAAGCTGGACGTCAGCTACGTGTTCAGCATCCTCTCAGGCGCGGGCAAAGTGCTGTTCACCAATCCCGAAGCTGCCGGCGATGAGACCGAGTCGTTCTATCCCAAGCGGTATGTCACCGGCGAATTCAGCGTGCCGATTCAGCCCAACGTCAAACCCGGCGAGTACGGCGTCTCAGTGGTGGTCAAGGACGGCATCGGCAACCAGACGTACGAATTCAAGCAGCCCTTCACGGTGGAATAGTGGCCAATCCGAATATGGTGGTGGTGGGAGCCGATCCGCTCTCGATCGAAGATGTCGTGCGTGTGGCGCGCCAGGGGGCTGAGGTCCGCCTCACGGGCGGCGCCAAGAGCCGGATTGCCAAGGGCCGCGCGCATCTGGAGGATATGCTGGCGCGCGGCGAGCGCATCTACGGCGTCAATACCGGCGTGGGCGGCAACATCGGCATCTCGCTGGCGCCGGAACAGATGGACACATTGCAGCACAACCTCATGCGCCACCTGGCCTGCGGCACCGGCGCGCCCCTGCCCAATGACGTGGTCCGCGCGGCCACCCTGCTGCGCATCGTCACGTTCGCCTCGGGCGCCTCCTCCGTGCGCAACGTGCTGGTGGATGCGCTGGCGGTGCTGCTGAATCGCGGAGTCACTCCGGTGGTGCCGCGGTACGGGTCGGTGGGCGCGAGCGGGGACTTGATGCCGTCGGCCTACATTGCGCGCGTGCTGGTGGGTTTCGGCGAGGCCGAAGTGCAGGGCCGCCGGATGCCGGCCGAAGAGGCTCTCGCTGCGGTGGGACTCGGACCCATGCGCTTGGCGTCCAAAGAAGGTCTGGCGCTCATCAACGGCACCACCGTGATGACGGGCGCGGCGGCGCTGGTCTGGGTGGATGCGTGGAACGTGCTGCGCTCTTTGCTGGCCGCAATCGCACTCGCGGCCGAAGCCATGCAGGCGCCGGACCTGCCGTACCAGCCGTGGGTTCACGAGCGCAAGGGACATCCCGGACAGATTGCCGTAGCGGCGCGCCTGCTCGAACTGCTGCACGATTCCGGCTATACGCAGGCCAGCAGCGGACAGACCAGTTACTCGCTGCGCTGCGTGCCCCAGGGACTCGGTCCGGTATGGGAGGCCCTGACGGACGGCCGCGCCGTGATCGAGCGCGAAATCAATTCGGCCAACGATAACCCGCTGATCGATCCCGACACCGGCGTGATGTACAAGGCCGGCAATTTCTACGGCGGCCACATCGCCCGCCTGCTCGACACCTGGAAGATCGATTTCGCCGTCATGGCCAACTGGTGCAACGCCCTGATGGCAGTGCTGGTGGACGACAAGTTCAATGCCGGATTGCCCGCCAATCTCACGCCGCAGCCCGGCGTCAACTGCGGATTTAAGGGCATGCAACTGAGCGTCACCAGTCTCGCCTGCGCCGTGCGGCAGATGGCCGGTCCCAGTTCCATTCATTCGCTGGCCACCGACCAATACAATCAGGACGTGGTGAGTCTGGGCATGCACGCGGCGGTCACTGGCATGGACGCGCTGGATTGCGTCCGCAATGCGACTGCGATGCTGCTGCTCGGCGCGGCGCAGGCTGTGGACTTGCGCGGCGGTCCCGCCAAACTCGGGCGCGGCACGCGCCAAGCCTACGATTCGGTCCGCGCCGTCGCCGCCTTCCAGGACGTCGATCGCGCCATGGAACAGGAATTAGCCGCCGTGGCGCTCAAAGTTGCCCAAGCCGCATTCTAAAGCTACGACACCAGGGATTGCGTGACTCGCGAAGCAGTAGAATTGTCTCGAAGAAGATGACACGATCCGTCGCTGGAGCCATTCTGGCAGTTCTCATTTGGTGCGAGTTCGCCACCGGACGAGTCACGGATCAGAGCTGGGAGTTTGAGGTAGCGTCGGTCAAGCCAGCCCCGCCCAATGGCGTTGGCGATACCAACTCACGCGGAGGCCCCGGCACGAGCGATCCCGGACAGGTCACGTATGAGCGCACCTGGCTGCGAAACCTGGTGGCAGACGCTTACGGAGTGCGCGCCGACCAGATTACGGGCCCGGACTGGATCAACACCGAAGCCTACACCATCGCCGCGAAAATCGCGCCCGATACTACCAGGGATCAGTTCAAGGAAATGCTGCGGAACCTCCTGGCCGAGCGATTCCATCTGACGCTTCACCACGAGCCGAAGACAGTGCCTGTTTACGTTCTGTCTGTAGCGCCGGGCGGCCCCAGCTTGAAGCGAGCATCTGCGGACTCTACGACCGCTGCGCCGGTCACCCCGACCTGCGACCCCAGACAGGAAAATCGCTTTCCCACGTTGCGGCCAGGAAGATTGGAAGCGCTCCAGTGGTGTCCCGGTATGGCCTACTATCACTACCGGAAAACGATGGCGGAATTCGCCCCAGGCTTGGGACCTTTGATCAACATGTCGAATGGCGATGGGATTTTACGCGGCGGCCCGCCCGCACCGTTTGTGGTCGATGAGACCGGCTTGACGGATAGATTCGAGTTCACCCTGGAGTTCGCGGGCTCGATTTTTCCATCCTCGCCGGCGCAGGTCGCAGCATTGATTGCAAGCGGCTCTCTACCGTCGGACTCTTCCCCTGAAAAGCTCGCCGACCACCCTCGTGGTGGCCCTGACCTCTTCAAAGCGCTCGCCAGTCAGCTAGGCTTGAAACTGGAAAAGGCCAAGATGCCGGTCGATTTCCTGGTAATCGACCACGCGGACAAGGTTCCAACCAGGAATTGACGCTACGACACCAGCGATTGCGTGACTCGCGACGCCAATTGGTCGAACGTCAGGATCTCGTACAGCGTGGGATCGCTCATGATCGACTTCACCAGTGCGGCATGCATCGCATGGCCCGCCCGTTCCGCGATCACGTGGCCCAACAGCGGCTTGCCCAGCAATGCCAGATCGCCGATCAGGTCCAGTGCCTTGTGGCGGCAGCATTCGTCGGCCGCACGCAGTCCCTCCGGATTGAGCACGCCGTCCTTGGTGAAGCACACAGCATTCTCCAGCGACGCTCCGCGAATCAGCCCCATATCGCGCATCTGATTCAGGTCCTGCTCCCACCCGAAAGTCCGCGCGAAGGCCAGTTGCGCCGCGTACCGCTCGGGAGTCACTTCCAGTTCGAGCGATTGGCGGCCCACCGGCGCAGGATACTCCGTGTCGCAGGTCAGGCGGAAACTCTCGGCCGGCAGAATGCTGATGCGCTTGCCCTTGTCTTCCACCGAAATCGGCCGGCGGATCCGCAGGTAGCGCCGCTTGCGCCGGTATTGCCGGATTCCCGCCTGCCGGATCAACTCCACAAACGGCCGTCCGCTGCCGTCCAGAATCGGCACTTCCAAATTGTCGATCTCGATGATCGCGTTGTCGATCCCCATCGAATACAGCACGCTGAGCAAATGTTCGGTGGTCGAGATCAGCACGCCCTGACGCATCAGGCTGGTGGCGTAGCTGACGCGCGCTACATGCCGCCAGCTGGCCGGGATCTGGAAATTATCGAGGTCGGTGCGGTGGAAAACGATGCCGGTGGAAACGGGCGCCGGCAAGATCCGGATCTTCACCGGGACGCCGCTATGCAAGCCGACCCCTTGCGCTTCCGTAGGCCGCAGGACCGTTGTTTCAAATCGCAAGAGACCGCTCCGCAGACATCTCTCTCATCGTAATCCAATTGGAACTACTATGCACAAGCTTTTGATTCAAAAGGGCTTGTAAAGTTTCAAGTGTTGCGAAAATGCAACACTTTACGCGGCGGGTGTGGCCGAATTGATCCATTTTGCAGGAAACGTTAGGATGGAAATCGAGTGCCCCATCAAAAGTTATTCCTGATCGACGCGTTCGGGTTCATTTTTCGTGCGTACCATGCCCGCGCTCGCAGCGCCGCGCCGCCCATGCGCACCAGCACCGGCTTTTCCACCGAAGCGGTCTACATCTTCAACAACATGCTCCGGAAGCTGTCCAACCAGCACAAGCCTGAGTACATCGCGGCGATTTTCGAGAGCGGGGCGCCGACCCATCGCGTCCAGGAATTCGCCGAGTACAAAGCCAACCGCGTGGAAACGCCGCCCGACCTGTTGGATCAGATTCCGTTCGTCCGCCGCATTCTGGAGGCCATGCGGATTCCCATTCTGGAGTTCAGCGGCTTCGAGGCTGACGATGTCATCGGCACGCTGGCGCGCCGCGCCGAGGAGCAGGGTTTCGACGTCGTCATCGTGTCCAGCGACAAGGACATGCTGCAACTCGTCAACGAACATGTCTCCATGTTGAATCCGGCCAAAGACGATGCCTGGTACGACGCGGCTGCGGTGAAGACGTTCATGGGTGTACGACCCGATCAGGTGGCCGACCTGCTCGCGCTCAAAGGCGACGCCGTGGACAATATTCCCGGCGCTCCCGGCATCGGCGACAAGGGCGCCAAGGACCTGATCGAACAGTTCGGCAGCCTCGACACCCTGCTGGAGCGCGCCGCCGAAGTGACCCGGCGGACGTACCGCGAGAGCCTGCAAAACAACGTCGAGCGCATCCGCATGAGCAAGCGGCTGGCGACGATCGAGACCGCCGTGCCCATCGAATTTTCGCTCGATGCAGTCAAGGCGCGCGAAGCCGACCCGGTGCTGCTCAAAGCCATCTACAAAGAGATGGAGTTCCACAGTCTGCTGAAGGAACTGGGTCCAGCCGAAGACAGCCGCACGCGCGATTACCGTGTGATTCAGGATCCGGCGGAATTGAAAGCGTGGATGGACGCGATCCCCGAAGGCGCGCCGGTTGCCGTGTCGATTTCCCGCTCGCCCGAGGGTGAATTTTCGCTGGACACCATCGGCCTTGCCTGGCGTGCCGGCGAGGCGCGCGCCGTCACCGCCGAGAATCTCGCCGCCCTCCAGCCGTATCTGGAATCGGACGCCGTTCCGAAGATCGCCTGCGATGTGAAGTCTGCCATCGTCACGCTCGACCGCATGGGCGTCCAAGCCCGCGGCTTCGTCCATGACGTGATGCTCTACGCCTTTCTGCTGGATGCCGACCCCTCGGGCTGCCCCCTGGAAGAGCAGGCGCGCCGACGGCTCGACCTGAAGTTGGGCGCCGCTCCCGAGCAGCATGCCGACATCACGCTGGAAATCTGGCAGCACCTTTCGCCCGCGGTCGATGAGCGCGGTCTTCGCAAGCTTTACGCGGAAATCGAGCTGCCCCTGGCGCAGGTGCTGGCCCGCATGGAGCGCACCGGCATCCGCATCGACCCGGTGGAATTGAAGCGCCTGAGCGGACTCATGGAGGCCGAGATCAGCCGGCTCACCGCGGAGATCCACGCCATCTCCGGCAAGCCGTTCAATATCAGTTCGCCGCAGCAGTTGGGCAAGGTGCTGTTCGAAGATCTGCAATTGCCGGCCCCGGTGAAATACGGCAAGGGCAGGACCATCTCCACCGCCGCCGACGTGCTGGAGGACCTCGCGGCCGAGCATGAGATCGTCCGCAAGGTCCTCGAATACCGTCAACTCACCAAGCTGAAGGGCACGTATGTGGACGCGCTGCCCATGCTCATCGAGCCGCGGACCGGCCGTCTGCACACCAGTTTCAATCAGACGGGCGCCGCCACGGGACGGCTCTCTTCGTCCAATCCGAATCTGCAGAACATTCCCATCCGCACGGCGCTGGGTCGTGAGATTCGCGCCGCGTTCGTGCCGCGCGAAGGCTGGAAACTGCTGGTGGCCGACTACTCGCAGATTGAACTCCGGCTGCTGGCCCACATGTCGGGCGATGCGCTTCTGGTGGAGGCTTTCCGCAATGGCGAGGACATCCACACGAGCACCGCGGCCGAGGTGCTCGGCGTGCCGCCGTTGATGGTGACACCCGACGCGCGCCGCGATGCCAAGGCCGTCAATTTCGGAATCGTCTACGGCATCAGCGCCTTCGGCCTGGCGGCGCAATTGGGTATCTCGCGCGGAGAGGCCGAGAAGTATATCCGCAACTACTTCGCGCGCTACGAAGGCGTTGCCCGTTTCATCGAAGCCACCAAGGCCGAAGTGCGGCAGACCGGCGTCACCAAGACTCTCTTCGGGCGCGAACGGCCCATCCCCGATATCAACAGCCGCAATCCGAACGCCCGTGGTTTCGCGGAGCGGACAGCCGTGAATTCACCGCTGCAAGGCACCGCCGCCGACCTCATCAAACTGGCCATGGTGCGCATCGACGCCGCCCTGCAAGGCATGCAGTCCGCCATGCTGCTTCAGGTCCACGACGAACTGGTGTTCGAGTGTCCGCCCGAAGAGGTGGCGGCACTGCGCCAAATGGTGAAGCGCGAGATGGAAGGCGTCTGCGACCTGGCCGTCCCGCTGCTGGTGGACGTCGGAGTCGGCGACAACTGGCGCGACGCCAAGTAGGAGTGCGCAGGCGTTACCGGCGCATCAGAATGGTAGGCTGGCCCCGGTAGGTCACCATCTCCGCGTTGCCGTATCCGCATTTTTCCGCGACGCGGCGGGATGCCGAGTTTTCGGGGTGCATGATGCAGGCGGTGGGTTGGCCAAACCACTGCAGGGCGGCCTGTAGCGCTTCGGTGGCATAGCCGAAGCCGTGCGCCGCCGTCGCCACAACCCAACCGGCTTCGGGCACATCGATGGCCGGTTGAATATCCCGTTTGAAGTCGGCGAAGCCCAGTTCGCCCACGAACTTACCGCTGGCCTTCTCCTCGATCGCCCAGAAGCCGTAGCCCATCAGTTGCCAGTGACCGACATAGCGGAGCAGGCGGGCCCACGCCTCTTCGGGCGTCTGCGGTTTGCCGCCGATGTAGCGCGTCACGCGCGAGTCGCCCCAAAGCGCAGCGCACGCCGGGAAATCATCCACGCCATGGCCGCGAAGTTTCAGGCGAGGAGTCTCCACGATCGGAATTCCACTCGACATGCAGACACGATATCACCCCGACCTGCTCCTGTGACACAATGCAAAGATGATCCGTCATGGCGTCTGGCTACTGCTCGCCGCCGGACTCGTGTTCGCCTTCCAGCAGCCTCACTCGCGCCCCTGGCGTGAGTATCCCGGCACCGAATACAACGATTTCCCCATCCCTCCCGACTATCAGGAAAAGACCGAGTGGGCCTTCGCCCGCCTGATGTATCCCAACATGAACGGTGTCCATGGACGCCGCTGGCGGGGCGGCAACGACTGGCATGAAGGTGGACGCGGCATCTCCTGGACGGTCGACTATCCGCGCTCCGACCGCCACTTCTCTCTGGCCCTGCGACGCCTCACGCGCATCCACGTGCGCAGCGTCGAACAGCCCGTGAATCTCGATGAGTCCGAACAGTACGATTGGCCGTGGCTCTACGCCGTGGAGGTGGGCCATTGGAATCTCACCGACGGTCAGGCCAAGGCCATGCGCGAATATCTGGATCGCGGCGGCTTCTTCATGTGCGACGATTTCCACGGCACCGAAGAGTGGGACGTCTTCGTCCACAGCATGCAGCGCGTTTTTCCCGACCGGCCCATCGTCGATATTCCGAGTGACGACCAGATCTTCCACACCGTCTACGATCTAAACGATAAGTATCAGGTGCCGGGCGAGCAGTTCGTGCGTTCCGGTCGCACCTACGAATTCGATGGCTACGATCCGCACTGGCGCGGCATCTACGACGAGAGGGGCCGCCTGGTAGTGGCCATCTGCCACGATATGGATCTGGGCGATTCCTGGGAGCACGCCGACAATCCCCGCTATCCGCAGAAATTTTCCGCCATGGGCATCCGCATCGGAGTCAATTACGTCACCTATGCCATGACGCATTGAGTGGTATCCTCAAGGGCAAGACAGCATGACCATCAGGAAGGGACTCTGGCTGTTGGCGGCAGCGGGCATACTGTTCGCGGTGGAACAGCAGCACGTGCACACCTGGCACGAGTTTCCCGCCTTCGAGTACAACGACTTCCCCATCCCACCCGACTATCAGGAAAAGACCGAGTGGGCCTTCGCGCGCCTCATGTATCCCAACATGGACGGCGTGCACGGACGCGGCGGCTTCGGCGGACGCCGGCGGTTTGCCGCGGACTGGCGCGAAGGCGGACGCGGCGTCTTCTGGACCATGGATTATCCGCGCAGCGATCGCCACTTCTCGCTGGCCCTCCGCCGCCTCACCCGAATTCACGTGCGCAGCGTCGAACAGCCCATCAATTTAGACGACGGCGATCAGTTCGATTGGCCCTGGATGTACGCCGTCGAAGTGGGCCACTGGAATCTGAGCGACGCGCAGGTGAAATCCTTCCGCGAATATTTCGACCGCGGCGGGTTCTTCATGTGCGACGATTTTCACGGCACCGAAGAGTGGGACGTTTTTTCGCACAGCATGCAGAAGGTCTTCCCCGATCGCCAGATTGTGGACATCCCCAAAGACGACCCCATCTTTCACACCGTCTACGATCTCGACGATAAATACCAGGTGCCCGGCGAGCAGTTTGTCCGCTCCGGCCGCACCTATGAATACGATGGCTACGACCCGCACTGGCGCGGCATTTACGATGAGAAGGGCCGCCTGGTGGTGGCCATCTGCCACGATATGGACCTCGGCGATTCCTGGGAACACGCCGATAATCCCGAATACCCGCAGAAGTTCTCCGCCATGGGAATCCGCATCGGAGTCAACTACGTGGTATACGGCATGACGCACTAGTGCGAGTCCTCTTTTTCCTTTGCGCGATTCTGCACGCCCAGGGCGGCGCGCCTGTCGAAGGCACGGTGGCCAGCCGCATCACGCATGCCGGACTCTCCGGAGCGGGCGTGAGCATCGTCAGCACCACGGGGCGGCGCATCACTTACACCACAACCACCGACCCAGACGGATCCTTCCGTTTCAGCGCCATCGATCAGGATGGCGAATTCACGGCGATCGTCAGCAAGACCGGGTATCTGCCGTTCACAGTAGCTGCCTTTCGCCTGGGTGCGGCCACCGGAGCGGTGCGGCTGAATGTCGAACTCTCGCCCCTTCCCGCTCTACGCGGGCGTGTCACGGACCCTGACGGCCACCCGGTGCCGGAAGCTCGTGTGGATCTGGTGGGCGTGAGCGGCAATTGGAGCGTCACCACGAAGAGCGGCAAGGACGGCGCCTTCGTTTATCAGGGGTCGCTGCCCTCGCCCGCTTTTGTGCTGCGCGCGCTGCCGCCGAAAGACCTGCCGCCGCCGCAATCCACGAAGGAGCATCCACTCGTCTGGGCGCCCACCTATTATCCCGATGGGGCGGAACGTTCCCAGGCGGTGCGCATCGTATGGCATCGCGATGCCGATCTGGAAGGCTACGGAATCAAGCTGCGGGCGGTCCCGGTGTTTCATGTGCGCGGTACCGTCTTTGACGATGCCGGCGCGCCCGTGGCCGGCGCGGCGGTGAAACTGCTACAGGCCGCCCTACCGGTCATGCTGGCGTTGGCTGCTCCCGACGCGCAGGCTACTACCCGGCCTGACGGCACGTTCGATCTGCCGGGAGTACGGTCCGGCGATTGGGCGCTGGCCGCGGCGTGGAAGCGCGGCGCACAGCCCTTGAGCGCGACCCTGCGCGGCCGCGTGTCGGACAAGGACTGGGAGAATGTGCGGATCAAACTGGAGGCGCCGTTTACGATAACCGGCGTCATGGAGTTTCCGGAAGCTCCGCAACCCGGTCGCTTCCTGCCGATTGTGTCGCTCCGCCCGGCGGAAGGCTCGGAGTCGCCGGACAATGTGCTAGCGCCCTCCGGCCCTGACGGGCGCTTCGCCATCAGCGGCGTTCACCCGGGCCGGTATCAGGTAGTAGCCAATTCGCCGGATGCCGGTGTGTACCTGGATTCGATCCGCATGGGCGGACGCGAGATCCTGGGACAGACCGTGGATTTGATGGACGGATCGCTGCCGCTTCGCGTGATCTATAAAAACAACGGCGGCAGTTTGCGGGGAAACGCGGAGCATTGCAGCGATGTCCTGGTGATGCCGAAGGATCCGGTCCTGCAGCAGTCTGAGTTCCTGGTGGGCGCTCCCTGCGATCGCGCCGGACATTTTGAAATTCCCGGACTGCGTCCCGGCGACTACTATGCGGTGGCCTTCACCCGCGGCCCGGACTGGATGGATTCCTCGCTCGCCATCCACATCGCTGCGTCCGGCACGCTGGTGACGGTGCAAGCAGGCCAATCCACTTTGGCGACTCTGAAGGTTACACCGCTGCCGGAGTGACCGCCGGCAGCGGAGCTGCGCTCCGCTGGACAGACGGCGAAAGGCGACCGTCTATCCTACTCCAGGCGCGGCTAGAACGCCATCATGTGGCGCAGTTTGGCGACTGCAGCCAGGATCTTCGACAGCGCTGCGTCCACTTCTGCCTCGGTGTTGAAGCGGCCCAGGCCGAAGCGTACGGAGGAGTGCGCGCGGTCCCGGCTCAAGCCCAGGGCTTTCAGCACGTGACTCGGCTCCACCGTTGCCGAAGTGCAGGCGGAGCCCGTCGATAAGGCGATATCGGGCAGCGCGATCAGCAGCGTTTCGGCATCCACTCCGGCGATGCTCACGTTCAGATTGCCGGGCAGTCGCCGCTCCATCGTACCGTTAATTTCCACGCCCTCCAGGCCCGCCATGAGGCCCGCCTTCAAACGGTCGCGCAGTTGCGCTTCGTGGATCGCCTCGTCCGCCATCTCGCGGGAGCAGAGACCGCACGCCTCGCCGAAACCCACGATCCCCGGGACGTTCAGAGTCCCCGACCGCATGCCGCCTTCGTGGCCGCCGCCATCCATTTGCGCGGCTACTAAAACCCGTGGATTGCGCTTGCGCACATAAAGGGCGCCGACGCCTTTCGGTCCGTACAGCTTGTGCGCGCTCATCGACATCAGGTCGATCTGGTCGCGCTCCACGTCCACCGGGATCTTGCCGAATGCCTGCACGGCGTCGCAGTGAAACAGCACGCCGCGCTCGTGGCAGAGGGCGCCGATCTCTGCGACAGGCTGCACCGTGCCGATCTCGTTATTCGCGTACATCACGCTGACCAGCACCGTGTCGGGGCGCAGCGCCTGCCTCAGCGCATCGAGGTCCAGCAGGCCATCGGGCCGAGGCGGCAGCACGGTGGCGTGACAGCCGTCGCGCTCCAAATGCTTCACGGCGTCCAGCACGGCCTTGTGCTCGGTGGCCATGGTGACCAGATGGCGGCCCCTGGCGCGTGCGGCCTCCATGGCGCCCTTCAGCGCCAGATTGTTGGACTCGGTGGCGCCGCTGGTGAAGATAATCTCGCGCGCGGTGGCGTTCGCCAGGTGCGCCAGGCGGCGGCGGGCCAGGTCGACAGCCTTCTCCGCTTCCCAACCGAAGCGATGGCCGCGGCTGGCGGCATTGCCGAACTTCTCCGTGAAGTAAGGCAGCATGGCTTGCAGCACGCGCGGGTCAACCGGCGTGGTGGCGTGATTGTCCAGATAGATCATGCGGCCGGCGGTCTACTTCATCCGCTGGACGATCACCTTGCGCGCATTTTCCAGCAGCGTGAGCGCTTTGGGCATGGCCTGCACCGCTTGCGCGACTTCGGGATCCGTCGCCTCGAAAACTTTGTCGCTATCATCCACGTTGAAGGCCCAGATATACATTTCCTTCGCCAGGTAGCGCTTGATCCACTCGGTGTCATTGGTGAATGCCGCGTCGGTAAAGGTGTAGCCGTTGGCGCGCAGATAATCGTGGAATTGGGTGAGCGTTGCGGTGTCCGGCATCCAGCCTTGCGGCAGATGCTCCGGATGGCTCGCGAAGTAGCTGCGCGTGAAATTGAACAGTCCCTTGCGATAGAGCTGCACTTCCAGGCTGTCGAGTTCCGCCGGTGTGAACTTCTCGTCCGGCGTGATGCCGCCGCCGCCGTACACCGTGCGGCCGCTGTCGGTCATCTTCACGTCGTTGGGATTATTGGTGGCGTGGTCCTTGTGATAGTAGTAGTCGAAGAAGGATTTGTTGGTGTAGTCGCGCTGAATCAGGCGACCGCTCGGAGTATAGAAATGGGCTGTGGTGAGCGCCAGTCCGGTGTTGTCACGCATCGGAAACACCGTCTGCACGAGCCCTTTGCCGAAGGTGGTTTCGCCCAGAATCCAGGCGCGGTCGTGATCCTGCATGGCGCCCGAAACAATCTCCGCGGCCGAGGCCGAATACTGATTGACCAGCACCACGATGGGGTACTCGCGGCCGTGATTCCCACGGTCGGCGCGGTAGACCCGCTCCGCCGAGGCGCGCCCGTGCTGCGACACCACGGCCTGTCCCTTCTGCAGGAAATGATCGGCCACGGCGACGGCCTGATTGAGGAGACCGCCGGGATTTCCGCGGAGGTCCAGCACCAGCCCTTGCAATTTATCCTCGCCCAGCGAGCGCAGCGTGTCGTCCAGTTCGCGGGCGGTGTTGTCGCCGAAACTCAAGATGCGGATGTAGGCGATATCGGGCTTCACCCAGAAGCCGTTTACGGTGTGGCGAATGATGTCTTCGCGCACAATGTTGAAAGTGATGTAGTCGGGCGACCCCTCACGCGACACCGCAATCTTTACCGGCGTATTGCGCGGGCCTTTGAGCATGTCGGCCACTTCGGTGGTGTTCAGGTTGGCCGTGGGTTTGTCGTTGACGAAGGCGATGATGTCGCCGGGCCGGATGCCGGCGCGGTAGGCCGGGGAGCCGGGGAAGGGATTCAGGACGACGGTCTTTTCGTTGCGCGGCCCGACCTGCATGCCGACGCCGGAATAATGGCCCTGCTGATCTTCGAGCAGCAGTTTGTAGTTCTTGGGGTCGAAGAAATTGGAGTGCGGATCCAGGGTCCGCAGCATGCCCGGGATGGCGCCATCGTAAATGGCTTTATCGCCCGTGGGCTTCTCTGCCGCGTTCTGTTCGAGCACCGTCAGAGCATTGGCGAAAGTGTGAAGATCGGCACTCAGGGCTGGGTCGGTAGCCGCTTGAACGTCACGGCCATAAAATCCACCCAGCAGGGCACACGCTAATAGAATCAGCGGTATACCAATAAAGGAAAGGCGCTTCCGAAGCATGCAGGAATCATCCCTCTAAGCCGAGTATAACGTAGGATCGGCTTCAGGCATCTGCCGGGCCCGCGGGAAGCGCAGCTACCGGGAGTTGTCGCGTATGAGGTGGGAGAAGACTTTCGGTTGTCAAAGATCAGCAGCGGTGGACGTTGTTTTGCCAGGGTTTTGGACCGCTACAGGCGGATTTCGGGGTCGATTTTAGGGGTTGAAAAAACAAAATCCGGCTGCAGGATTTCGTCGGGATAGACGGGGGCCTCGCGTTTTGTTTTCTGCGGTTTGAGCTTTTCGGCGGCCATGCGAATGGCTTGTTCCTTACGGAGGAGGTCGAGATTCTTTTCCATCTTGCGATGGAGACGGCTTTCGTAGAGGGTCAGGAGGTTCAAGTTCTTGGCTTGTTTGACCCAGGTGAAGGCCTGGAGAAAAGCGTCGGAGACCTGCGGGGGCTGTATGGAGTAGGGGTCCTCTTTGGTGTTCAGACCGATGCCGATGAGAGTGTTTTCGATTGACGAGGCGCGGGAGAGACGCCAGGAATCATCGGCGATGGCTTGGGCGAAGGAGGTTTCGAGTCCTCCGACAGGGGCCAGGGATTCGAGGAGGGCTTTGCAGTGTTTGTTGTAGGCCTCCTGCTCTGGTTTGGTGAACATCATGACTTGGCCGGTGAGGCCGTGACGGTAAGCGTTGATGATGCGACGATCAGGCAACGCGGCTTTATCTTCGATTTGGATTAGCTTGGGACACATGTTCCGTTGCTCCTTCCTGGTTTCATTCAAACATGCGAGGTAGGGGAAGACGGGGAGTTTCGGGTCTGAAAACTAGGTAAGTGGTTTGCAATGTTGGGAAAGAAATATTCGCGAAACGTGTGAATGGATTTTCACCGCGGAGGCGCAGGAGGCGCGGAGGAAGACGCGGAGGCCTTGCCTCCGGCGCAGCGGGCTGCTGGGGGACGCGCGCTACTTGGGCTCGACCTGGATATCGGTCACGTAGTAGGACGGGTCGTGGACCACGGCGGTAGCGTGGATCTTGTCGCCCACGTGGAGTTTGGCCAATTCGGCGTCCGGCTTGATGGCGTACTCCATAGTCATGGGCTCCATCCAATCGCCGATCTGGCCGGCGCGAATGGTGGCGGTCTTGTTGGAGGCGTCCACCGCCATAATGTAGCCATCGAACTGGTAGCGCTTCTCTTTAGGTCCGGAGGCGCCGCATCCCGCGAGCACGGCGGCAGCCAGCGACAACAGGCAAACTCTTCTGATCATCACTTCACAATCGTCGCACGGCGGCACGGTTGCTTGCGGCGCGCCTTGCCTGGCAACTAAGATCGGGAGTGTCAGATAGCGCTTAGATGGACCATATCGAGATCGACTTTCCCGTGGAGCAGTTCCGGAGCGTGCCTCGCCTGCTGCTGCGGTCGGCAGTCCTGTTCGGGACCAATTTCCATTTCATTGCGGGGGTCACGCTGCTGATATTCCTGCCGGCCACCCTGGTCCTGCAGTTCGCCTATTCGCTGTTCGACGTCTCCGTCAACGGGATCGTCTCCTATATCTTGATGTCGGCGGGCGACCTGGCTCTGGCGGCGCTGGCGGTGCCGGTCATTCTGCACGGACTGACTTACAAACTGCGGAACGGCAAGCTACCTCCCCTGGGCGAGTCCTTCCACTGGGGCCGGCGTCAGTGGGAGAAGACGCTGTGGAACAGTCTCAAGATGGAGGTCAGCATCATGCTCTCGACGCTGCTGCTGATCGTCCCCGGCGTGATCATGGCGATCGACCTGATCTTCACCGAGACGGTGGTGGCCATCGAGGGCGACCGGACGAGCGACGTGCGGGAGCGGACCAAGCAACTGGCGCGGGGCCATCGCTGGCTTATCTTTTGGGCGATGCTGCCGCTCTCGGCGATCGGGCTGCTGGGCAGCATGCTCGTGTTGAAGGTGATCGAGGGCGCGGCCAATTCCCGCGTCTTGCTGGCGATTACCGATAGCCTGCTCAGCGTGGTGGCTCAGTTGACCACGGTGGCGGTGCTGCTGATGTATCTGGGACTCGTTGAGCCCACGCCCTCACCTGTAACTCCACCGAAGGACGCTGGCCGGGTTCGACGCGGCAGGGGCTAAGAGCCTTCTAAGAGACCGTGGCAGAAATCGAAAAGGGCGCTTACTAACGTGCGCGGCTCCGTAGATTCAGCGGCTTACAGAGCGGCTGCTAAACTAAGAGCCTTCTAAGAGGCCTAACAATTTTTCCTGGACGGATTCGGCGGTGGCGTTGTCGGGGGCGATGACCAGGATGGTATCGTCGCCGGCGATGGTGCCGATGATTTCGGGCCAGCGTTCGTTATCGAGCGCGACGGCGACGGAGTTGGCGTGGCCGGGCGAGGTCTTCAGGATGACGAGATTCTGGGCGCGCAGCACGTCGTGCAGGAACTCGGCGGCCAGCAGGGAGAACTGAGGCCCGATCTCCTCGGGCGCCATTTCCTTGTATCCCTCGCGGGTCTTCACCAGACGCAGATCGCGGAGGTCGCGAGAGAGCGTCACCTGCGTGGCGGCGATGCCCTGGGTACTCAGTTCCTGGGCCAATTCCTCCTGGGTGCCGATGCGCTTGGTGCGCACCAGTTTGAGGATCTGCCCCTGACGATAAGCCTTGGTCATACGATCATGTCTCCAAGCCGTTGTTTGGCGGCGGCCAGTGCATTGGCGACAGCCGAGGGTCCCGTGCCGCCGGGCAATTCGCGCGACTGCATGCCCTTGGCCGGGTCCAGCAGGGCGGCGAAATCGGCCGTGAATTCCGGTGCGAACCGATGCATGTCTTCGGCCGTCCAATCGGACGGTTTCTTGCCGCCGCGCACGCTTTCCAGCACGAAGCGGCCGACAATCTGGTGGGCCTGGTGGAAAGGCGTGCCGGCGCGGGCCAGCGCTTCGGCAAGGTCCGTCGCCACCACCCAGCTTTCCTCGGCTGCCGATGCCGGACGGGCCGGATTCAGCCGCGTGGATTCGATGACGGTAGACATCATGGCCAGGGATCCGGCCAACTGATCGCCGGCATCGAACAGCGGCATTTTGTCTTCCTGCATGTCGCGGTTGTAGGTCATGGGCAGACCCTTCATGGTCATCAGCAGCGAGGTAAGGCAGCCCATGACGCGTCCGCTTTTGCCGCGGATGAGTTCGAGCGAATCGGGATTCTTCTTCTGCGGCATGAGGCTGCTGCCGCTGGTGACTCCGTCGCCCAATTCCAGCCAGCCGAATTCCTCGCAGGAGTAGAGAATCCAGTCTTCGGCCAAGCGGCTCAAGTGAATCATGGTGACGGTGCAGGCGTAGAGGAAGTCGAGGGCGAAATCGCGGTCGCCGGAAACGTCCATGCTGTTCCGCGTGACGCCGTCGAAGCCCAAGTCCTCCGCAATGGCGTCGCGGTCGAAGGGGAAGCCGCTGCCGGCCAGCGCGCCGGAGCCGAGAGGCAACAGATTGGTGCGCCGGCGGGCGTCGCCGAAGCGCTCCCAATCGCGGGCGAACATTTCAAAATAGGCCAGCAGATAGTGGGGCCACAGGACAGCCTGGGCGCGGCGCATGTGGGTGTAGCCGGGGATGACGGCGCCGGAATACTTGTCGGCCAGGTCGAGCAGGCGGCGCATCACGCCGGCCAGCAGGGCGCGGAGATCGTCGCATTCCTCGCGCAGCCAGAGGCGCGTATCGAGCGAAACTTGTTCATTGCGGCTGCGTCCGGTGTGGATCTTGTCGGCCACCGCGCCGGCGGTTTCTTTGAGCTTGCGGATGACCAGCGTGTGCACGTCCTCATCGTTCGCGCCCTCGAAGAAGGAGGGAGCGGCGGAGGCAGCGGCGATCTGGTCGAAGGCGTCGACGATCTGGGCGCGCTCCCCGGATGAGAGAATGCCGACGCGTTCGAGCGCGCGGGCGAAGGCCTGCGAACCGCGAATATCGGCGATGATCAAACGCCGGTCGAATTCCAGCGAGCCGGAGAAGCGCTCGAAGATTTCCGAAGGTCCGGTTTCAAAACGGCCGCCCCAGAGTTTCATTTCGCGGAGATCTCCCACTCGCCCGCGGGGGCGAGGACCGCATTTTGTCGTTTGGTCATAGATTTACGATAACAACATCAGCAGCAGGGCCTTCTGCGCGTGGAGCCGGTTTTCGGCTTCGTCGAAGACCACGCTGCGGGGGTCTTCGATCACGCCATCGGTGACTTCTTCACCGCGCTTGGCCGGCAGGCAGTGCATGAACACCGCGTCGGGCCGGGCCTGCGCGAACAATTCTTCGTTAACCTGATACTTGTGGAAGGCGCGCTTGCGCTCCACGGCTTCCTGCTCCTGACCCATGCTGGCCCAGACGTCGGTATACACCACGTGAGCGCCGTTCATGACGGGGGCGGTCTCGTGGCTGATCAGGAGCGACGCGCCGGAGACGGCGGCCAAGCCTTCGGCCTGCGCCACCACATCGGGATTGGGCAGGTAGCCGGGCGGGCAGGCCAAGGCGAAATCCATGCCCAGACGCAGACCGGTGAGCATGAGCGATTGCGCCACGTTGTTGCCGTCGCCGATAAATGCCAGCTTGAGGCCCGCCACTTCGCCGAAATGTTCGCGCACAGTCTGCACGTCGGCAAGGGCCTGACAGGGGTGGAAGGCGTCGCTGAGGGCGTTGATCACCGGGACGCGCGACCACTGCGCCAGACCATCCACGGTGTCCTGCGAGAAGACGCGTGCGACGATGCCGTTCACCCAGCGATCCAGATTGCGAGCCACGTCCCGCAGCGGCTCGCGCACGCCGATGGGGCCATCCACGAAGACGGAGGAGCCGCCCAATTGGGCGATGGCCAGTTCGAAGGTGAGCCGGGTGCGGAGGGAAGGTTTTTCGAAAAGCAGGGCGATCGACTGATTGTCCAGCGCGTGGGCGTAGCTGGCGGGCGATTGTTTGACATCGGCAGCCAGGTCGAGGAGGTAGGCCAGTTCGTCGTTGGTCAGGTCCAAGTCGCGGAGGAGGTCGGGGGTATTGGTTTTGAGGATCGGTTTGTTCATGGAGGGCCCGGCGAGCAGCGACTGGCCTGAATTTTTATTCACTCATATGAATATTCACACATCTCAATCTTCAGGTCAAGGGTGATGCCGAGCGCTGCTCGGCTGGACAGACGGCAAAAGGCGACCGTCTATCCTACTCAGACTTGTCGCCGGCGCCATTCTCCTGTAACCCATCACCTGCCAGAACCTGATAAAATTCCTCCACCCGGCTTGAAACAAGTATCACAGGCTCTCGATCCCGACTTCCTTGCATCCTGCCGGAACCGAACGGTTGCGGCCATCTTGTGCGTGGGAGTCGTTCTTTCCGCGCTGGCGGCAATGGGCGTGCGGCAGTTCGAATTGCGCCAGGTACACAGCCAGTTCATCACCGCGGCCGAACGGCGGACGCGGGCCATTCAGCGGCAGATTGACGGCGACCTTTCGGCGCTCCATGCGTTGCGCGGCTTCATGGAAGTCCAGTATCCGGTATCGGCTTCGGACTTCAATCGTTTTTCGGCGCGCCTGCTGGAAACCCACCCCAGCCTGTTGGCTTCAGAATGGGTTTCGCACGTACGGGGGGCCAAGGAGCGGCAGGCATTTGAGGAGGAACTGCGGCGCAACGGAGCGGCTCGCCCGTTGATCACGGAGGGCACGCCGCAAGCCAGCCAATCGGCGAGCGAGCGAGACGACTATTACCCGGTGCGGTACCTGTTTCCGCTGAATCAACTGAATGGCTCCGTGCTGGGATTCGATATGGGGTCGTGCGGCCCGTGTTTGAAGGCGCTCGAACTGGCGGGGACGGCGGGGCAGCCCACCACGATGGGCCGTCTGCGAATTGTGGAACGGGAAGGCTACGGCGTGGTGGTGGTGCTGCCGGCATACCGCGCGGGCGGCATGGATTACGCCATGATCCTGGTTCAGGTGGCGGGTGTGGTGGAGCATGCCCTCGATGCACTGGATGAGGAAGGCATCAATATCGAATTCCAGGACGCCTCGGCTGCGGACGCCAATCGCTTCCTCTATTACCATCGCTCGCGGCTGGACCCACACGGTCCCACTGACCCGGCGGCGAGCGGGAATGCGGCCGGCGAGCTTTGGAACGCGCAAAATGTGGCAGTGGGGAATCGGACGTGGCGTCTCATCTTCACTCCGACGGAGGCATACGCCGCTGCGGCGCGGACGTGGCGTCCGTGGCTGGTTTTGTTTGCCGGCTTGCTGGGTACGCTGGCGACTGCCGGCCATTTTCGATCGGAGATTGCCCACGGGCAGCAGTCGCGAAAATTCGTGGAAAAGCTGACGCTGGCGAATGGCCACCTTTCACGCGAAGTGGAAATTCGGAAGCGCGCGGAGGACGACCTGCGAACGTCCGAGGCCGAATACCGGCTGCTCTTCGAAGCCAATACTCTGCCGATGTGGGTGTGCGATTTACCGAATCTGGGCATTCTGGCGGCCAATCGGGCCGCGGTCCAGCAGTATGGCTATTCGACCGGCGAATTGCAGGCCATGACGCTGTTCGATTTGGGAGCGGACGAGGACCGGCCGCGTCTATTGGATCGCACGCGGTCGGCATTCACCACAAGCCAGCAGGAAAGCCCCTGGCTGCAGCGCCGGAAAAACGGCAGTGCCCTTCGCGTGGAAATCACCGGGAACCCGATTCGCTTCCACGATCGCAATGCCTGTCTGATCATGGCGCAGGACATCACCAGGCGATTGGAACTGGAGGATCAGGCGCGCCAAAGTCAGCGACTGGAGACCGTGGGGAAGCTGGCGGGGGGGATCGCTCACGACTTCAATAATCTGTTGACGGTGGTGAATGGCTACTGCGACCTGATCTTGTCGGAGGTGGGTTGCGACCACAAGATCTCCGTGCGCCTGTCGCAGATCCGCGCGGCCGGTCTGAGGGCGGCGGAATTGACGCAGCAGCTTCTGGCATTCAGTCGCGGTCAGATTATCCAGCCGAGCGTGCTGAATCTCAAGACTGCGGTAATGGAGATGAGCCGCATGGTGGAGCGGCTGATTGGCGAAAACATCGACTTCCGGTTGGAGCTTTCGCCCGAGAGCGCGAATGTGCTGGCCGATGAGGGGCAGATCAGCCAGATCCTGATGAATCTGGTGGTGAATGCGCGGGACGCGATGCCCGCCGGCGGCGTGTTGACGATCGGCACGTCGGTGGTGAATTTCGACGCTGCGTGTAAGGCCAGCGACCCGGACGCGGAGCCGGGCGAGCACGTCTGCCTGTCGGTGCGCGATACGGGCTGCGGTCTTTCGCCGGAGGTGAAGTCGCGGATTTTCGAACCGTTCTTCACCACGAAAGGCGTGGGCAGCGGAACCGGTCTCGGGCTGGCAACCGTGTATGGCATGGTGAAGCAGCAAGGCGGCTGGATTTCCGTGGAGAGCCAGCCGGGACAGGGCGCCAAGTTTTCCATCTACTGGCCGAAGCGGGATGACGAAGCGGCGCCGCGACTGCGTCCGGCGCAATTCGCGGTGCGTGGCACGGAGAGCGTGCTGGTGGTGGAAGATCAGGAAGAAGTGCGCAAGTTGGCGGTGACGGCGCTGCAGCGGTACGGCTATACGGTCTATCATTCGAGCACGCCGGACGGTGCGCTCTCCTTTGCCAGCAGCTTTGGCGGTCGGCTGGACTTGTTGCTGACCGATGTGGTGATGCCCGGCATGAGCGGTCCGGAACTGGCCGAGAAACTGCTGCCGGTGTGTCCGGGGATTCGCATTCTCTACATGTCAGGCTATTCCAACGAAGCCGACGGCCGCTTGTCGTACCTACCCAAGCCCTTCACCGCGGAGTCCTTGGCGGGGGCGGTGAGGAAGACGCTGGATGGAGTGAGTACCGGGCTCCCTGCAGGCCATAGCTGACAGCCAGGTCGGCAGGCGAAAGCGCTATACCTTGTAAAATTCGGTGACGAAGGTCTGGTCCGACAGCGGCGGCCGGACGTAGTTGATCTTCTCGAGTTTCGGCAGCTTGATTGGTTCCGGTGTCAGGTCTTCATACGGAATCATCGATAGCAGGTGGCGCATGCAATTCAGCCGGGCGCACTTCTTGTTGTCGGCGTTCACCACGTACCAGGGCGACTGTTTGATATCCGTATAGGAGAACATTTCGTCTTTGGCGCGCGAATAATCCACCCAGCGGCGGCGCGACTCCAGGTCCATCGGGCTGAGCTTCCAGCGCTTGGTGGGGTTCTTGATGCGCTCTTGAAAACGGTGCTCCTGCTCGTCATCGCTCACCGAAAACCAGTATTTGAGCAGCACGATGCCGGAGCGCACCAGCATGCGTTCAAACTCGGGACAGGAGTGCATGAACTCCAGATATTCGGGCTCAGTGCAGAAGCCCATCACGCGTTCCACGCCGGCGCGGTTGTACCAACTGCGGTCGAAGAGCGCGATCTCACCGGCCGAGGGCAGATGGGCGACGTAGCGCTGAAAATACCACTGCGTTTTTTCCTTCTCGGTGGGCGTGGGCAGCGCCACCACGCGGCAGACGCGCGGATTCAGGCATTCGGAAATCCGCTTGATGACTCCACCTTTTCCGGCGGCGTCGCGGCCTTCAAACAGGCAGACCACCTTCAACCCGCGGGAGCGGACCCACTCCTGCAGTTTGACCAGTTCCACCTGCAGCCGGCGCAGTTCCTTTTCATAGGCGCCCTTGCCGCCCAGTTCGCAGACCTGCGGTCCAGTTCCGTTGGTGGATCCGCCAGCGCTCTTCTTACTCATGGTTACACTGTATCGCACCTGAATATCGAATTTTAGACTCACGATAAACTGGAGTTATGTTTCCGGCCCTGCTGTTTCTCGCCTCCCTGGTGAACGATGTCCGAGACCTGATTGCGCGTCACGATTTCGCCGGGGCCGAGCAGCAGGTGCGGCTGGTGCGCGCGCAGCACGGCGCCACTCCCGAAGTAGCGCTAGCCATGTCGTGGCTGGCGCGCGGGGCCATGGACGCCAGCAGTTACGACAAGGCCGACTCCTGGGCCGCGGAGACGCGGAAAGTGTCGGACGGTCTGCTGCGCGCCCGCAGACTGGATGCCGACCCCTACTTGCCGCTGGCCCTGGGCGCATCCATCGAAGTTCACGGTCAGGTGATGGCGGCCCACGGAGAACGGGTGGAGGCGATTGCGTGGCTGCGCGAGCAGGCCAGACTGTTCGCCGGCACATCCATCACTGAGCGCATTCGCAAAGACATCAATCTGCTCAATCTGGTGGGCAAGCCGGCGCCGGCGCTGGCGGAAACCGAGTGGCTCGGCGCCAAACCCGCGGCCCTGGCCTCGCTACGCGGCCATCCGGTGCTGCTCTTCTTTTGGGCCCACTGGTGCGGAGACTGCAAAGGCGAAGTGGCCATTCTGGCCAACATACAGAAGACCTTCGCGCCGCAGGGACTGAAGGTGATTGCGCCGACCCGATTGTACGGATACGTGGCGGGTGGAGAGGATGCCCCGCCGGCGGTGGAGAAGGCCTACACCGAGAAGGTGCGGCAGCAATATTACTCCGCCTTGCCGAATATGGCCGCGCCGGTGAGTGCCGCCAACTTCCAGGTCTACGGCGCCAGTACCACGCCCACCTTGGTACTGATCGACGGCACGGGTATCGTGCGGATGTACCATCCGGGCGCAATGCTGGAGGCAGAGCTTGCCGGACGAATTCGATCGCTACTCAAAAAATGACGGAGCGTTTCAGGCGCTTTGGGTTTTTTGCAGGTCGTCCCAGCGCATGCGCGATAAGTCGTACTCTTGTAAGGACCGGATCAACGAAT
>DASZMZ010000223.1:0-23400 GCA_035551455.1 Candidatus Sulfopaludibacter sp.
TGGGCGTCACCAGATTCGTCGAAGTGGGCGCGGGCAGCGTGCTTACGGGGCTACTGAAAAATATCAATCCGTCACTCACCGGCATCGCCATTGGGAATCCCGTCGATCTGGACAAGCTCGCCGCCGGTTAAGTGTACGAAAACTCCCATGTTCTGCAGGCGGACGTAGATGATTCGTCGTACTCCCCGAAAAACTGGTAAGCTGGCACGTTAAGGACTCGGTCAAACCCAATTGGCTACCGAACGGGGACACTCGGCGATACGGTGTATGAGCTGCGGATGCGTCGACACGCGGCCGTCGCATGTCCATGGTCTGCTCGACACCCTGATGTCGATGGCCCGAAAGGTCCCCTACCGCTGCCGCAACTGTAAGCGGCGGTTTTACGTGCCGCAACCGGTGAGTTCGGAACGGCCCGAGGAAGCCGAAACCAGCTCCAAGCACTAGCAGCCTGTGGGGCAGGTAATCGTGCCTGCTGCTGCCTTTCAGGCGGCTGGACCCGCTGGAAAGCGGGTCCGCGGGCAGGATTGCCCACCCCACAGTTTGAACGAAT
The DNA here is from genome assembly GCA_035551455.1 of Candidatus Sulfopaludibacter sp. GTDB lineage: Bacteria > Acidobacteriota > Terriglobia > Bryobacterales > Bryobacteraceae > Sulfopaludibacter. Next base: position 551 of record DASZMZ010000223.1, read on the forward strand.
TAGACCCGGCGGATGGTGACGCGCGCCTCGCTGAAGAGCGTTTCCACCATCCCAAAGTGCTCGTTATAGTATTCGCTGGAATACTGCGCCATGCGCTCATCCGAGATCACCACCTGGACGATGCCGGCCTGCACAATCGCACGGGCGCAATCCATGCACGGCATGATTTCGACGTAGATGGTGCAGCTCTCCGTGGCGGTGCCGGCGCGGGCGGCATTGCAGATGGCGTTGCGCTCGGCATGCTCGATCCAAAGGTACTTGGCGGGGCGTACGAGCCGCTCCGGGACGTCGTCGCGGATGCCGCGGGGAAAGGAATTATACCCGGTGGATCGGATCTCGTGATTGGGACCGACGATGATGCATCCCAACTGCGTATTCGGGTCTTTGCTGCGGGCGCCGACTACCTTGCAGATATCGAGGTAATACTGGTCCCAGCCGGGAATATTTCGCATGATGTTCCCAAATTAGCAGAAAAAGTTGCATTTCTTGTTCATTTCAGGCAAGCTGGAAGGTTTTCCGCGACATCCATGCTCGAACGAGTGTTGTACCACGATCATTGTTTTGACGGAGCTGCATCGGCTGCCTACTTCAGCCGGTTCATCGCCGGGGCGATCCACCCCGGCGCCGAGTTCCGCTACACGGGTATGGCCCACAAGGCATCCCAGATGTTTGACCCCGGGCTGTTCGACGGGGATGAGAACGCGATTGTCGATTTCAAGTATTCGAGCGACCCGCGCCTCACCTGGTGGTTCGACCATCACCAGAGCGCTTTCCTGAATGCCGAAGACGCCGAGCATTTCCGCAGCGACACCACCGGCCGCAAGTTGTACGACCCGAGTTACAAGAGTTGCACGGCGTTCATCGCGCGCGTGGCCTGCGACCGTTTCGGCTTCCGCGCGCCGGAACTGGACGATCTGGTGGCCTGGTCGCTGGTGATCGACGGCGCGCAATATCCGGACGCCAAGACGGCCGTGGAATTAGGCGCACCGGCCATGAAACTGACGTTGGTGATTGAAGCCGCGCAAGGTTCCGATATCGTGCAAAAGATCATCGGCTGGATGCAGCGGCGGCAGCTTTCCGAGATCATTAACGAGCCGGAAATTCAGGCTCTCTATGCGCCGCTCTATCAGCGCCACCTGGAGAACAAGGCCATCATCAAGAGCCGCGCGAAGGAAGTGGACGGCGTGGTGTTCTTCGATCTGGCCGGCAATGACGTGGAAGGCTACAACAAGTTCATCCCGTATTACCTGTTCCCCAACTCCACGTATACCGTCTCGGTGAGTCCTTCGAGTTTCCGCACGAAGATCTCGGTGGGTTCGAATCCGTGGGCCGCCGAGGAACCGAAACACAATCTGGCCAGCATTTGCGAGCGGTACGGCGGCGGCGGCCATGCGCGCGTAGGCGCCATCAGCCTCTCGCCGGGCGAACTCGATAGAGCCCGCGAGATCGCGGCGGAAATCGTGGCGGAATTGAAGACGTAAGAGTCCGACTCAATAGCCGTTTTCGCGCAGCTTTTCCACCGTTATGGGGCTTTTCATCTCCAACTTGCGGAGAAGTTTTTCGACGTGCTTGGCGAGGACGTCGCACTCCAGATTGACGCGCGCGCCGGTGCGATAGCCGCCCAGCGTGGTGTGCCGGTAGGTGTGCGGAATGATGGTGACGCTCAGGACGTCCGATTCCAGCGCCGCGATCGTCAGACTGATGCCATCGATGGCGATGGAGCCTTTAAACACCAGGAAGGAATCCAAATCGGCCGGCACGCGGATGCGCAGCCACCAGTTCTCATCGCCCAGTTCTTCCATGCCGAGGAACTCGCCGGTGCCGTCCACATGGCCCTGCACGATGTGGCCGCTCAGACGGCCGGTGGGCGAAAGCGGCCGCTCCAGGTTGACGCGCGAGCCGGCGCGGAGGTCGCCCAGATTGCTGCGGCGCAGGGTCTCCGGCGCCAGGTCGGCGGAAAAGGAATCGGGGCGCAGATCCACGGCGGTGAGGCAGACGCCATTGACGGCGATGCTGGCCCCTTCGGTCATGTCGCTCATCACCGTGGCGCAGCGCACTTTGAGGCGGGCTCCGGCGGCGCGCGATTGGACCGCATCCACCGTGCCTAATTCTTCAATGATCCCCGTGAACATCGACGTATCCTTCCACGGCAAACTCGTCGGGCGGAATCGGGTGCAGTGTGACGTTGTGAATGCGGATGGCGTCGCTGCGGCGGCGGCGGCCGATGCCACCGGCCAGCGGGAGAGCCTCCAGGCCGCCCAAAATTTTGGGACCGTAGTAGAAGAAAATGCGATCCACGCAGCCGGTTTCGAGGGCCGTCCAATTCACCTTGCTGCCGGCCTCGATCATGAGCGAGAGGTAGCGCCGCTCTCCCAGGCGGTTGACGATGCTGCGCAGATCGCTGCGGCCGCCGGGACCGTCGAAGCGCACCACCTCCACGCCGCGCGCTTCGAGCGCCTTGCGACGCTCCGGCGATGAGGCGGACGTGGTGACCACCAGCAGGTCCTGATTGACGCTGCGCACGATTTTCGAATCCAGCGGCAGGCGCAGTTGCGAATCCATCACGATGCGCAGTAGCGGGCGGACGCGCGGCAGGCCGCTGCGATCGGTCAGCAGACAATTGTCGGCGAGTACGGTGCCGATGCCGGTGAGAATGGCGTCGTGATCGTGGCGCAATTGCTGCACATGGGCGCGGGCGCGCTCGCTGGTGATCCAGCCGCGATTGTCGTCGGGCGCGGAGATTTTGCCGTCCAGCGTGATGGCCGTCTTCAGCGTGACCAGCGGCCGGCCGGTGCGCATGAAGTGCAGGAAGGGCTCGTTGAGTTTGGCGGCTTCGTCGGCGAACTCGGGGGCCATCACGACTTCGATTCCAGCCTCGGTCAACTGGCGGAAACCTTCGCCCGCAACCAGTGGATTCGGGTCGGCCATGGGGGCCACCACACGCGCGACACCGGCCGCGATGAGCGCCGCCGAGCAGGGAGGCGTGCGGCCCTGATGCGAGCACGGTTCCAGGTTGATGTACAGCGTGGCGCCGCGCGCCTTTTCGCCGGCTTGGGCCAGCGCAATCACCTCGGCATGCTGTATGCCGGCGTAGGTATGGAAGCCGCGGCCCACCACTTCCCCGTCGCGCACCAGGACGGCGCCCACCATGGGGTTGGGACTGGCCAGCGCCCGGCCTTGACGAGCCAGGTCCAGAGCTTCGCGCATGTAGGCGGCGTTCATTTTTCGAAGAGGGAGGCGATAAATTTTTCAGCGTCGAACGGCAGCAGGTCGTCCACTTTTTCGCCCACGCCAATGTAGCGGATGGGCAGATTCAACTCGCGTGCGATGGCCACCACGATGCCGCCCTTCGCGGTGCCATCGAGTTTGGTGAGCACGATGCCGGTGACGCCGCTGGTGTCGGTGAATTTGCGCGCCTGTTCCAGGCCGTTCTGCCCGGTGGTGGCGTCCATCACCAGCAGCACTTCGTGAGGCGCATCGGGGATCACTTTTTTGGCGGTGCGATCCATCTTCTGGAGCTCCGCCATGAGATTTTCCTTGGTCTGCAAGCGGCCGGCGGTATCGACAATCACGTAGTCCGTCTTGCGGGCGCGGGCGGCGTTGAGGGCATCGAAGAGCACGGCGCTCGGGTCGCTGCCGGGACCCTGGCGAATGACTGGAGTGCCGGTCCGCTCGCCCCAGATTTCCAGTTGCTCGATGGCGGCGGCGCGGAACGTATCGGCGGCGCACAGCAGGACCGAGCGATTCTCGGCCTTGAATCGCTGACTCAACTTGCCGATGGTGGTGGTCTTCCCAGCGCCGTTGACACCCACCACCAGGACCACGGCCGGCGGCTCGCTCACATGGGCCGGGGCGCGTTCGCTGGCCGCGAGAATCTCCAGCAGATGCTCGCGGATGAGGCCCTTCACTTCACTGGCGTCGTTCAACTGATGACGTCCGGCGCGCTCGCGGATGCGCTCCAGAATTTCTTCCGTGGTGCGCACGCCGATGTCGGCGGAGATGAGCGTGTACTCCAGCTCATCCAGCAAATCGGCATCGATTTCCTTCTTGCCCTGTAGAGCGTCTTCCAGCGCATTGACCAGGCCGGCGCGGGTCTTTTGGACCCCGCTTTTCAGTTTTTCCAGAAGAGATGGCTCTTGCTCCACGGAGCCGAACAGAGTTTGAATCATTTTGCTTCTAGTATACTAGCCACGGACATGGAGGCTGACATTCAGAAGGTGGCTCTGTTCGGCGCGGGCGGCGCGGTGGGCCACTCGGTGGCGCCGGAACTGGTGCGGAGAAACATCCCTTTTCGGGTGGTGGGCCGCAATCGCGCGCGCCTGGAAAAGGAGTTCGGCGCCTTTCCGCAATGCGAGATCTTCGACGCCGATTTGAGTGACTTGCGCTCGGCCGGCGCGGCAGCGCGCGGGGTCGACACCATCATCTACTGCGTGGGACTGCCCTACCCCTCGCATCATCTGCATCCGGTGCTGATGCGGACCACGCTCGAAGCGGCGGCGGCCATGCAGGTGAAGCGCGTGGTGCTGGTTTCGAGCGTGTACGCTTACGGCGTGCCGCGCGCCTCGCGCGTGGCCGAGACGGATCCGCGCGAACCGGAGACGCGCAAGGGCGCTTACCGCAAAGAGCAGGAGGACCTGGTGCTCGGCGGCACGTTGGCGGGGCTGATTGTGCGCCTTCCCGATTTTTACGGACCCTATGCCGACATCGGGCTGGCGAACCCCGTGTTCCGCGCGGCGCTGGCCGGCAAGACGGCCAATTGGGCGGGTCCGGTGAACACGCCGCACGAATTCGTCTACATGCCGGATGCCGGTCCGGTGATCGTGGAACTGGCGTCGCGCGCCGACTGTTACGGCGAGGCCTGGAATCTGGGCGGCGCCGGTGTCATCAATACGATGGACTTCATCACGCGGATCTATCGCGCGGCGGGCCGCTCGCCCAAATATCGCGCGGCCGGCCGCGGCTTGCTCAAGCTGATGGGCTACTTCAACCCCACCATCCGCGAAGTGATCGAAATGCTCTATCTACAGGAGACGCCCGTGATTTTGGACGACTCCAAGCTGATGTCGAAACTGGGTCCGGTACACAAAACCAGTTACGACGAGGGCATCCGCAAAACGCTCGAGTGGATGAAATAAAAAGCCGAGCTTCGCTCGGAGGGACAGACGGCAAAATGCGACCGTCTGTCCTACTGGCCCAGCTTGAAGGTTACGTCGATGGTGGTGAGGGTCTCCACGGGCTCGCCGTTGAGGAGCATGGGCTGGTAGCGCCAGAGTTTGACGGAATCCAGAGCGGGCGCGATCAGCCGTTCGTCGACTCCGGTGCTCAGCACCTGAATGTTCGTGGGGACGCCTTCCTTCGAGATGATGGCGCGCATGGACACGACGCCTTCCACTCCCAATTGCTGCAATTCGGGCGGATAGACCGGTCTCGGCTGCCGGACCAACTTGGTTTGCTGCACGTTACCACCCACGCGAATGCGCTTGGGACCGGGGGCAGGCGGAACGACCGGGGCCGTCTTGCTGCCGCGGACCTCCACTGCCTGCGAGACCGACCCCAGGGTCAGGTTCGCGTTGAGCTGGGCCGCCGACCCTGCCGGCACGACGACCGGTGCGCGGAAGATGACGAAGCCGCGGGCTTCCACCGTAACGGTGTAGCGGCCCGACGGGATGGAGTTGAAGGTGTACTGGCCGACGGCGCCGGTGGTAGCCGTTTCCTCGCTATTCCCGTCTCCGGCGTGCGCCACCACGGTGCAGCCTGGAATCACCGCGCCGCTGGGATCTTTCACCGTGCCGGTGAGGGAGCCGCGCGCTTGAGGCGGCACGGGCGTTTCGGAGAGCGCGCCCATAGGCAGCAGCATGGCGACGCCCACGGTTGCGATGGCGGCCGCCTTCCAGCGGTTGAGCGGACGGCGGTCGCGCTTCCTGTCGAGTAGCGCACGCACTCGCAACTCGAGTCCGGACGCCTCGGCCATCGCCACCGACTGGTTCCACGCGGTGCGGTCCGCCATGGCGCGCACCATGTCCATCAGATGACCGGCATACTCGGGAGCCGGAATGCCGAGGGCCAAAACGGCGTCGTCGCAGGCCTGTTCCCGTTCGATACGCAACTGCCGCGCCGCGAGCCATGCCAGCGGATGGAACCAGTACAGGCAGCAGACCGCCTGACCGATCGCCTGCGCCAGCAGATCGAGACGGCGGACGTGCACCAGTTCGTGCAGCAGTACTGCATGCAGTCGCGAGGCCGGCCAGTCGACGGCTGTACGAGGCAACACTACGACGGGCCGCATCACGCCCCAAGTCAAGGGCATGGGCGCGGCGTCGCTGTGGAGCAGGCGGACGCGGCGGCGGATGCCCAGCGAGCGGGCCAGGTCTGCCGCATCGCCGCCGGGAGCCGCGCGCCGCACCATCCAGGAGGTGCCCAGAATTCCCACCAGGAACCACAGCCCGGCCAGCGCCGTCCCCGATGCCCAGATGGTGAGTGGCACGTTCCACGGGACCGGGGCGGGAATCGGCTCGGCCGCGGACACGGCGGCGGCGACTACGGAGGTGGACGGCACCACCGCCACGGTTCCCTGACGCCCCAACACGGCCCAGCGGGGCAGTTTCACCACCGCCAGCGGCAGTGCCAGAGACGCCGCCAGACAGGCCACCCACACGCTGTGCCGCAAGGCTGCCGACCGGCGCCGCAGCAGCAGACTCGCCGCAAAACCCGCCCCCAGCAGAACGCTGCTTTTCCACGCGCATTGCGTCAACAATTCCAGAGTTGTCATGTCAGGCCCCTTCCTTTGCTTCGTCGATGAGTTGAGAAATCCGGTCCAGATCCTGTTTGGAAAGCCGCGCGCTGGAAAGATCCAGCAACGCCGCGACGGTCTGTTCCACCGAGCCTTCGAAAAAAGTCGACACCATGTGGCGCAGCGCCGACCGCCGCGCCGTATCGCGCGGCATGGTGGGCAGGTAGACGTAGTGCAGCGATTCCTCTTCATGCCGCACGTGGCCCTTCTCTTCCAACACGCGCAGTTTGGCGCGCACGGCCGAATAACTGGGCGGGTCGGGCAGGGCCTCGTGAATCTCCGCCGCGCTGGCGCGTCCATGCTGATAAATGATGTCCATCATCTGCCGCTCCCGGCGGCTCAAGGTGCGATGTCCGTCTTTTTTCGTCATATCAGGTTAAAGTAATGCTGCAAAAACAACATTATGCTGCAAAAGTAACATTGAAAACCGGGGCTGTCAATAGGCACTACAATAAAAAGAGTCCATCCATGCTCAAGACGGAAACTGGTACGCGGCTCGCCAGCCCGAGGTTCGCTCGTTTCGCCTGGTTCGTGCTGGCTTACAACCTGGCGGTGATTCTGTGGGGCGCCTTCGTGCGCGCCAGCGGCTCCGGCGCGGGCTGCGGCAACCACTGGCCCTTGTGCGGCGGCCAACTGTCGCCGGCCTTCGCGACCCTGGCCACGGTGATCGAATTTCTGCATCGCGCCACCAGCAGCATCGATGGCGTGCTGGTAATCGCGCTGGCGGTGTGGGCGTTTCGGGCCTTCCCGGCGGGCCATCCGGCGCGGCTGGGCGGGGTGCTGACCACGGTGTTCATTCTCACCGAAGGCATGATCGGAGCGGCCCTGGTACTGCTGGATCAGGTTGCGAAAAATCCATCGGTCGCGCGAGGCTACTGGCTCTCGAGCCACCTGATCAACACGCTGACCCTACTGGCCTGCCTGACGCTGACGGCGTGGTGGGGCTCAGGAAGGCCGGCCATCCGGCTGCGCAGTCCCGGCATGGGGACGTCGGCGGCCACGCTGGCAGCGGTGATGCTGCTGGGTGTGACGGGCGCGATTGCCGCGCTGGCCGACACGCTCTTTCCGGCGGCCTCTCTCTCGGCCGGACTGGCGCAGGATTTTGCTCCGGGCGCCAACATCTTCCTACACCTCAGGGGACTGCATCCGGTACTGGCGGCAGGGGTCGGGACCTGGCTGTTCATTTTCGCGGCGGGGGCACGTCGGGTAGATCCCCGGACGGCTCGGATCGTGATCGGCTTCACTGTGGCGCAACTAGCGGCGGGTCTGTTGAATATGCTGCTGCTGGCCCCGATCTGGCTGCAAATGGTACACCTGCTGATCGCCGACGGCCTCTGGATCTCGCTGGTCTGGTTGTGCGCCTCAAAGGCAACTGCCGCTGCTCGATGACCTCCGCGCCGCGGTGAGAGAACGTCCCGCGACCCGACCAAGCTACTTGTACGCGGCAGCCTGAATGCGGTAGAGCTCCGAGTATTGGCCGTTGCGGGCCATCAGGTCCTCGTGAGTTCCGGATTCCACCAGCCGCGCCCCGTCCAGCACGACAATCAGATCGGCCATTCGGACAGTGGAGAAGCGGTGGGAGACCAGAATCGTCACGCGGCCGACGCCTGCCGTGCTGTGCGCGGCTTCGGCGTAGCGCTCAAAGAGGGCATGCTCGGTCTCGGCGTCGAGCGCGGCCGTCGGTTCGTCCAACACCAGCAGGAGCGGCGCGTCGCGCATGAAGCCGCGTGCCAGCGCCAGCTTCTGCCACTGTCCGAAAGACAGTTCCACGCCGTTGGGCCACGTGGGTCCCAATTGCGTATCCAACCCGCCGGCCAGGCGACCCACCACGTCCGAAGCGCCGGCCCGATCGACCGCCGAAACGACCGCCGCTGCATCGTCCAATCGGGGGACGTCGCCAAGACCCACCGTGTGTCCGGCGCGAAATTCGAAGCGGAAAAAGTCCTGGAATGCGCCGGCCAGACGGGCGCGCCACTCCACGGCCGGGACGCGCGCCAGCGGCGTTTCGTCCAGGAAGATGGTCCCCGACGAGGGCTCGTACATCTTAGCGAGAAGTTTCACCAGCGTGGTTTTACCCGCGCCATTTTCGCCCACGATGGCCACCACGGCGCCGGCGGGCAGCGTGACCGAGACGTCCTCCAACACAACGCGCGACGTGCCGGGATAGGCGAACGTGACGTGATCCAGCCGGATGCCGCGGCCTAAGCTCTCGGGCACGGGCAGATCGGCGGAGGCCAACTCCGCGGCGGCATAGTCTTCCAGCCAGGCCAGCCTGCGAGAGCCGTCCATCCAGAAGCCGCGTAGGAAGCCGATCTCGCCCACCGTGGCCCCGATGTACGACGAAAGCCGCGCGCCGGCGGCCAGCACCAGCAGCACCGAACTGGCCGGCGCGTGGATGCCGTACGCCACAAAAACCACCGCCCCGGCGTAGGCCAGCCCGAACAGCGCCCACGCCATGGCGTGCCAGAGGGCCGAGCCCCAGCGCGCGCCGGCCACGGGTCCGTACCATCGCTCCCAGGCCTCGCGGCGTTGCGTGGCAAGCCGTTCACCGATTCCGGTGACGCGCACTTCCTTGCCCGGAGGCGCGGTGGTGGCGACCGTGAACAGGTGGCGGGCCAGGCGGCCGGTTTGCGCGCCGCGCTCCTGCACTTCGCGTTCGACGTCGGGCCGCCAGGTAGAGGTGAGCACGGTGGGAATCGCGAAGGCCGCGAGGAGCATGAGCGCCGGATGAATCGAAGCCAGGAGCGCCATGGTCACGCCCAGCCGCAGAATCCAGCCCAGCGTGGAGAAGACCGAGACGTACATGTGGTCCAGCACGAAGACCTGGTTGCGCAGCATGGAGAGCCGGTCGAGGTACTCGGGCCGCTCCTGATGCGCCACCGTGGCGATGGATGCCTGCAAGCGGGCGACGTGGGCTTCCAGGGCAATGGTGACGCGATCGCGGAAGCGGCGCTGCATGCGCGTGCTCAACGTCCGCAGCACCCAGGTGGCGGCGGCGGAAAGTCCCAGCCCCACGGCCGCGCCCTGCATCAGCAACACGCGATGCTCGACCACGCCTTTGCCCAGCAGCATGAGCCACAAGGCCAGCAGCGCATCGGGAAGCGCCGCTAGTTGCGACAGGATGAACGAGCCGGCCATCAACCGGGGCTCATGCCGGTAGCCCAGCTTGCATAGCCGCCACATGGAGGAAAGCGCGGGCGGCAGCGGATCGATCGCGGTCTCGGGCTTAAGTGAGGACGTCATACGTCTTGCCCTCCTCCTCTTCGCCCGGCACTTGGAAGCGCTGCGCCTGCAGGTCGAACATGGTGCGGTAGCGGCCGCCCAGCGCCATCAATTCCGGATGAGTGCCGAGTTCGACCACGCGGCCGTGCTCCAGGACACAGATGCGGTCGGCATGGCGCACAGTGGAGAAGCGATGCGAGATCAGGATGGTGGTGCAGTGGCGGGTGGCGGCCAGCAGGCGGTCGAAAATCTCGGCTTCGCCGCGCACGTCGAGCTGCGCGGTGGGCTCGTCCAGCAGCACCACGCCTGCGCCGAGTTTCACGGCGGCCAGCGCGCGGGCCAGGGCGATGCGCTGCCATTGGCCGCCCGAAAGATCGGTGCCGCCCGTATAGCCGCGCGCCAGGATGGTGTCCAGTTCGGCCAGGTTGGCCGCGCCCGCGGCTTCGAGCGCGGCCCGCACCACTTCATCGGGCGCGCCGGCGGGCGCCACGTTATCGCGCAGAGGCAGTTCGAGACGCAGAAAATCCTGGAAGACGGCGGTGACGCGCGACCGCCACGAGGCCAGGTCGAACTCGCGGATATCCACGCCATCGATCTCGATCGCGCCGCTCTGCGGGTCATACAAGCGGCAGAGGAGTTTGGCCAGCGTGGTCTTCCCCGCCCCGTTCTGGCCGACGATGGCGAGCGACGCTCCGGCCGGAATGGTGAGGTCCAGATGCTCCAGCACGGGCGCGCCCGTGTAGGCGAAGGTGACGTCGCGGAGGCGGATTGCGCCGGACGGCATGCCGGTGGCGGACCGGTCGCCCGCGGGCAGCGTGCCGGCCGCGCGCATGGCAGGCTGCAGCCGCAGCACCGCGGCCACGGGCGCCGATGCGCCATCCAGCGCCCAACTGAAGCCGCCGAAAGCCACGGCGGAGACGCCGATGGCGGTCTGCACGTAGACCACGGCCTCGCCGAGACTGATGCGGCCCGCGCCCGCGTCGGCGGCGAGCATCCAGAAGATCAGTACGTTGGCCGAGACCACCAGCAGGACGCTCCAGAGCATGGGCTTTTCGCGCAGGCGCGTAGCGGCGTACTGCAGTTCATGCAGGCGCGTTCGGCGCGCGATGAAACGGTCAATGGTCCAGCCGGAGAGTCCGAAGAGGCGGAGTTCCTTGCTGGCCGGCGGATCCACGGCCAGGCGATAGGCGTACTCGGCATCGCGCTGCGCGCCGCGAACTTCTTCGGTATTGCGGTCGCGCCAGATGGCGCTTTCGCGCAGCAGGTAGTTGGTGGCGATCCAGGCGCCGGCCAGCACGATGGGCGCCCACCAGGCGTAGCGGGCCAGAATGAGCGCGCAAGCCACGCCGCTGATCATTTCCATCATGCCGTTGGCGATGAAGTCCATGGAAATGCGCAGGGGTGGACCGGTCATGCCGATGTCGAAATCGCGGGCCACGGTCAGGTCGCTGGTCAGTTTGGGATCTTCCAGATGGCCCATGCCGGGAGGCTGCACGCAGGCGGCGGTGAGGCGGGAATACAGCCAGTCCGCCGCCCGATCGCCGAGGTTGGAGCTGATGGCCTGATGGATGGGACTGATTACCTGTAGCAGCACAAAGACTGCGCCGGTGAAGGCCAGGGGCGCGGCCAGGCTGCCGCCGCGCTGCACCGCACCCACCACTGCGCCCATGGCAACGGCGAAGGCCACCGGCAGAACGCCGCGGAATAAGAGGGCGGTCCACCAGGCCGCGGCAAGGCCGGGCGAGGCTTGAGGAAGAATGGAGAAAAACTGCCATTCTTTACGCTGTTTGAGTTTGTGCAGCACGACGGCTACTTCATAGAGGGAGGCAGGCACTTCCGCCTGCCAACCTCGCTAACCAGCTTACGCTTTGGCCGCGGACATGGCGGCGAAGCGGGCCTGCGCTTCGCGCGTCAGGTGAGGCGTGACGCCGAGAATGCGCTGCACCAGCATCAATTGGCCGCGATGATGCATCTCATGCTCTTTCACGCCGAGGATCATTTCGAAGCGACTCTTGGATGCCGGCGTCATACCGGGCATCATGCTGACGGTCTCGCCCAGGAATTCGTCCGAGAGGCCCTCCAGCCAAGTGAAGAAGCGATTTCCACCTTCGGTGAGCAGGCTGATGATTTCGGCCTTGGTGCGCGGGGTCTGTTCATCGGCAATGATGGGTCCGAGGAAGCCCATGAAATCGAAGCCTTCGAGCGTGCTGAGGTGCAGTTTGCCTTGGACCAGTTCCTGCAATTCGCAGATGTGCGAAATGTGGACCAGGGTCTGGGCTACGGTGCGGCTATCGGGCGAGGCCTGAAAGCCGTATTTATCTTCAGAAATCTCGTCGGCAATGACGAGCGTGTTTTTGCGGACGGTGCGAAAACTGGCAGCAAGATCATGAGCGCCGTAATAGTTCATAGGGATAGTCTACTATCTCCCAACGGACAGGCGATCCGCTAAAATAGGCGGCAATCCGGCGTCGCGAATCGCCTTCTGCGCACCCGCGATATCATACGCCACGCGGCAGTACGTCAGCATGGACGCGCCCGCATCGAAGAGCACGTAAGCGGCGCGGGGGTCGCCATCGCGCGGCTGTCCGGTGGAGCCCGGGTTCACCAGATACGCGCACGAAGGATCCACTTCCAACACCTGGCTGGCCGAGTGGGGCGACGGACGGCTGATGGTTTCCACGCGCGAATGGTTCCAGATGAAGCCGCCCTGCACATGCGTATGGCCGAAGAAAGTGAGGCGGCGTTCCAGGTAGCCGAAGGCCTGACTGGCCTCATCGGCGGCCAGCACGTACTCGTCTTCATCGTAGGGCGAGCCGTGGACAAGCTCGAATTCGCCCACCATCAGAGGACCCTTGGGCAGATTGCGGGCGTACTCGGTATTCTCGGCGGTGAGCGCCTGCTGGGTCCAGATGGCGGCGTGGCGGGCCACAGGATTGAACCATTCCAGATCGTCCAGGCCGGTGCAGGCTTTATCGTGATTGCCGCGTACCACTTGCGAACAATTGGCTTTCACCCACTCGACGATGGGGTTGGGGTCGGCGCCATAGCCGACCAGGTCGCCGCAGCAGAGGGCCTGCTCGTAGCGGCCGGCGGAATCGGCCAGGACGGCGTCGAGTGCCTGTCGATTGGCGTGGAGATCGCTGACGATGAGATAGCGCACGGGACGCGGAGTTATGCCTTTCTCAGACGCAGCACGGAAATCTCTGGAGTGGCGCCGATACGGGCTGGTATGCCGATGGTCCCGATTCCGCGCGTGACGTACGCCGCGGCTCCGCCCAATTGGTACAGGCCGTAGACGTAGGGCGTGAAGAAGCGCGCCGGGTTGACGGATTGATCTAAAATTTCGACCGTGACTTGTCCTCCATGAGTGTGTCCCGCAAGCATGAAATTATAGCCTTGCGAGGCCGCCACTGGGAAGACGTCGGGATTGTGGGACATCAGCACGTTGACTGCGCCGGGCAGAATCAGCTTCTCGGCGCCCACAAGGTAGCTCTTTCCGCCGGCCTTGGATTGATGGTCCACGCCCGCCAGATTGAGCGTGGCGCTGCCGAATCGAAGGCTCTGCGACTGGGCGCGCAGAAAGCGGATGCCGCGCCGTCCGGCGGCCTGCTGCGTGTAATCTTCGGCGCGCGCGTACCGCTCGTGATTGCCCATGCAACCGAAGACTCCGGCATCGGCCTTAACGCGGGCCAGTTGGCGGATGCAGGCGTCCAGCGGATCGCCGCGCGATGAGATCAGGTCGCCGGTGATGACGGCCAGGTGCGGGCGGGTGCCGATGGCGGCGTCCACCACGCGGGCCAATTCGCTCTCACTCAGAAAAGCGCTGAGGTGGATGTCGCTGAGTTGCAGGATGCGCAGACCTTCCAGATCCGGCGGCAGCCCGGGGAGCGGCACGTCGACTTCGCGCACGTGGAAATCGGTGCGGCGGATATAGCCGTAGCCCATCACGGCGAGCGGCGCAGCCATGGCTACGTTGCCCGCGGCGTGGAGCAGTTTACGGCGGCCCGGATCCACCACCCGCTCTACGCGGCGGCGCGTGAAGCGCAGCAGGAACTGCATGGCCAGGACCCCGGCGGCCACGATCAGATACACCAGCGTGACCGCCCCGGCGATGCTGGTGAAGCGTCCGGAGATGGGCAGACGGGCGGTCAAATCCGAATAGCTGCAAAGGTACCCGACGATGAGAAGCAGGTTGAAAACGACAAGCCCGATGCTGGCCTGGAGAAGAGCAGGACCCTTCAGCCGCCTGCGGGCTGCGCGCAGCAGGAGCAGCGTGATGCGCCCCTGCGCGAAGAGAAAAACGATGAGTAATAGAATATCGAAGCGGCTCGCCACACAATCCCCAATGCTGACTTCATTGTAGTGAATTCATGGAATCCAGGCGTTGATAACCAACGCCAGCGCCGCGGCGGTGGCTGTTTCCGCACGCAAGATCTGAGTGCCCAGTGACACCGCGTGCCAACTCGCGGCGATTGCCGACTGGCGTTCCGGCTCGGTCCAGCCGCCTTCGGGACCAATCAGCACCGCCACGCGAGCGGTAGCGGCGCGGTCGGCGGGTAACGCTCGTAAAAAAGGCGGAGCCCCGGCCTCGTCGAGGAAATACCGATGGTCGGCGGGTGTTGAGAGCGCGGCGGCGAAGCGCACGGCGGGTAGAATTTCCGGGACGCGGGCGCGGCGCGATTGCTGGCTGCTCTCGCGCGCGATGCGCGTCCAACGCTCGCTGCGTTTGCGGGCAGCCTCGAAGAGTCCCTTTTCGCTGCGCGCGGTCTCCACGGGCAGAATCTGGTCTGCGCCGAGTTCGGTGGCCTTTTCCACCATCCACTCGAAGCGGTCGAACTTGAAGAGCGCGGCGCAAACGGTGACCTGGACCGGCAGAGCGGCCACGGGAAGCGGCTCGATCAGGCGGAAGACCACGCGGTCGCCATGTGTCTCGGCGATTTCGGCCAGCCACACGGATTGGTTATCGGAGATCTCATACAGTTGGCCGGGCTCAGCGCGTAGGACGCGCGCGAGGTGGCGGGCTTCTTCGCCGCGCAGTTCCGCGGCGCCGGCGTGAATGGTGGGTACAAAGAATCGGCGTCGGGCCAAAAAACATTGTAGCGAGCCACTACAATCAAGGGTTATGATCGCTTTGCTGCGCGGCCTGCTGGTAGAGAAGCATCCCAATCAGGCCATTGTCGAAACTGCCGGCGTTGGCTACGACGTCACCATTCCAGTCTCCACCTTCACGCATCTGCCGGAAGCGGGCGCCGAGGTGCGGCTGCGCATCCATACGCACGTGCGGGAGGACGCCCTGGCGTTGTACGGCTTCCTGACCCAGGACGAAAAGGCGCTGTTCGAAAAGTTGATCGGGGTGAGCGGCATCGGGCCCACGGCAGCGGTGAAAATTCTCTCGGGGCTGGCGGCGGCGGATCTGATTCACGCCATCCAGCGCGGCGAGGTCGAAAAACTGGTGCGCATTCCGGGAGTCGGCAAGAAGACGGCCGAGCGGATGGTGTTGGAGTTGCGCGACAAGATGCCGGCGGTATCGGGCGAGGAGCCGCCGGCGCAAGCGGCGTCGGCGTTGAGCGCGGTGGAGCAGGACGTGCTCTCGGCGCTGTTGAATCTGGGCTGCCCGCGGCCGCAGGCGGAGAACGCCGTCCGCAAGGCCAAGGCCGCGGGGGCCGGGCAGGACTTTGAACCTCTGTTCCGCCGCGCGCTGGAGTTGGTGCGGTGAGCGGGATGGAGCAGCCTGCAGCCCACGCCGCGTTAAGCTGGTAAGACATGCCCGAGCGGGAACTGATTTCCGGCGATCGACAGGCCGACGACCTGCAATTTGAAACGGGCCTCCGCCCGCGGCGTCTGGCCGATTTCACCGGACAGAACAAGCTGAAGGAGAATCTCTCGATCGCCATTGAAGCGGCGCGATTGCGCGGCGAGGCGATGGATCACGTGCTGCTCTACGGGCCGCCGGGGCTGGGCAAAACGACTCTAGCCTCCATCATCGCCGAGGAATTGGAGGTCACGTTCTCCACCACCAGCGGGCCGGTGCTGCAGAAGAAGCTCGACCTCACCGGCATCCTGAGTAACATCCGCGCGCGCCAGGTATTCTTCATCGACGAGATTCACCGCCTCCTGCCCGACGTGGAAGAGATGCTGTACTCGGCGCTGGAGGATTTCCGCGTCGATATCCTGGTGGGCGTGGGTCCGGGCGCGCGCACGCATTCGCTGCCGATGCCGAAGTTCACGGCCATCGGCGCGACCACGCGGCAGGGGTTGGTGAGTGCGCCGCTGCGCGGACGTTTCGGGCTGGTGCTGCGCCTGGACCCGTACGAGGTACCGGAACTGAAGGCCATTGTGCTGCGGTCCGCGCGACTGTTGAGCGTGGCGATTGAAGACGGCGCGGCCGAGGAGATCGCGCGCCGCTGCCGGGGGACGCCGCGCATCGCCAATCGATTGCTGCGGCGGGTCCGCGATTATGCCCAAGTGCGGGCCGACGGACGAATCACGCATGCGGTGGCGCAGACGGCGCTGAATCTTCTGGACGTGGATCGCTTCGGACTCGATGAGATCGATCAGAAGATCATGATGACGATTCTCGACAAGTATCGCGGCGGACCGGTGGGCGTGAATACGATCGCGGCGTCGATTTCCGAGGAGTCGGAGACGATTGAGGAAGTGTACGAGCCGTATTTGATTCAACTGGGCTTTTTGAATCGGACACCGCGCGGGCGCGTGGCCACGGAGCGGGCCTACGAATATTTCAAGGTGAAGCCGAAGCGTCGCGAAGATCAGCCGGGGCTCTTCTAATGGGGCGCCGGGTTGTTGGCTTTTCGGACGGCACTCGGTGAAGAGGGTGTATCTGAGCCTGGGATCCAACGTGGGCGATCGCGAAACTCACCTGCGCGCGGCAATTGAGAAGCTGCCGGAGGCCGGGGTGAAGGTGCTGCGAGTATCGCCGATTTACGAGACCGAGCCTGTGGAGTACACCGCGCAGGGCTGGTTTCTAAACCTTGTAGTGGAGGCGGAGACCGACCTTTTCCCGCTACAGCTATTGACGCGCACAGCGCGCATCGAGCGCGAACTGGGCCGCGTCCGCACTGTGCCCAAAGGTCCGCGCACACTGGACATCGACATCCTGCTTTATGGCGATAGCGTGGTGAATTCGAAGAAGCTCACCATCCCGCATCCGCGCATGACGGAGCGGCGATTCGTGCTGGCGCCTCTAGCCGACCTGGCGCCGGACCTGCGCCACCCGGTGCTGCTGAAAAGCGTGCGCGAGTTGCTGGCAGAGGCTCCCCGGCAGGCAATTCGCAAGGCTAAATGAACATCTCTTCGTCTTGAGTGGCGGTATCCACGGAATATTTGCGACCGCGCACGAGCGTGGAAACAGCGGCGGAAACCCCGGCCGCCAGACCGTTCAACTCGCGGACCGGCTTGAGCGCGGCGCGCTTGACCGCATCGCCCACCTGCTCCACCTGATCCACCGTATGCTCCACGGTGTGATCGATCTGGTCCATGCGCTGGCGAGCCTTGTCACCCGCGCTATTCAACAGGTCGCCGACGCGCTCCACCTGTTCGCGGCTGGTGCGCGCGATGCCCACCACCTCAGTGGCAATTTCCTGGACACGCGGCCGGGTGTCCTCGACAATGCCGCCGGCGCTGTCCAGAATCGATTCGACCTTGGGACGGCTCTCACTCAGCATCCGATCGACATTATCCAGAATCGAATTGACCTTCGGACCGCCGGCATCGATCGTGCGATTCGCGCTGGCCATGATCGAGACCACCGTGGGACGATTCTCCTCGATCGTGCGATTCACCGAAGCGATTGTCAGAGTCGCTTTTTCGACGAGCGGACCCATCTTTTCGAGCATGGGTCCGGCCTTCTCGAGCGCGATCGAGGCTCTGTCCAGCAGGGGCTCAATCTTGACGCTTACCGGCTCCACACGATCCAGCAAAGGTGACGCCTTCGCCTGCATCTTGCGAGCCAACCCGTACAAAGCCACCACTACACCGGCCTGAATAATGAAAGCCAGGCAGGCAAGGGCTACCGCTACGGCAATGACGATTCGAAAAAGCTCTTCTGACATGCACGCCTTCCGTAAAAACGAGTCTCTAAACGGCGCCTTCCACGGGCGTATCGGTCACCGCGTCGCGGTAGGCGCGCTTGCCGGCTTCCATCGCATCGGATAATGTGTCTTTTTGACGATTGAGCGAATCCTTACCTTTTTCGACCCACTCGTTGGCCGTCTGTTTCAGGTCAGAGCTCCGCTGTTTTATGAAGTCCGTACCTTCGCCAGCTTTATTTTTAATGATTTCGCGAGTTTCCTGACCGGATTTCGGCGCGAATAACATACCGATTCCTACGCCGACGCCTAAGCCTAACAGGAAGGCGGAAAGTCCGTTCTTGTCCATGAAAATTCTCCTCTACAGTCTGTTTTGTATTGACTTTCAATCAGCGAGAAAGCCATCACCCTTCGCCAACTTCAGTATACTCCGCATGAGATTCTGAATTATGGAGCAAAGGTATAAGAAGCCCGCCATGGATGCCGCCGCTCTGTGGGACTACGCACTCAAAGCGGTGGCTGCGCGCGCCCACTCCATCGGCGAATTGCGCGAGAAGTTACGGCGGCGCGCCGAACGCGAGGAAGATGTGGACGGAGTGCTCGACCGCCTCAAGGAATATGGCTACCTCAACGACAAACGCTTTGCCGAAAGCTTCGCCAGTTCCCGGCTCTCCAACGAGAAATTCGGCAAGACCCGGGTGGTTCATGACCTGCGTCAGCGCCGTGTGGCCCCCGCCCTTGCCGAAAAGACGGTGGAATCCGTGTATCAGGACGTGGACGAAAGCGCCATGATCGAAGACTGGATTCGCCGCAAGTACCGTACCGCCGATCGCGAAACGCTCTTCCAGGAAGACAAGGACTTGGCGGGCGCCTATCGCCGCCTCTCGCGCGCCGGGTTTCGGACCAGCGACATTGTGCGCGTGCTGAAGCGCTTCGCCAAGAATCCCGAATTGTTGGACGGCCTGGAATAACGGTCAGAGCGCGTTGCGGGCAAAGGCGAAGTCTTCCACCACCCGGCCTTCGATCAGGTGTTCCTGAATGATGCGCTCCAACACCTCGGGCGTGGCGGAATGGTACCAGACGCCTTCCGGATAGACCAGCGCGATGGGACCCTGCTCGCAGATTCGCAGGCAGTTGGCCTTCGTGCGGTAAACGCGATCCAGCAGTCCCAGTTCGGCCAGACGGCGCTTCAGATAGTCCCAGGCTTCCAGCCCCGCCTCTTTGGAGCAGCACTTCGGCTTGGTCTGGTCGCAGCAGAGAAAGATGTGGCGGCGAATCTGCGGAACGTACAGACCGGCCGCCAGTTGTGTCAGGCGTTCGACGTCCGCCATATTCAGAGCACCGCGGAGACCGTGTTGACCAGTTCGCCGATTTCGGGCACGCGGATCGTGACCACGTCGCCGGGAGCCAGCGCGGCTTCCCGAGGCACGATGATGCCCGTCCCGGTGAGCACCACGCTGCCGGCGGGCACGTGATTGGCCCGCATCAGAAACTCGATCAGGGTCTCAATGCGGCGATGCAGTTTACTGGTGTTGGTACTGCCGGAGAACAGTTCTTTGCCATCGCGCATGATGGTGCAGGTCATATCGAGCGAGTAGGGATCGGGGAACTGCTCGGCGGGGATGAGTACCGGCCCGAGGGCGCAGCAGCAATCGTAGATTTTCGACTGCGGCAGATAGAGGGCATTCTCGCGCTCGATATCCCAGGCGGAAACGTCGTTGGCCAGGGTGTAGCCGGCCACGCGTCCTTTGCTGCCAAGCACCACGGCCAGTTCCGGCTCGGCCGCGGTGAACGTCGAATCGGGGCGGATCCCGATGCCCTTGCGGGTGCCGACGCAGACTCGCGCCGTGCCCTTAAAGAAGATCTCGGGCCGCGGTTCGCGATACACGTGGGCGTACATTCCTTCGCGCGTGCCGTGCTCGGCATCGCGGAATGAGGAGCTGGTCTCGTACGTACATCCGCAGCCCCAAACCTCGGGAGGATTTACGGGCAGTACCGGAGAAAGGTCTTCCGCGTGGCGGCTGGCCAGTTGGGCGGCCAGTGTAGCGAGGGGGATGGACTGGACCTCGGATCGTTTGATCAGGTCCAGCATGTTGTGGGCGGGGATGGGCCGGGCCATGCCGGCTTCAAAAACAGCGGCCACCACTCCGCCTTCGTGTTTGATTTGTCCGAGTTGCATTTAGATTCTTACGCCCTTAATCGTAAACAGAAATACTTCACTCCTACCATTCACGTGCCCGTGCATTCTGACTCCTGACTTCTGGCTCCTGGCTCCCAAATCCCGCAGGGATTTCAAGGGCGGAGCCCTTGGCTAGATTCTTACGCCCTTAATCGTAAACAGAAATACTTCACTCCTACCATTCACATGCACGCGCATTCTGACTCCTGACTTCTGGCTCCTGACTCCCAAATCCCGCAGGGATTTCAAGGGCGGAGCCCTTGGCTAGTACTTGAGGTAAACGGTTTTGTAGTCGCTATAGAATTCCAGGGCTGCCGGACCCTGTTCCTTCGGTCCGAAGCTGGAATCCTTACTGCCACCGAAGGGAAGCTGATACTCCACGCCGGCGCTGGGCAGGTTCACCGTCAGCAGACCGGCTTCCGCCCGGTAGATGTACTCGAAGACGCGCGAAAGGTTGGTGCTCTGAATGGAGGAAGAGAGTCCGAACGGGATGTTGTTGGCGATGCGCATGGAATCCTCGAAGTCCTTGGCGCGCATGATGGCCAGGACCGGTCCAAAGATTTCTTCGCGCGCGATGGTGTGCTGTTCCTGCACATCGGCGAAAACGGTGGGTTCCACAAAATAGCCTTTGGCCAGCGCGCCGTCCGTCAGGCGGCGGCCGCCGCATAAAGGCTCGCCGCATTCCTTGCGGCCGATCTCGATATAGCGAAGGTCGGTCTCCATCTGCCCCTCGTCCACGCAGGGGCCGATCTCGATTCCGGGCTGCATGCCGTCGCCGACTTTCAGTTTCTTCGTGCGCTCGACAACGGCGGCCACGAAGCGGTCGTAAATGGAATCTTCCACAATGGCGCGGCTGGTGGCGGTGCATTTCTGGCCGGTGGAAAAGAACGAGGCGTTGACCACGTTCTCCACGGCGGAGTTGAAATCCGCATCGGCCAGCACGATGGTGGGATTCTTGCCGCCCATTTCCAACTGAATGCGCAGGCGGCGTTTGGAGGCTTCTCCGTGAAGCCAGTTGCCGACGTCGCATGATCCCGTGAAGGAGACGGCCTTGAGCGGCGCGGCATTGATGAGCGCGCTGCCCAATTCGCCGCCGGAGCCGGCCACGAAATTGACGACGCCTTTCGGGACGCCGGCCTCGTGCAGTGCTTCCACAATGCGCCAGGCGCTGAGGGGCGCGGCAGAGGCGGGTTTGACAATGATGGTGTTGCCGCAGATGAGCGCGGGCGCCATCTTCCAGGCCGGAATGGCGCTGGGGAAATTCCAGGGAGTGATCAGACCCACCACGCCAATGGGTTTGCGCAACGCAAACATGTGTACGCGGTCGCGCTCGGAAGGCACCAGCATGCCGGGCATGCGCGAACCTTCCCCTGCGAAATAGCGGAAGATGTTGATGGCGCGGCGGACTTCGCCCTTAGCTTCGGGCAGAGTCTTGCCTTCTTCGCGCGTCATCTCAGCGGCGATCTGTTCGAACTTGCGGTCCAGAATATCGGCGGCCTTAAACAGAATGGCGCCCCGCGCCGGACCGGCCATGGAAGACCACCCGGGCAGTGCGGCAGCAGCCGCCGCGGCGGCATCCTCCACATCCTGCGCGCTGCCTTTGGCGAACGTTCCCACTACTTCATCGGTATTGGCGGGATTTCGATTTTCGAAAGTCTGGGCGCGAGACACCCATTCGCCGTTGATATAGTTTTTGAAAAGATCTGGCATAGTCTGTTTTGTGCGGAGCTATTAAAATTGTACCTTCGGCGCTTCCCGAGCGCCCGGGTCCGTCTTGAAGTAGGCATCGTTGCGCGTGAACCCGGCGATACCCGCCACAATGTTGGCCGGAAATTTCTGGATCTCCACATTGTAGTGCTCCAGCACCTCGTTATATTTGCGGCGCTCCACGGCAATCCGATTTTCCGTGCCCGCCAACTCGTCCTGCAGGCGGAGGAAGTTTTCATTACTCTTCAGTTGCGGATAGTTTTCGGCCACCACCAGGAGTCGCGAGAGCGCGCCGGAGAGTTGATCGTTGGCGGCGATTTTCTCCTGCGGCGTGCGGCCGCTGATGAGGGCGGCGCGGGCATCGGCGATGGATTTGTAGACTTCCGTTTCGTGCGCGGCGAAGCCTTTGACGGTGTTCACCAGGTTGGGAATCAGGTCGGCGCGCCGCTGCAGCACCACGTCCACATTCGACCATTGGGCGTTGACTGCTTCTCTCTGCGTGACCAGATCGTTCTTGACGCCATAGTATTTACTGGCGCCGGCCAGCGCGACAACCACCAGGACTGCGACGGCGATGATGGCAGCTTTCACGTATTCAGTCTCCTATTTTTGCAGACCATCCACGGCGTCGATCACTTTGCCGATGGATGCCAGGTAGGCCTCTAGTAGGGATACCGGCTCGACATCGCGCGGCTTGATTTTTTCTTCACGGATATCGAGGAGTTTTTCAAAGGGCTGCGGGTCTATGCCAAACGTTTCGGCGCAACGGCTGACGATCTCGCGTTTGCGCGGCGCAACGTCATGGCCGTGCAGGAGCAGACCATGGCGGAACAGCACACAGAAGGTGGAAAGCGAATCCAGCAGCAGACGGCGGAGCAGGTCGGGATCGGACAGCATGCCCGCG
>DASZMZ010000224.1:0-2236 GCA_035551455.1 Candidatus Sulfopaludibacter sp.
TTTTTCAACCCCTCTTTTCAGCCCGATGGTGAATCAAATCAACGTGGAATCGCCGCCAACGACCCTCCCCCTGGCAGCCTAACCCCGTCCACCGCAACCGATCTTTGACAACCGAAAGTCTTCTCCCACCCCATACACTACAAGTGTCCGCCGGGCGATCCACCATCCCGCCCCCGGCGGATACCCCCGCGCCCTCCTGTCTCCTGCCTCCTGCCTCCTGTCTTCTCACTTGCCGGCAGTCTCTTCGGCGGAGATCACCTTGTACTGAACCGATTTCTGGCTGCTGGGATCGATGGTCACATCCGTGGCTCGGCTGCTCCATTTCTTGAGGAATTCCGGATCGTTATAGGCCCCATCCTCGATGTCTTCCCAGGCGTACAGACGGTAGTCTCCGGGCTTGAGACCCTTGATCGTGAAGGTGCCATTTTCATCGGTGCTGTTGATCGTCTTGCGGTCGGTGCCATCCTTAGGCATAAACGCCACGATCGCGCTGACCACGGGCTTGCCGTCCTTATCCGTCACGGCTCCGGTGATCGACCCGGCGGTGGCGCTGATCACGATTTCGAGCGGCGCGCCGGCCACCAAGTCCACCCCCGCCTCCGTCACGTCCTGTCCCCCGTACTTGATCGACTGGACGAAACAGTTGTCAGGCAATCCGCTGGCATTGGCGGTGAAACGCATTCCGGCCACATTGTGGACCACGAACTTCAGATCGTCGCCCACCTTGCCGCGGCCCGAACCGCCCATAAAGAATCCCACCGGCCGCACGAAGACATTGAGATTCGTAAACGCCACCTGCGCGTCCTTCTCGGCCAGCCGGACCGACCCCGTGATATCCACACCCGCCGACAGCGTCAGCACCAGACCCTCCACGTGATTGTTCCCCACTTCCAGCGGTACGGCGGCCAGCAGTTGCTGGTTGGCGCCGCCCATGCGCGCGCTGGCGATGTAGGAACCCGGCGTGACGCCGCGGATTTCGAACCGTCCGTCCTGCGTGCGAGCCTGGCCCATGCCGCGAACGTTCCCGGTGCCGTCCTTGCGCGATAACATCACCGGCGCCACCGTTTGACCTCCGGCGGGGTTCACCACCTTGCCGCGGACCCGGAAAACCTGGACCTTGCGCAGGCGGATATCGATGCCATGTACTTCCGCACCGGCCGTGACCGCCACCGGCGAGCCCGCCGTGCTGTCGAGCCCGTTGGGATAGTAGGTCGCCGCGTACATCATCTCGGGCTTATCGGGCAGGGCGTCGGCGCCGTACGTCTGGTTCATCATCTGATTGTTGGCTTCGCCCGTCGCCACCAGGTACTGGCCCGGCTGCAGATTGGGCAGGCGGTATTCGCCAATGTCGCTGGTCTGGCCGTTGGAGACCTGGCTCCACTGCTTGGTTGCGCCCCGATATTCCATGCGGTAGGCGTGCACCTGCAGGTTGGCTACCGGGTCGCCATCTTCGTCCAGCACGCGGCCGGCAATCACTGCCTGAGGACTGAGCTTGAAAACCACGCCTTTCATGCTCCCGTCGGCGGCCAAAGCGAACGGCGTGCCGTTGGTGTTCAGGCTGCGGCTGCCGTAGCTTTGTCGGAGATAGCCCTGCCGGTCGGCGGTCATCGAGTAGCGGCCCGCCGGTAAGCCGGTAAATGTGAAGTGGCCCTGATCGTCGGTTTCCTTGCTGAGACGCGGCGGCTGCTGTTGCGGACCTTGCTGCGCTTGCTGCGCCTGCCGGTTCATCAGGCCGTTCAGGTGTACATTGGCGCGTTTCAGGGGTGCTCCGGTTTTGGCGTTCAGGACGGTGCCTTCGATCACGCCCGTTTGCGCGGCGAGCGTCCAGGCGGTCAATCCGGCGGCGAGCAAAACGGTTTTCATGCCTGTATTTGACGCCCGAGAAAGGAATAAGGTTAGCGGCGCCCTGCCAAGCGCAATTTGGCCCCGTGCGTGCCAGTGCAGTGCTAGTGACCTCGTATCTGATTGACGCGCCGTTCGAGCAGGCCCTGCCCGTTCTGCGGCAGGCTTTGGAAGCCGGTGGACTTTCGGTATCCGGCGAAATGGATTTGTCGGAGCGAATCCACAGGCAGTTGGGCCTCGGCTTCGGAGCATGCCGGGTTCTGCTGGTAGACTCGCCTTACCTTCTCTTAGAGGCGCTGGCTTTGGATCGCTCGGCCGCCGCACTCTTGCCGCTGCACGTGGTGGTTTCGGGACGCGGCGACGTCACCTGCGTGCACTGGATGAATCTCTCGCG
>DASZMZ010000225.1:0-35230 GCA_035551455.1 Candidatus Sulfopaludibacter sp.
CCGACGCGCATGCCTTCAGCCCGCGCCGCCTCCACGTACTCTTTCACCAGATCGCGGCCCGGACCCTGCTTGGGCGCGCAGTAATCGGTCAGCTTGCTGTCGAAGTTGCAGAAGCCTTCGTGATGCTTGGTGGTCATCACCATGTACTTCTGTCCGGCGGCCTTGGCGAGCCTGGCCCAATCGCGCGCGAAGTTCGGCTTGGGTTTGAACTTCTTGGCTTGTTGCTCATACTCGGCCACCGGGATTCCTTCGTTCTCCATCACCCACTCGTGGCGTCCCAGCGTGCTGTAGAGCCCCCAGTGAATGAACATGCCGAAGCGGGCTTCGTGCCACCACTTCATCCGTTGTTCGCGCGTGGCGTCTCCCGCGGCGGGAGCGGCCGGAGCGGCGCTGGCGGCTGCCGCAGCCACGCCCATCATTTGAAGGTAATCTCGTCTGGTCATAGAAATCACGCTTAGTTTAACGCTAAAACGAATCCCGGACCAGCGGGATTCCCCACCGCGCGGATTTGTGCCACGATGATGGCATGCGACCATTGTTGTGGTTCTGTCTGGTTGGAGCGATCTACGCTCAGGGCACCACACCCAAGGAAAAGCCGGAAGATTATCCGGTCCACGCTCAGGCACGCAGTGCCTCGCTCGGCGCCGAGTTCATGATCCACAGTTTCTCGGGCGGCGAGCAGACATACCTGGTCAAAGACTACATCGTGATCGAGGTCGCGCTCTATCCGCCAAAGGGACAGCCTGTGGATGTGCACTCCGGTAATTTCATGGTGCGCATCAACGGTAAGAAGCAGGAACTGTTGCCGCAGCCTCCTTCCATTGTGGCGGCGAGCATGACTCATCCGGAATGGGGCGGTCCCAGCCGGGTAGAAGCCGGCGCTGGCGCCGGACCTGCCGGCGTATCGTTAGGCCAGCCGCGTCCCATGCAGATTCCCGGGATTCCGATGCCCGGCCAGACGCCCGCGCCCACCCGGGTCCCGAAGGACAACCCTGGCGGTCTGGAGCCGCGCGAGAAAGTGACGGCCGATCAACTCCTGCTGATCACGGCGCTGCCGCAAGGCCAATCGCCCCGGCCCGTCAGCGGCTTTCTCTACTTCGCGTACACCGGCAAAGCGTCGTCCATCAAGACGCTGGAACTGCGCTATGACGACGCCCTCCTGAAACTCCGCTAGTGTTCTGCTAAAGTAACGCGAGGAGTCAGCGATTATGCCATTCTGTCCGAGTTGCGGCGCCCAGGTGAACGGCGCCTTCTGTAATCAGTGTGGAACGCCGTCCAGCGCCGCCGGCGCAAGCGGACCGGCACAGCCGATGCCGTCCGCCCCTCCGCCCGTCATGGCGCAGCCGGGAATGATGCCGCCGCCGGTGGCCGCGCGAAAGACCAGTCCTCTGGTCTGGATCCTGGTGGTGGTACTGGGACTCTTCCTGTTAGGCTTTATCGGGGTTGTCGGCACCGGCTTCTTTGTGGCTCACAAACTCCATCAGGCCGGTATCGATTCCGACAGCCTTCGCCGGAATCCGGCCGCGGCGGCCGCCCGTCTGGCGGCGTTGGCCAGCAATACGGTGGATGTGGTCAACGAAGACGACGACGCCGGCACCATCACCCTGCGCGACAAGCAGACCGGCAAAACCATGACCATGTCCTTCGACCAGGCCAAGGGCGGCAAGTTCAGTTTCTCGGCTCAAGGTGACGACGGTAAGACGGCCACCATGGAATTCGGCGGCGGCGGAAAAGCCCCCTCGTGGGTTCCCACCTACCCCGGCTCCACGCCGCAGTTCAACATCACCGCTCATGGCGACGGCGCGAATGGCGCGGGCGATGGCGGCAATTTCACCTTCACCACCAATGATTCGGCGGCCCGCGTCCTGCAGTTCTACCAGGAGAAAGCCAAGGATATGGGCATGAAGGTCAACCTGACCACGACGACCAATGATGCCGGTATGGTGATCGCCACCGACGAGAGTTCGGAGAAGTCGCTCACGGCGATTGTCGGCAGGGATGGAAGCAATACGACTGTGAACGTGACCTACGGATCGAAGCGCTAACGCCGTCTACCCGTGGCCCAGGTACATGAGCCAGCCGAGTCCGAACAGGGCCACCATGAAGCAGGCGAACGTGTAGAGGCCGTAATGCAGGCGGTCGCGATCGTTATTCTTGGTGACGATGCCCATCACCACGCTGGTGAATAGCGAGAAGAGGAATGCCGCCTCAAAATGAGAGAGATTCATCTTCATTATTCTTTTCTCCCGGCGGCGATCTCGAAGGCGTCTACCATGGCCAGGATATTGAGGAGTCCGGCCACTACCAGGAACTTCGTCCCGTAGTCGTGAACGTGGCCCGCCATGTCCACCTGACTGTACCCCAGCCATACCGTCAGCAGGTACAGGATGCCCCCGGCCAAATCGCCCACGAAGCCGCCGACGTTGATCAGGGTGGTCAGCAGGTCTCCGGTCTGCGGCTGGAACATGGCTCCGCGCATCAACAGGCCGCATACAAACATGCTGGTGATGGCCACCAGCAGCAACACGCCGCGTCCCGTGCGCTTGAGCAGGAAGTGGCCGCCTCCCGGGATCAGCCAGCCCAAGGCCACTGCCGGCGCCCACGTGCCGATGGGCGCCATGGGCTGCTTCTCTTCTTTTTCCGTGACTGGCATTCTCTTTGAGTTTACTTCACTTGGGCGCCAACATGCTCCCCCAAACCACCTGATACGCCACCACTTTTCCGGCAACGTCGCGACCGCCGTTCACCGAAACCCGCATGTTGGGCTTGAGGATTTCCGCTCCCACAAAGTCGCCGTTATCCACGTAGCGGGTCTCCGGCCGCAGCAGAATCTCCACGTCGACACCGTCGCGCGGACGCAATACCAGCAGCGAGTCGGTACGGTGGAGCACGAGTCCGGAGTAAGTCAGCTCGCCCTTGGGAAGCTCCGCAACGACGCGCCGGGGCCGAGGCGCCACCTGGCTCGAGATGACGTGGATGCTCTGCGCGATCCGGAGCGCCACGCCGGGGAGTTCCGTCGAGACCACTTCCACCGGGTCGCCGGCTTTCAGTTGCGCCGGGTCGATAGGCCGGCCGTCCCGCTCCACATAGGTCTTGTCATCGAAGCGGAATCGCAGGACGTGGTCTCCGGCAGTCCGCACGGTCAGCGTGCCGGACTTGATGCCCAATTCGCGCCGGACTACGGTGCCGCGCTCTACCGGCGAATCCTGGCCCCAGGAGGCGAAACAGAGCATCGCTAGAAGGGCCGCGCGCATCTGAGATTACGGTATCACGCCTGGACAGGATAAAGCCTATCCTACGCCCGCCGTCGCCAGGCCCGCTTGGCGCAAGAGGACGAATTCGGAAAGATGCTCGGTGGTGAGCATGCCCACCAGACGGTCTTCCGCGTCCATCACCAGCGCGCAGCCTGTTCCGGCGGGCAACTTGGTTATGGCCTCCGACAGCGACTGGTCGGGCGACAGCCGCACGAATTCGCGGTCCATCGCGCCGGCGACGTAAGCGTCGGGACCCTGGCTCATCATGGCGCGGACCAAGGCGCCCCGTTTCAACAGCCCGATCACTTTGTCACCGTGGACCACAGGAAAATCATGCTGCGACGTCTTCAGCAGCAGGTCGCCCGCATCGCGAATGGTGGCGCCGTGCTCCAAGGTGCGAAGGTCCGTAATCATGGCGTCGCGCACGGCGAAGCCGGCAGTCAGAATGCGGCTGCGAGCCACGGCGCCCTCCTGGAACGCGCCCAGATAGACGAATAAGGCCACGAACACCAGCATGAAATTGCCCCATAGCAAACCGGCCAGTCCCAGGAGAATGGCGAGTCCCTGCCCCGCCCCGGCGGCGATCCGCGTGGCCTCTTCCTCGGGCCGGTGCAGGGCCAGGAACGATCGTAAAATCCGGCCGCCATCCATGGGAAATGCAGGCAGCAGATTGAAGACGCAGAGCGCCAGATTTCCCAGCGCGATGCGCTGCGCCAGATTCGCGTCGGTAGGCTGAGCCAATTCCCGGAAGGCCT
Organism: Candidatus Sulfopaludibacter sp.; assembly: GCA_035551455.1. Classification (GTDB taxonomy): domain Bacteria; phylum Acidobacteriota; class Terriglobia; order Bryobacterales; family Bryobacteraceae; genus Sulfopaludibacter. The sequence continues at coordinate 4,010 of DASZMZ010000225.1, forward strand.
GAAAGCCCTGGTGCGCGGCCACCCAACCGAGCAGCACCGCCGCGATCATCAGATTCACCATAGGACCGGCGAGCGCGATCCACAGCTCTTCCCGCGCCGCCGGCTGCCGCTCCGGGCGCGACACGCCGCCGATGGGATACATCACAATTTCCAGCGTTCGAATGCCGTACCGCCGCGCCACCAGCGTGTGTCCCAACTCGTGCAGTAGCACCGAAGCGAATAGCGCCACGATGTAGATGGCCGTCATGGCGCCGGACTGCCGGTCGCCCACGCCTACAAACAACAGAAACACCAGTAGCAGCACGAAGGTGAAATGCAGACGGATGGGCACGCCGAACAGCCGGATCACAGCCAGGCTGCCGGTAGCCTGATGCGTGTCCGCCTTTTCGGGGCCGGCCATTACGAGCCCGGCACTCGCCGGCGGGAGGCGCAGACCAGCATCACGCCGGCCGCCAGCCCCGCGCCAATCGCAAAGGCGCGACGATGCCTTCTCAACCGCAGATACATCCGCAGCGCGCTGCGATACTTCCACCCCAGCCGGATTTTCCTGGCTAGTTTCATGCCGTTGGATTCCAGACGAACTTGCCGTCGCGATTTACATATCCCCACGCCGAGCCCAACTGGACCGGCGCCAGAGTCAGCGAGAAGGGCCGCGCGTTGTCGAATTGCGGCGTGATCACCATTTTGCCGTTCTTATCGATGAAGCCCCAGCGGTCGCCCACGCGGACCGGGGCGCGGCCGGCCGAAAAATCGTTGGCCGCGTCGAACCGCGGAGCCACCGCCATGGCGCCGCTCTTGTCGACGAAGCCGATCCGTCCATTGGCTTCAACGATCGCCAGCCCGTCGGAATAGCCGCGCGCCTGATCGAATTGCGGACTCACCACCATCTTGCCGGAGCGATCGATGTAGCCCCACTTCTGGCCGGAGCGCACGGCGGCGCGGTCTTCGTAGAAATTCTGGCCCTCGTCGAATTGCGGACGGATGGCCAGCTTGCCGTCCTTATCGATGTAGCCGTAGCGGCCGCCCACGGTGACGAGCGCCAGGCCGTCGGAAAACTGGGCCGCCGAATCGAACTGCGGCGCGATCGTCATCTTGCCGGAGCGATCGACATAGCCGACGCGCGGACCCGCGCTTGTGGCCACCGCCGCCAACCCCTCGGAGAATTGAATGGGCGCGCCTCCCGGATCCCGATACTGGGGGGCAATTACCATTTTGCCGTGCTTATCGATGAAGCCCCAGGCGCTGCCCTCCCGCACTGCGGCCAACCCCTCCGAAAACGGAGCGCCGCTATCGAATCGGGGATTGATGGCGACCCGGCCGCTGGTATCGATGTAGCCCGCGCGCCCGCCGATGGCCACGACAGCCAGTCCGTCGGAAAACGGCGCGGCCTGATCGAATTGCGGCGGAATCCGCAGATTGCCTTTGGCGTCCACGTAGCCCATGTGGCCGTTCTGGTGGATGAGGTACAGGCCGCTGAGCTGTTCCCCGGGACGCGAGGCTTCTCTACGGCTGCAGGCCGCCATGCCGATCAGCAAAATGAACGCGGTCCAGCGCATACGGTGTCGCCTCCGGCCCAATAAGGTGCATGCCGGCAGCCACAGTGCTGCGCGTTACTAAGCCGGCGATTTATCGATTGCCGACCTCAATTCCACTCCTGCCGCGAAGCGCGGCACCCGTTTCGCCGCTACTTCGATGGCGCTGCCACTTCGTGGATTGCGGACCCGCCGCGCTTTACGGTGCGACACACCAAAGGTCCCAAACCCCGAAATGGTCACCCTGTTTCCCTGAACCAGACTGCTCCGGATCCCCTCCAGAAAAGCCTCCAGGGCCGACGCGGCTTGCGCGCGCGTCAACTGTGCTTCCACCGCTATTTTTACAACCAGCTCTTTTTTTGTCACGAGGCACGCTCAATGCCTGCGAGTTTTATCAGAGCCGCCCGGCGGTGTCAATAGAGAAATGTAAACGGCTTCCTCTGTTGCTTATTATACAAGATGGTATACTGCCGATTCATGGACGCAAATACGACAGTTAAGCTGATCGCCGGGGTGTTGGCCCTGGTGCTGGTCGGCATCATCATCATGCGGCGCAAGGGAAAGAAAAAGGAAGCCGAGGACGATTTCTAGGACTCAGTTCGCGTTAATAAGGTAGCCGCTGATGGCGAAGGCAATGAATGCGTTCGGCCCGACAGCACCGTTATAACTAGCATTTGCCACCAAGTACTGGCCGGGTTCCACGTACATGCGAATCGGCTGGCTGGCGATTGTTTCAGACTGGCCCGTATAGCAGGCTGAACATACAAGCACGGTGCCGGGAGACACGAAGTGGACGAAGTTAGACGAGCCCTGCGGATTCGTAGTTGTGGCGAGAGCATACCGCTGTATAGTTGCGGTAGACGCAATGGCCGCTTCCGAGGAAAAGTGTTCCACCACCAGCCTCTTGCCCGCCGGGACGGTGTACATCACGATATTGGTGTAACCGCCGCTGGCAGTGGCTGACATGTTGATCTGAACCGGCTGTGTGACACTCTGAGTTACCGGCGCCGGGGCTGTGTTATTGCCATTCCCATTTCCGTTGCCTTGGGCAGAGGCCAATTGCGAGAGGGCCAGCAATGCGAATGCGGCGCTTGCGATCTTGAGTTTGAACATGAGTCGTCTCCGTTTCCACGTGTGAGTTTGGCCGTTTTTGGGCCTCACCCTACATACGCAAAGCGCGGAAAAAACTCGTCATTTTGTCAGATTCAGTACTTCGTTTAGCGAACCCTGCCGGTAGCCTTCCAGATCGAGCGTCACGTAGCGAAAGCCGAGAGCCCGAAAAATGGTGGTGAAGCGCCGCGCCATTTCGAGCGTGAGGGCGCGCTCCAGTTCATCCGGCGCGATCTCAATGCGGACCACATCGCCGTGGAAGCGCACGCGGAATTGGCGGAAGCCCAGCGCCTTGAGTTCTTCTTCGCCGGCTTCCACCGTCTTCACGTTCTGAATCGTTACCGGCGTGCCGTAGGGAATGCGCGAACTCAAACAGGCCGAGGCCGGACGATCCCACGTGGGCAAATCGGCGCGCTTGCTGAGTTCGCGGATCTCCGCCTTGCTCAGCCCGGCGTCTGCCAGAGGCGCCGCCACCTGATGCTGGCGGGCGGCATTCTGCCCCGGACGGTAGTCGCCCAGATCGTCCAGATTCACGCCGTAAATAATATGCCCGTAGCCACGCTCGACGGCCACTTTCTCCAGGCACGTGAACAATTCGTCCTTGCAGTGGAAACAGCGATTGGCGTCGTTGCGGGCGTAGTCGGGATTATCGAACTCGTGGGTCCGAATGTACTCATGCGCAATGCCGAAGCGTTCCACGAAGGCCTCGGCATCCCGCTTGTGCGACTCCGGCAGCGACGCCGAATCGGCCGTCATGGCCAGAGCGTTGCTTCCCAGCACCTGGCGCGCGGCCCATGCCAGATAGGCCGAATCGGTGCCACCGGAGAAGGCCACAATCACGCGCTCAAAGGAGCGGAGAGTCTGGAAGAGATCCTGTTCCTTCTCTTCCAGACGCGACGGGTTGGCGATTTCGACTAGCGACACAAGTGCCCCTCTCCAGTTTACTGGACCGGCAGGATCTCCTGCCCATTGATGCCACCGTTCTCTGAATCCGGAATCACGGAAGCGGCGGCCACCTTGTCGCCCTCTTCCAGACTCACCAGCCGCACGCCCTGCGTGGAGCGGCCGGCCTGCCGGATGGTGGAGGACTCGATGCGGATGATCTTGCCGTTCTGACTGACAATCATCAGGTCGGAATCTTCCCGCACCGAAAGGATGGCCACCACTTTCCCGGTCTTGCCGGTGGTCTTCATGTTGATGACACCCTTACCGCCGCGATCGGTGAGCCGGTAATCCTTCAGCGGAGTGCGCTTGCCGTAACCATTTTCCGCGATGGAGAGAATCAGGCATTCTTCTTCCACCACTTCCATACCCACCAGGTAATCGCCATTGGCCAGGTCCATGGCACGCACGCCGCGCGCCTGGCGGCCCATGGCGCGCACCTTGTTTTCGGGGAAGCGGATGGCCTGCCCGTTGTGCGAACCGAGGAACACGAAGTTGGTGCCGTGCGTGATGCCCGCCGAGATCAACTCGTCGCCATCGTCCAGCGACACCGCAATGATGCCGCGCGACATGGGGTTATCGAACTCCGTCAGTTCGCTCTTCTTGATGACGCCGTGCTTGGTGACCATCACAATGAACTGGTCGGGCACAAAATCCTTCACCGGCAGGAAGGCCTTCACGGTCTCGTCCGGCTGCAGATTGATGAGGTTCGAAATGTGCTTGCCCTTGCCCGTGGTGGTGGCATCGGGGATCTCGTAGGTCTTCAGCCAGTAAACGCGGCCGCGCGTGGTGAAGATCAGCAGGTAGCTGTGGGTGGAAACGATGATCAGGTGCTCCACCAGATCCTCGGTGCGCGTGCCCATGCCGATGCGGCCCTTGCCTCCGCGCGTCTGCCGGCGATAGGTGTCCACCGACGTGCGCTTCAGATAGCCGCCGCGCGTCACCGTCACCGCGACATCTTCCACCGCCACCAGGTCTTCGAGGTTGATCTCGCCGGTGTCTTCGATGATCTGGGTGCGGCGCTCGTCGCCGAAATCCTTCTGGACTTCTTTCAGTTCCTTGATGATGAGCGCGCGCAGCACCTTGTCTGACCCCAGGATTTCCAGGTACTCGGAAATGCGCCGCTGAATCTCGGCCAACTCGTCCAGGATCTTCTGCTGCTCCATCCCGGTGAGGCGCTGCAATTGCAATTCGATGATGGCCTGCGCCTGCTTCTCGCTGAACTGGAAGGCGCCGATCAGCGATTCGCGCGCGTCCTTCGGCGATTTCGATTCGCGGATGAGGCGGATCACTTCGTCGAGATTATCGAGTGCCTTCTGGAAGCCCAGTAAGATGTGCTCGCGGTCGCGCGCCTTGCGCAGTTCGAACTCGGTGCGACGCCGGACCACTTCCACGCGATGTTCAATGAAGTGGCGGATCAGGTCGCGCAGCCCGAGTTCCCGCGGCTGTCCATTGACGATGGACAGCATGATGATGCCGAAGCCGATTTGAAGCTGCGTGTGCTTGTACAGATTGTTGAGCACCACTTCCGGCTGTTCGCCGCGCTTCAGTTCGATTACGATGCGCATGCCGTCGCGATCGCTATGATCCTGCACATCGGAGATGCCTTCGATGCGTTTCTCATTCACGGCAGAGGCAATCTGCTCGATCAGCTTGCTCTTGTTGACCTGATAGGGAATCTCTTTGATGATGATCTGCTGCCGGTCTTTGCCGACCGTATCCACTTCCACCTTGGCGCGCAGCTTGAGCGAGCCGCGGCCGCGCGTATACGCGTCCAGAATGCCCTGCCTGCCCAGAATGAAGCCGCCCGTCGGGAAATCGGGACCGGGCACCATCTCCAGCAGCTTGGGCAACTGGACGTCGGGATTCTGGATCATGTAAATGCAGGCGTCGATAACCTCGGTGAGATTGTGCGGCGGCACATTGGTGGCCATGCCGACGGCAATACCGGAAGAGCCGTTCACCAGGAGATTCGGAATGCGCGTCGGCAGGACTTCCGGCTCGTGCTCGCTATCGTCGTAATTCGGGCGGAAGTCGACGGTTTCCTTATCGAGGTCTTCCAGCAGCGCCGTGGCGACGCGCGACAGGCGAGCTTCGGTGTACCGGTCGGCGGCCGGGGGGTCGCCATCGACCGAACCGAAATTGCCCTGCCCCGCCACCAGCGGGTAGCGCATGGAGAAATCCTGCGCCAGGCGGACCAACGCGTCGTAGACCGCGAGATTGCCGTGAGGATGATACTTACCCATCACGTCGCCGACGATGCGCGCGCATTTGCGAGTAGGCCGGTTGGGCTGCAGACCCATCTGCTGCATCGCGTACAAAATGCGGCGATGCACGGGCTTCAAACCGTCGCGAATATCGGGCAGCGCGCGGCCGATGATTACGCTCATCGCGTAATCCAGGTACGACCGCTTCATCTCATCTTCGATGTTGGTGGAAATGAGATTCCGGTTGCCGCCATCGCCGCCCGGCGAACCGGGCAAGGGAAGCTGTCCGCCGGAAGGAGGCGCGGGTGGGCCTTGTGGTGGTTGTTCCTGATCTGCCATGGAGTTAAGTCCTATTTTACCAAGAATTTAGTTGTTTTGGCTAGTTCCCGGCGGGGTAGCGGAAAAAGGCGTGATCCCGCACATTTTTCAGATACTTCGCGGCCGGAATAGGAGCATGATATGTAGGATGAAACTCGCACTGCTTCTACCTCTCTTTCTGACTTGGCCCGGGGCGGCCGCCGACATCCCCGGGTCGCAGGATCCGCCCCTGATGAAGCGGTACGCGGGCAGCGAAATCATCGGCTATCACGCCCCCAAATTCGACGAGTTCCTGGTGCCTCTCGGCAAGCCGACCGAGTTTACCCCGCCGGCTTATTCCAAGAGCCAGAAGGTGGACGGGCTTGTCAGCCGGTACACGTACCTGGCGCCGGAGGGTCGCACGCCCACCGAAGTCTTCCGCAACTACGTGCAGGAATTTCAACGCCTCAACGTCACGACGCTTTACCAGAAGGACGCCAACGTCGCCGGCTGGTTTGGGCCTACCCTGAGCAAGGCCCAGGACGAGGACGGCCTGGGTCAGATCCTCAGCTATAACGAGGCGGAGGAGCGCGTTCTGTCCGGCAAGTCGAAGGATGCGCAGCCGGTCTGGTATTTCGTCTTCGTCACGGCGTATAAGGACGGCGTAATTCCCGAGCGCCTGCAAGGAGGCGTGACCAAGGGACGGTCGCTGGTCCACATTGTGATGGTCGCGCCGGAGAAGATGGAGCAGCGCATGGAATTTGTGACCGCCGCGGACATGGCCCAATCGCTCAAGGATACGGGCAGAGTGGCGCTCTACGGCATCAATTTCGATACCGACAAAGACACCATTCGCGCCGATTCGAAGGCCACGCTGGACGAGATCACGAAACTGCTGGCATCGGACCCGCAAGTCAAGCTACATGTAGTGGGTCACACCGACAATCAGGGCAATACCGACTACAACCTGGACTTGAGTCGTCGACGGGCTGGCGCTGTGGTCAAGGCTTTGGGCGCCGCTTCCCGGCTGGATTCCTTCGGCTGCGGCTACTATTCACCGGTGGCGTCCAACGCTTCGGAAGAGGGTCGGGCGAAGAATCGCCGGGTGGAACTGGTGACTTGGTAGGGAGGATTCACCACGAAGCCACGGAGGACACGGAGCAAGCACGGAGGAACGAACCCAATTATTGAGTTTTCCTTGTGTTTTGTTTGGGTTGCGAGGGCCGAAAAGAGAGGCCACCGATTCACGCCGATAAACGCCGATAACTGCAGGCCGGAGGCCTGCGAAGGCGAGCTCTGCTCGCCTGGAACAGACGACGCAAGGCGATCGTCTATTCTACTCGGGCTTCAGGAGGGCGGCGAGTTCGCGCTCGATGGCGTCGAAGGCGGCGTCGGCGGGGTGCTGGTCAGGGTCCCGGGGAAGCGGTGCGGAACGAACCCAATTGTTGAGTTTCCTGTTTGGTTTGTTCGGGTTGCGAAGGTGGTTTTTTGGAGCTTTCGGAAAGTGGAGGCGCATGAAGGTGGGACTGGACTGGTCGAAGGCCTGGCCGAGTTCGCAGCCGGAGTCGCGTTTGCCTTTCATGGTTTCGAATTCCCAGAGGTGGGCTTCGACGCGGTGGAAGCGGCGGAGGAGCCCATTCGTTGCGGATGGCGGTATCGAGGTAGTAACGCTGCTCGGGGTCGTGAGCAGTGTAGTGGGTGTAGTATTCGGTAACGAGTTGAGCCCGATATCAGTTGAGGGTTGGTAGTCATAAAATCTTCAACTGATTGAATGCTACCCCGGTGTCAAGTTCGACTCCGAAATAGGATCGCAGTAAGTTGCTGATTTGGAGAGAAATAGAAATTGTCGAAAAATGAAATAGGTTTGTGAATGGGCTACAGGTAGAGCGACCAGGCGGCGGCTAGATCTTGGACGATGTGGCCGATGGATTTGTAGACGGTGATTTCGTCGGGGGAGCGGCGGCCTTGGATTTCTCCGGAGAGCACCTGACCGATTTCGCCGACGATGTGGTCGTCGGCGATGAGACCGGCTTCTTTGGCCCTGAGGAATTCGGCGCCCTGATTGAGGATGCCTTCCTTATAATCGGCAATGAAGCGGGAGCGGACCACCAGGTCGTTATCGATCTCGGCGGGACCGGCAACGCTCGACCCGACTACATTGATATGCGTGCCCTGCGCCACCCACGCGCCTTTCAGAATCGGCTCGGGGGCGGCGGAGACGGTGCAGATGATGCCGGCGCCGCCCACGGTTTCTTCGACGCTGCCGCAGGCCGTCACCGGCAGTTTCAGTTCCGCCTGCATGCGCGCGGCGAAGGCCCGGGCGCGCTCCAGGGACCGTCCCCAGACGCAAATCGACTCGATCTCGCGGACCTTGCCCATCGCCCTGGCGTGCGTGGCCGCCTGCTCTCCGTAGCCCAGGATGGCCAGACGCCGCGCGTCTTTGCGCGCCAGCGCATCGGTGGCGACGGCGCTTGCGGCAGCCGTGCGGATGGCCGTGACTTCGCCCGCGTGCACGACGCAAACCGCCTCGCCGGTCTCCGGCTCGAACAGGACGACGACGCCTTGATGGGACTGCTTCCCCTTCAGGAAATTCTGCGTATAGACGCTGATCACTTTGGCGCCGAAGGCCGCGTTTTCGCCCATCGCACCGGGCATGACGCCGAAGTACCGGCCGCGCGAGAGCTTCATGACGGAGCGGAGAAGCTGCATGGTCTCGCCGCGCGAGAGCGCGATCATGGCATCCCGCACGATGGGGATACACACGTCATAAGTAAGCCGCTGGGCGACTTCTTCCCGATCGATGAATCGCACGCGATGGCTCCGGTTACTTCTGGTGGCTGGCCTGATAATGCTGCGCCAGCAGGTCCGCGCCGAAATCGCCGTTGAAGTCGCGCCACACCGAGTGGATGTGATTGGCGTTGTTCTGCGTATCGTCGTATTCGATCAGGAAGGCATGCGTCTGCACGCGGTAGTAATGCGGCTGGCCCTTTTCGATACCGCCGGCCCAAGCGAAGTACAGGTTGGCCTGATTTTTGCGGTACTGATCCATGCGGAACTCGGCGATCTGCGGCGGGAAGTTGGAGGCATACTCATTCACCAGAGCAGTGAGCGCTTCCTTCTGCTTGGCATTCATCCTGGCGAATGGCAGGCCGTTCGGCTGACCGTTCAGCGCCGCCTTGCGGCTGTCGAACGTGATGATGTCCTTGGGCGCGGTTTTGTCCACGATCGCGGTGGCGCGCTGGCCGTCGTCCAACGACTTGATGAGGGCGCGTCCCAGATCTTCCTCGCGCATCAGGGCTCGCAGACCGGCGCGCGGTCCTTCACGCACTTCGGCCGGATTGTCGCCGAAGAAGCTCGGGCTGGAGGCGATGCGGCCATTGACCACGGTGAAGTTCAGGCTGATGTGGTGGCCTTCGAAACGGTAGCCCCACGTGCCCTGCTCGGCAGGTTCGCCGAAGATGGAAACGTAATACTTCTCCGGATCGCGTTCGGGACCGGTGCCCTTCTCCATGTCTTTCAGCACCTGGTCCAGACTCATGATGGTGTGCGCCTTGATGATGCCCTGCTGCGACAACCCGGCGGAGAGCAGCGCTTCGGCAAGATGCTTTTGCGCCGAGGTCATTTCGCGCAGCGCCACGCCCTTGCGTTCCAGCGGAACGAAGTGCCAGTTCATGCGCTCATCGGTATCGATCGGAAAACTGGTCTTGGCCCGCAGTTCCGGACTCAACGCATTGAGGTATGCCTTGGCGGCATACGTCATGGTGGTCGTGGAATCCGTGCGTTCGTAGGCAAATGCCAATAGCCCGACCGCACACACGGCGATCAACAGGCGCTTCCAGCGATTCATGAACTTCTCCCCTCCACCTGCGCAGCTTATCACTTCTTCACGGGCGGCGGCTTGTCTTTTTCCTTGGCAGGGTCGTCAGGCAGGGCTTCATAGGTGATGGTGGATTCTCCGGCGAATTTTCGATAGGCGGTGAAGTCCATGACGTTGCGCGTTTTCACCTGAATGGTGGCCATGCGGGCGTCGGCATGGAGCGGCAGCAGGAACTGACGGCCGCTGATGTCGACGAAATCGTAATCCAGCACGGTGCGCGAACTCCGCACCGGAAAATCGGGCGGCAGCGTATCGGCCTCCGAGATCACGCGGACCACCCGATTGGTTTCGCGGTCCACATAGACGAAGCCGTGCTGCCCGGCCACGGCGCTCTGCCGGGTGAGGCCTTCCATGCCGAAATCCATGCGGTAATTCGAATCCTTCTGCTTGATCTGGAAGCGGAAGACGTAGGCCGGACGCTTGCGCAGCATGGTCCAGTGGTCCCAGAAAAACTCGGCGTGGGAGCCGAATAAGTTCACCAGCATACTGACGAATTCGCCTTCGGTGATGGCGCCGCGCAGATTCTCGTAGTTCAGTTTGGTCTGGTGGCCGTTGACGGTCAGCAGCTTGTAGTCCTCGACGTGGTCGAGATAGCTGAGCTTGATCACCAGCGTGTCCTTCAGGTCCCAATTCTCTTTGCCGTTCCAATCTTCGAAGCGCCGCACGGTCTGCGTGCAAAGGAAATCGGGCATGGAGGTGGCGTAGCTCATGGAGTTTTTCCCGGCCTCGGTGAGGATGCGACGCCGCTCGGCGTAATCGGGCATGGGCCCGGGCGCAGGAAAATTCGGGATGTCGGTGGCCTCTTTGAGCGTCTGCGATTCGTCGTGGAGACGCTGCAGTTCCTCGCTGGTCTTGGGACCGGGGAAAATGCTCTCCAGCTCCTCCATCACGTGCTGCTCCAGACCCTCGCTCAGCTTGAGTTTGTGGAGCGCCTTGGACAGTTGACCGTCATTCCAGTGGCGGGCGACGGCGGTGTTCACCAGGTTGCAGACATCGGTGACCGTACTCAGCGACGCCGCGCCGAAGATTACCGGACAGAGGAGGATTGCCGGTAGCCAGGACCGCAGAGTCATAGGAATATGGTGTCACAAACCGCGCCGGGGTTACCGGACCGGGGCCAGGGCCATCACTGCATAGCCGGTGGCGGTGGAGGAAATCCACTGATCGTGATCGTACGGGAAACCACCCTGGAAGTAGGGTTGGAGTTTCACGGCACGGCTGCGCACGTACCAGGAGCCGTCCTCAAACTGGGTATCGAGAAGGAACTTCACTCCGCGCTGATAAGCCGGGTCGGTGACGCTCAGCGCGCCCGCCTCACGCAGCGCCCAGAGAGTTTGACCGGTCGCGTAGGCGTCGCTAGAGAGGTTGCGATTCTGCGCCCAGCCGCCGTCGGGCCGCTGCGCCGCGATGAGGGCTTTGGCCACGCCGTTCACTTTGCCGGCAGAGGCGCCCATCCAGTGGAGACCCAGGGTCTGCATGGCGAAATCGTCATTGGTCTCGGCTTTGGCTTCGAGCAGCCAATCGCGGGCGCGCGCCACGCGGGCGTCGAACTCGGCCCGGCGCGCCGGCAAGCCATAGACCTGGAGCGCGCGAACCGCGAGCACCGTACGGGAGATGGTGCCTTCCTGTATGGGAGCGCGAGATACGCCTTCCAGGCGCCACGCGCCATCGCGATGCTGCGCCGACGCCATATAGACTACGGCGGAATCTGTCTTGGCATCGGCCGGCGCCTTGGCCTGCGCCATGGAAAACAGGAAGTACGCCGACGTATCGGTGCCGCCGCCGCCGCCCATCCCCTCCAAGGCGTTTTCCCGGCCGCGGAAGTTCTCGGAATTCATGGTGGCCAGATCCTGTTTCGCGGCCGCCTCATCGAGCGGAAGCCCGTGTGCCCGGGCTACGCCGTACGCGGCCACACCGATGGGCTGATTGTGGCAGCCCACGCAGCCGCTCTGCTTGAAGAACTCGGCATTGGAACGCTGCAACAGGGCGAGGGCCGTCTGCGCTGCCTGAGACGCAGTCCGCGGCGATGCGGCTTTGCGCCGCGGCGGGGAGAAGGGGTCGCCAGGGTGGGCGCCGGCCTTTTCCAGGGCAGCGATCACTTGCGGGTTGCCGAACTTGCGAGCCCAATCCAGGGCCGTTTCGCCCATGGTGCTCTTCGAATCCAACTCCGCGCCCGACTTCAAGAGCAGATTGACGACGGCGAGGTCCTGATGCTCGGAGGCCACGGAGAACATGAGCGGCGTCATGTGGCGATCGTCTTGTTCATTGATCTTCGCGCCGGCATCGAGCAGCGTTTTAATGGTATCGACGCCGCATCCGGGCGCGGCGAACATCAGGGCCGTGATGTGAGTCAGTTGGATATTGCCGAACTTCACCTTACCGCCGAAAGTATTAGCGGCATTGATATCGGCGCCCTTGGCGAGAAGCATTTTCATCGCGGGAATATTGCAGTGTCCGGCGGCGGCGGTGAGCGGCGCAAAAAAACTATTCCCCTTGGGATCGGCTCCACGATCCAGGAGGAGGCGGATGGTGTCCAGGTCGTTGGCCTGCACAGCTTCATCGAGAGCCGTGCCCTTGACTGCGTCCTGGCTGTCCACCTTAGCGCCTTTGGCCAGCAGCAGTTTGACGGTTTCGGAACAGCCATCGCAACCGGCCGCCCGCATGAGGGGCGTGCGGCCGTTTTTGCTGACGGCATTCACGTCGGCGCCCTTGGCGATCAGAAGGCGGGCTTTTTCAGGGTCGTACGCGCCCAGCAGGAGCGGCGTGGCGTCGAACTGATTCTTGGCGTCGACTTCGGCGCCGCGGTCGAGCAGCAACTTCACGGCGTCGACCGAACCGAAGGCAGCGGCGTAACCGAGCAGCGAATTGCCGCGATCGTCGCGCGCCTGCAGGTCGGCGGTTTTGAGAGCTTTGAGGTCGTTCTCGCGCACCGCGCGAAATGCCTCAGTCGAGCTCTGCGCATGCAAACCAGCGCAGGCCCATATTGCCACTATGATCCATCCCCTCACGGTGTCACCCTCCTGTTATTGGAAGGAGTATACCAGAGGTCGACCTATCGCTCCACCGGCGCGGCGGCGGCAATTTCCGGACTGACTCCCGTGAATTTCTCGAAATTCTTATTAAAGCGGCGGGCCAGGTCGCGCGCCGATTTGTCGTATGCCGATTTGTCGGCCCACATGCCGCGGGCGTCCAGGAATTGCGGAGGCACTCCGGGACAGCTTTGCGGTACGGCGACGCCGAAGACCGGGTGCGGCGTCATGGGTACTTGGTCCAATTCGCCGCTGAGGACGGCATTCACCATGGCGCGCGTATACCGGAGTTTCATACGCTCGCCGACTCCGTAGGGTCCGCCGGCCCAGCCGCTATTGATGAGCCAGCAGTTGGCTTTGTGGCGGCGCAGTTTTTCGCCGAGCAGGGCGGCGTAGGTGGCAGCCGGACGCGGCAGGAACGGCGCACCGAAGCAGGCGCTGAAGGTGGCCTCGGGTTCTTTGCCCAAGCCACGCTCGGTGCCGGCCACTTTCGCCGTATAGCCGCTTAAGAAGTGATACATCGCCTGTTCCGGCGTGAGGCGGGAGACCGGCGGGAGGACTCCGAAAGCATCGGCCGTCAGGAACACCACGTTCGAGGGGTGGCCGCCCACGCTCGGAATCACCGCGCCCTCGATGAACTTCAGAGGATAGGCCGCGCGGGTATTCTCGGTGAGTTCGGCGGAATCGAAATCCATGAGCCGCGTTTCCGAATCCATGGACACGTTTTCAAGGACGGTGCCGAAGCGGATGGCATTCCAGATCTGCGGTTCGTTTTCCTGCGACAGACGGATGCACTTGGCGTAGCAGCCGCCTTCGAAATTGAAGACGCCGTTTTCGCTCCAGCCGTGCTCATCGTCGCCGATCAGACGGCGATTGGGGTCGGCGGAAAGCGTGGTCTTGCCGGTGCCGGAGAGTCCGAAAAACAGCGCCACGTCGCCCGCCGCGCCGACATTCGCCGAGCAGTGCATGGGAAACACGCCCCGCTCCGGCAGCAGGTAATTCATGATCGTAAAGGCCGACTTTTTCATCTCGCCGGCATAGCTGGTACCGCAAATGAGCACGCAGCGGCGCTTGAAGCTGATCACGATTCCGGTTTCCGAGTTGGTTCCTTCATCGCCCGGATTGGTTTGGAAATCCGGCGCGAAGAGGATGGTGAATTCGGGCTTGTGTTCTTCCGTGGTCAACGGATCGGGACGGATGAAGAGCTGGCGCGCGAACAAATTGTGCCAGGCCACCTGACTGATCACGCGGACGGGCAGAGTGTATTCGGGGTCGGCGCCTACGAAACAATCCTGCACATAGACGTCATGACCCTGCCAGAAGGCCATCATGCGTTTGTAAATCTGATCGAAATGGGCTTCGGAAATGGGCTGATTCACCGCGCCCCAATGAATATTCGGATCCGTGATTTCATCGCGGACCACAAATTTATCCTTGGGCGATCTACCCGTGAACTGCCCGGTGCGCACCACCAGGGCGCCGCCGCTCGCCAGATTGCCTTCGCGCCGTTGTATGGCGTGTTCCACTAACTGAGCGGTCCCGAGGTTCCAGTAGGCAACATTCAGATTATGGAGCCCGTGCAGTTCCAATCCATGCCTGCTCGGACGAATTCCGGCGTTGGCAATTCGCTTTTGATCGATCAACATCTGATTTTCTCTATTTCCCCCGGCACCCTATCGTAATATGGTCTCATGAACCGGCTTTTCGGGGCGGGCGCGCTGTCGCTCATGCTGTTATACCATCACGCACAGGCGCAAGTCATCGAGTTCGAATCTAACGGCCTGAAATATCAGACCCTTACACGTTCCGGCGTGACCGTGATGTTCACCCATTTGGCGAATCACGTACATGGGTACTCGATTTTACAAGCTGCCGTTTCGAACGGATCCGATTCCATTTACATTGTTCGGCCGGAAGATTTCACCTACGTGCATCCCGATGGCTCGGTGTTGATTGCGACGTCGGTGAAGACGGTGATCGAGATACTGATGCAGCGCGGGAATTCGGGCGACGCCGTAAAACTGATCACGCAGTATGAGGCCACGGTTTACGGGAATCCGCACTTTAAGAGCACCAACGGTTACGAGCAGCGGCGGCAGGCGGCGCTGGCGATGAACGGGTCCAAGTTCAAGGCGGCGGCCGCGGCGAGCGCGGTGGCCATGGCGCTCAGTAAGTTAAAGCCTGGGGAATCCACCGATGGCGCCGTCTTTTTCGCCACCGAAGGCAAGCCGCTGGTGGGTGGCCGGGTGGTAGTAAAGACGAATTCCGACGTTTTCGAATTTAAATCGGAATAGACATTAGTACGGCTACCAGAAAATATTGCTGCAATTGTGTTGTCTTTTCTCGCACTAAATAGCAGATGACCTGCTATATGACTGTGAGTGAAGACGCGCGTAGCCTGCTGAGCGCCTGGCAGTCGCCGAATCCCGGCCTTTTGGCCGTCGAACTCGACCGGATTCTTTCCCTGCCGGCCGGTCCCGATCTGGAGCGCTGGCGGCTGCTCCAATCCATCGCCGAACAGATGAAGGCGCATCGCGAGGATATGCGGCCCGACCTGTGGCTGGGCCTGCTGGAGCGTTTGGCGAGCGAATCGCAGCGGTAAGCCGGGCTGCGCGGAAGATTCTGCTCAAGTTTCCCCGATCGGGTCGATAAGTTCTTCGTGACGCCCTTTCTGAGGAAGGCCGAAGAGATTCTGGAGATCGCCGCTACCGGTGGAAATCACGTGACGGATGCGGCTATTGTGTTGGACCGGCAGGGCGGCTTCCGGATGCTGGACCCCTCCGGCTGGTCTCTTCCGGGCCTGGCTGCGGAATGGGGCGCCGCCGCGGTCTATCGCATCGAACATCGCGGCGATTCGGTCCGCGTCGAAGGCTGGGACGGCGCCAGCCGCTGTCTTCTGCAAAAGACCCGCTCCGCCGCCCGCCTCCGCAATCTGTTGGGCACGCCGGTCCTGCAAGCGATTTCTTAACGGCTTCACCCGATTAGTTCGTGAATGCGGCGCAGCAGGTCGTCGGGCAGGAACGGTTTGCGAATCAACGGCAATTGAAGAGCGTTTCGCGACTGGATCACGTCATCCGAATATCCGGTCATTAGCAGGATCTTGGCGTCGGGAGTCGATGCCAGAATCTGGCCGGCCATTTCGATGCCGCTCATCACCGGCATCACCACATCGGTCAGCACCAGGCAGACCTCGGGTGCCAGCCGAAGGAAGGCCTCCCATCCGGCCAGTCCGTTTTCAGCCACGGCGACGCGGTACTCGGCGGCGGCGAGCGCGGTGGTAACCGTGCGGAGCACAATCGCCTCGTCATCCACAACGAGGATGATGTTTTTACCTGCGCAACCCAAACTCAAGCTTAGGCAGAAAGCCCAGCGGTTACGCAATCGAATATAGCCTACCGATGTGAGATTCGTTGCAAAACTCGTTTAACGCAGGCAAGTGCCGTTACAATGAAGGGTTCCCAAGAATGCCGCTCGCCTCTAAGCTTGCCTTCCAACTCGCCCGTGGTGTTCAGTACCAGGGTCAGCGCCTGTTCGAGGCGCGCTCCGTACGCATCACCGATGGCGCCTCCGACCATGCCGCGGCCAGCGTTGCCGACGGCCGCCTGTACGATGTCCATTTAATGCTGATCGAAGGCGGCCAGCTTCTGGTGAAATGCACCTGCGCCAATTTCCGTAGCCGTTCGGCGTGCCAGCACCTGTGGGCCGCCATTCTCGAAGCGGACCGGGAGCGCGTTCTGGAAGACGTACGCGATGTCCGGTACCTCAGGATCAAAGCGGACATGGACACGCTGCAGCCGGTTCGTTCCTTTACCGATCAGAGTCAAGGCCGAGCAGCGCCGGCGCAAACCCCTCAACAGGCGCCGTGGAAAGAGTACCTAACCGCTATCCGGCACAACGTGGAAGAAGGCCAGCCGGGGCCCCACGTCTGGCCCAGTGGACTGGAGATCGCTTATGCGATCGACCTCGCAGGTTCTCGCAGCGCCTCGGCGATGGTGGTGGAATTGTACTCCCGCACGCTGAAGAAGGGCGGGACCATGACGGCGTTCAAGGAGTTCCGCGTCGCCCCCTCGCAGGTGCAGTCCCTGCCCGACCCGCTGGATGCCGAGATCATCAGCCTCATGCTGGGAGGCTCCGACCAGTACTCTTACTCGTACACCTACAATTCCCGCTACGGAGCCAGCCTGGCGACGACGGCGCGCAAGGCGCTTCCCGGTCTGCTGGCGACGAAGATTCTCTCGATGGCCGCGGGCGCCAAGCGCCTGATGTTGAATAGCGAAGGCCGGCTGATCGAGGCGCAGTGGGACGACGGCGAGCCGTGGAAACTGGCTCTCCAGGTGCGGCAGGACGAGCGCGATCAGTGGAACGTCACCGGCATTTTGCGCAGCGGCGAACGGACCATGCCGCTGGCGCAGCCTGAACTGATTCTGCAAAGCGGCTTTCTGGTGGCCGGCGACCGGGTGGCGCGCTTCGACCCGCAGAACGCCTTTGCCTGGGTCCGCCAGCTTCGCACGCTCGGCCGCATTCCCTTCCCCGATCGCGAACGCGACACGGTATTGGCCGGCTTGCTGGACACGCCGGGACTGCCGCCCATGGAACTGGACGAGCCCTTACGCTTCGAAGAGCGCAGGAGCCAGCCGGGGCTGGGCTTGCGGATTATCCACAAGCGCGATTGGAACGGCGACTATTTCGAAGCTCGCCTGATGATGGATTACGGCCGCGGTTGGATGCTGGATAAACCCGGCGGCGGCATCTGGCTGCCGGAGGATCGGGTCTACGTGGTCCGCGACCTCGACGCCGAGAATGGCGCCCGAAACCTGCTGTCTGAGCTGGGTCTGAAGCCGCTCGGTGACGGTGCGCTGCGTCTTCAGGTCAAGGCCATGCCGCGCTCGGTCCGCGAACTGATTCAAGCGGGCTGGCACGTGGAGGCCGAAGGCAAGGCTTTCCGCCGTCCCGGCGAAGCCCGCGTGGACGTACGCAGCGGCATCGACTGGTTCGAACTGCACGGCGAAGTGGAGTACGGCGACGTCAAGGCCAGCCTGCCCCAACTGCTGGCGGCCCTGCGGCGCGGCGACACGATGGTGCCGCTGGGCGACGGCAGTTTCGGACTGCTGCCCGAGGAGTGGCTGGAGCGCTTCGCGCCGCTGGCCGGCTTGGGAACCGCCGAGAAAGACTTCGTGCGATTCCGCCAGAACCAGGCCGGCCTGCTGGATGCGCTGCTGGCGGCGCAGCCCGATGTGCGGGTGGACGAGGTCTTCGAGCGCGTCCGCGACCGCATCCGTTCCTTCCGCGGAGTGCAGGCCGCCGAACAGCCGGACGGTTTCCACGGCCGCTTGCGCGACTATCAGCGCGAAGGCCTCGGCTGGATGGAATTCCTCCGGGAATTTGGCTTCGGCGGCTGCCTGGCGGACGATATGGGGGTCGGCAAGACTGCCCAGGTGCTGGCATTGCTCGAAAGCCGGCGCGGCCAGGAGCGCGGTCCTTCTCTGGTGGTGGCGCCCAAATCGCTCATGTTCAACTGGCAGGAGGAAGCGGCCCGCTTCACGCCGGGACTGCGCGTGCTGGTGCACACCGGCATCAGCCGCGATACCGGCCAGATCGCCGAGCATGACCTGGTGCTGACCACTTACGGCACGGTGTTGCGCGACGCTCCCCGGCTGTCGGAAATCAAGTTCGACTATGTGGTGCTGGACGAGGCCCAGGCGGTCAAGAATGCCTCCACCGCCTCGGCGAAGGCCGTACGGCTGCTGCATGGAAATCACCGGTTGGCGCTGAGCGGCACTCCGGTGGAGAATCATCTGGGCGAATTGTGGAGCCTGTTCGAGTTTCTAAATCCGGGCATGCTCGGCGAGGCCAAGGTGTTGAAAATGGCCGGGGGACTCGGACGCAACCCCAGTCCCGAAGCCCGCACCCTGCTGGCTCAGGCGCTGCGGCCTTTCATTCTGCGCCGCACCAAACAGCAGGTGGCGCGCGAACTGCCCGCCAAGACCGAGCAGACCATCTTCTGCGAGTTGGAAGGTCCGCAGCGGAAACATTACGACGAGCTGCTGGTCCACTTCCGCAACACGCTGCTCAATCGCGTACAGACCCAGGGATTGGCCAAGAGCAAGATGCACGTGCTGGAGGCCCTGCTGCGTTTGCGTCAGGCGGCCTGCCATACCGGACTCATCGATCCCAAGCAGGTGGACCAGCCCAGCGCCAAACTGGAAACGCTGCTGGCGCAACTCGACGAACTGCGCCAGGAAGGTCACAAGGCGCTGGTCTTCTCGCAGTTCACCAGTCTGCTCGCCATCGTCCGCAAACGTCTCGACCAGGCCGGCGTTCGGTATGAGTATCTGGACGGCAACACGCGCGACCGGCAGACGCATGTGGAGACCTTCCAGAACGATCCCGACTGCGGCCTTTTCCTGATCAGCCTCAAGGCCGGCGGACTCGGCCTCAATCTGACAGCGGCCGAGTACGTCTTCCTGCTGGATCCCTGGTGGAACCCCGCGGTGGAAGCGCAGGCCGTGGACCGCGCCCATCGCATCGGCCAAACCAAGCCCGTCTTCGCTTACCGTCTGATCGCGCGCGACACGGTGGAAGAGAAGGTACTCGAGCTCCAGAAGACCAAGCGCGACCTTGCCGACGCGCTCCTGGGCGAAGACAACAGCCTCATCCGAGACCTAAAGAAAGAAGACCTGGAACTCCTGCTGTCGTAGGTTTCCCTGGGTCTCCGGATGGATCTCATCACGGCACGGAGAACACGAAGTCTCACGGAGAAGATTAGCCGACCCTCCTCACCCGGAAGCGCGGCCCCGGATCATCTCCGATAACGGGCCGCAGTTCGTTGCCAAAGACTTCAAGGAATTCATTCGGGTCTCGGGCATGACCCACGTCAGAACTTCGCCTTACTATCCCCAATCGAACGGAAAAATTGAACATTGGCACAAAATCGCTAAAAGGAGAGTGCATCCAGCCGGGAACGCCGCTGCGCGACCGGAAGTTGGAGGAGGCGCGGAAGCAACGGCAGATTCGCCGCCAGCAAGCCGCTTGACGTTCAGCTCACGTCCGTTGGGCGTGCCATGCTCTCCTTCGGGATCATTTCCTCACTCCGGCCAACCAGTTGAGCACCACCGTGATCGGCTGCGGCGTGCCCCCCGCTCCGATCTGGTCGGTATTTACAAGAAATCGCTGGCCATCCGGCGACACGTCATATCGGAACGTGATCTGCGCATTGGGAACCGAACCCCGCGTATCCACCACCACATGCGGCACCCCGGCGGAGAACATGGGCGTCAGCTTCACATCCACGCCCATGATTTTCCCGTCGGGGCTCGAATAGAAAAGTTCCTTTCCATCGTGCCGCCACCGCGCCTGCGTCCCTCCGCCACGCGACACCTGAAACTTGCCCGCTCCCAGCGGAAATGATTGCACGAAGATTTCGTAGCCGTGCTTTGACTCGTCCGACGTATACGCCACCCAGCGCGGCCCTCCCGCCGGCCCGGGGGAGAACTGTCCCTGGGACACGGCGTGCCCATCGTCCAGGTACGGCGCCTTCTTGCGCTTCGCCGGATCCGCCGGATTTTCCACCGTCCACAGCGCCCCCCCCACACCACCCTTGGTTCTCGTGGTGTACAGCAGGAACCGCCCGTCCGGCGACCAGTCGCACGGCCGCTCGCCATCCTCGGCCTTCTGTAGCCGCTCCTCCTGCGCCGCACCGTTCGCGTTCTTCAGATAGAGGGTGTACAGCCCGTCGCGGCGCGACGAAAACGCCAGCATGCTCCCGTCCGGCGACCACACCGGGTCGTTCTGCTCCGCATCGTTGAACGTGAACCGCGAGGGAACGTCGCGCGCGATGTCATACAGCCAGAGATCGAGCTTCGATGCGACCGATTCATTCTGCACGATGGCGGCGCGTGAGCCGTCGCGCGCCAGCGCCAGCGCAACATAATCGCCCGGCGCTCCCAGGTTACCCACCGGTTTGCCGGTCCGGTCGAACCAGGCGATCTGGCGCGTGCCCGCGCCTACACCCACCCGGTACGCCAGAACTCCGTTCGCCGATGAAGTGAAGAACGCATACGAACGCAAATTGCCGACGTGTTCGGCCACAGGGAACGGATCACCGGCCAGATCGAACGACGTCGCATTTACCGGCTGCGCCATCAGGGTATCCTGCCGTGTCAACAGCAAATGCCCTAGGGAGCCTCCGTCGAGTGGAGGGACATAGCTGAAAGTGCGCACCGAGGGGGCGATCCGCTTCTTTGCTTTTCCATCGGTGGACATGAACCACACGGCAGCCTGCTCCGTGTTGCCGGCGGCGAGCCAGAACAGCAGTCCTCGGCCATCCGGCAGCACTTGCGGGAAGACGTGAAACGTCTCTGCCGCGCCCACCTGAGTGAGGCGGACCGCGTCTCCTCCCGCCTGCGGCACCCGGAAGATTCCCTCGCGGCCATTCGGGAAATAGATCCAGCCGTCGCTGGCCCAGGATCCCGTTGTCGGCGCATTCGGGCCGACCACGCAGAGCGTCTGCGGCGGCCCACCGAGCGTATCGACCTTCTTCAGCCTGCCGTCGGCCGTGAACCCCACGAAACGGCTGTCCGGCGACCAGAACGGAAAGTTCGCGTTCTCCGTTCCGGCGAGGGGCCGCGCTTCGATCGAATCCAGCGGACGCACCCACAAGGCCACCATGCCCTTGACGACAGCGCTGAAGACCAGTTTCCGGCCGTCCGGAGAGAGCGCCATGTTGCCGAGAGAGGGAAAGCTGCCTCCCTCCGGCGGCTGAACCGAGAACCGAACCATCTCGCGTGGCGGCGGGCTCTGGCGAAAGTGAACCACCGCGAGCCCGGCCAATCCCAGCGCCAACACGCCCGCGATGGGCATCCAAAGCCGTGACGGTGCGGCCTTCGTGACCGCGATGGCTGCTGCCGCCGGTGCCGCGATCTCCGGCTCATCCAACATTAGCCGCGCTTCCCCAATGTCCCGCAGCCGCAGCTTCGCATCCTTTTTCAGGCAACGCTCGATCAGCCGCCGCAATCGCTGCGGCGTGTCCGCCGGCAGCGCCGAAAAATCCGGCTCCTTCAAAACCACCGCCGCCAGCGTGTCGGTCACCGTCTCGCCGCCGCCGTACAAATGCCGTCCCGTCAGCAGCTCGTACAGGATCACGCCGTACGCCCAGATGTCCGACCGCTTGTCGACAGGCTTCCCGCGCGCCTGTTCGGGCGACATGTATGCCGCCGTGCCTAGAATCAGCCCCGCCTGGGTCATCGCCTGGGTCATCGTGGGCGACAGCGTCGGCGAAATCATCGAACCCGCCCCCATCGCCGTCGCCGCGCTCTCCTCGCGCGCTTTGGCCAATCCGAAGTCCAGCAGCTTCACCACGCCATCGGACGTCAGCTTGATGTTCGCCGGCTTCAGATCGCGGTGTACGATCCCTTTTTCATGCGCCGCGTCCAGCCCTGCCGCCATTTGCCGTGCGTAATCGATTACAGTATCGACCGGCAGCGGTCCCGCCAGGTCTTCGCCATCCACCAACTCCATCACGATGGCGCCCTGTTCCACCCCATAAATCGCGGCGATGTTCGGATGGTTCAACGATGCCAGCACCTGCGCTTCCCGCTCGAAGCGGGCCATCCGAGCGGCATCTTCCGCGAACGCCGGGGGAAGCACCTTGATGGCTACGTCGCGATTCAGCCTGGTGTCGGTGGCACGCCAGACCTCGCCCATGCCGCCCTCGCCGAGCTTGCCCGTGAGTTTGTAGTGCGCGATCAGAGAGGATGGCGTCATGGCCTTTGAGTAGGCCAATCGTATCATTTCGCCCCGTCTAAAGGCACGCGGTCTGACCAAGTCCCAGAAGACGCGCCACTCGGACGAAGCACAGGCGGCACGAAGCTTTGTACGAATTGCCGACAATTCGCCCGGAGCGGCGTGAACAGGTGCGCCGGGTAGTCCTGACGATCCGATCAGTTCCCCGCAGGCCGCTCTATGTGATCGATCACGAACGTTTCGACCGGTCCTTTCGCCGGTTCGAGTCTGAGGCCGAGCTGTTCCGGGAGCGCGGAGTAAATCGAATTCGGCGGGTCGGATGGCGGGGCGTCACCAGCCCGAAGCGGGCCAAACGTCGTTGCCTCTCGAGAAAATTCCACGCGCAAATCGAATCGGCCGGCCATTCCGGTTTTGTTGAACACCGGGCGGCCTAACACTGCGAAGAGCATTCTGGAAAAGTCATCGAGTGTCCCGCCCTGAGCCTCTATTGAGGCGGGCGGTCCGCCCCTCATCATGTTTTGGCAATATGTCTGTCCCGGCCCGAGCGGGGCCGGCGGAGACGTGTCTTGAGGCGTGCAGCTTCCTTCCACGAACGCGTGAAACTTCGCTCCCCCACGCGCGACCCTTAAGAAAAAAACCGGGCCCTCGGCCGTCTGCTGGTGGATCTTCAGGTGAAAATATTGTTCCAGGAGCGCTTGCATCATTGGGCCATTCATCGTCTTCACACTCGGACTCCCTTCGGCCTTGGCATTGATCTCATAATCGGCGGAGCGCATCCAGGATGGACCGCCGTTGATCGGAGTAAACGGGTTCGATGCATATGCGCCCCGAATCAGGCCCCTGCCACTCGCATTGAGCAAAGGAAAGCAACCAGTCCTGAGATTCCCGGGCGTTGAATTGCCCTGAGGCGCCATGTCGGACATGGTATGCTGCCGAAACTCACACGGTTTGATCGAGACTACTTCGAATTTCGGCACAGCCGCAGGCGCGCTTTGAGCGCGGATCGCAGGCGCGTTCAGAACTCCGATCAGGATGGGCGCCGCGAAAGCGGCCACGCCGATCGCCGTCAGTGCTATCTTTCTCGCGGCGCTTAACTCGTCTGCAACGCTCCCCGCAAGGATCGCACGGAGACGCCTCTTCACATCCGCTCCCGTGACTCCTGAAATGCAGGGTAACGGAGATTCCACGTACAAGCGGCAGACCTTCAATATGCCTTCCACGTAGTCCGATGGTTCGCAGCCCATTCGCAGAACTTCCTCGTCACATGCCAGTTCGCGCTCCTCAACCATGCGCGAGCCGATCCACCAGACCAGAGGATGGAACCAGAAGATCGCTTCCACCATCATGTGCACGCCGGCGAAGAGATTGTCCCGGCGGCGCACATGGCAAAGCTCGTGCGTGAGAATCGCGCCAAGCTGCCGGGGATTCAGGTGCTCCAAAAAATTGGCCGGCAGAACCAGGACCGGGCGCAGAAAACCCACCACGCCCGGTTCCTCCGCGCCAGGCGTGATCAGAGCCGGCACCGGGATAGGGAGTTCAATGGGCGTGCTGATTCGCAGTGCTACTCGAAATTCCAGCCAACTGCGGCATCGCGCCAGCATGATTGCCAAGAACCCGAGGAGCCACACGACCCCAATCGCGACCGGCGCCCAATCGAGTGCGGTATGCACGGAAATAGCTGGTCTGGGAGCCAGCGAAAACGGTTGCGCAATTTGAACGAGGCTGTTCGGGAAAACGGGAGCCGTAACCGGCACCGGGTGCTGAGCCGGACGCGGAACGACGCTTCCGAGGCTGACCAGCAACGCGAACGGGATGAGAAATTTCAGCGATGCGCCCAGCCAAACCCAGTAGCGTACCTGTGGCGAATTCCTGCGCAGGAGGAATGCCAGCAGTCCAGCCAATAGCGCGAAGCAGGATGACTGCCACAGATGATTGACGATCGAAGATGTGGTCATTTCGACTTCCGTTTCCCTTCGGACTTCCGTTGGCGGTCAGCTTCCGCTGCTGCCTTTTCCATCTCGCGTATGTCGTCAAGCGTCAGCTTGCCGGACTCGATGAGCTGCGCCATCATGGGTTGCGCCCGCCCGCCGAAAAAGCTCAAAATCTCGTCGAGCAGCCCTTCCCGCGCGGCGTCCTTGGCGATCAGCGGCTCGAAAATATCGGCGTTTCCGATCTTCCTGACTCGCCGTACGGCGCGTTTGGCTTCCATCCGGTACACCGTGTTCGTGATGGTGGTGTAGGCAGGGCGAGGTTCTGGAAAGGTCTCCTGAATCTCCCGCATCGTGGCCTTTCCGTGGGCCCACAGCGCTTCCAGAATTCGAAGTTCGAGCTTCGCGAGTTTAGGCCTTTTCATCAGTTGCTTCTGATCTTACTACTGCATAGTAAGGTCGTCAAGAGGAAAGCCTGGGCAACGCTCGCCAATCGCGATTGCGGGTAGTCTGAGTCGGTCGATTTACGCGCCACTCGGACGAAACACGTCGACGGAAGCGGCATATACCAGGTCCTTCTTGCTTGGTATCCTGTACCGATATGTGGGACGTCTTCATCTCTCACGCCAGCGAGGACAAAAAAGATGTAGTCGAACCGCTGACGAGAATCCTGACCGCTCGCGGACTCTCCGTCTGGTACGACGACACAACCCTGCTCTTGGGCGATAGCCTTCACCGCAAAATCGATGAGGGACTCGCCGGCTCCCGCTATGGCGTGGTCGTTCTCAGCAAAAGCTTCTTTGCGAAGAATTGGCCGCAGCAGGAATTGAGTGGCCTCGCTGCCCGAGAATCGGGAGGCTCCAAGGTGATTCTCCCCGTTTGGCACGAAATGAGACACTCGGAGATTCTGCAATATTCGCCCCTACTTGCGGACCGGCTCGGGATCTCAACCGAGAACGGTCTCGAAGTGGTCGCCACGGAGATCCTCAAAGTCGTACAGCCATCCACATCGGTTCCCCAGAGGGGAGACGAAGAGGCCGGACATTCAACTGCGAAACGTAAAGTCTGTATCGTCGGCGCAGCCGGCGTCGGCAAGACGAGCCTGGTCCAACGGTTCGTGAGTTCCATCTTCTCGCCCTCATACTTAACGACCGTTGGAGTTAAAATCGACAAGAAAATCGTCACCCTCGAAGGACATCACGTCATGATGATGCTGTGGGATACGGCGGGTGAGGAAGAGGGCGTTCGAATGGACCTCAAACACGTACGAGGCGCACACGGCCTGATCATTGTAGCCGACGGCTGCCGCGCTCCGACTCTCGATACTGCACTGGACCTGCGCAACCGCATCTACGACAAAATTGGCCGCCGACCCACCGCTTTGGCTGTCAACAAGTTCGACTTGTATTCGGAATGGCAGATCAAGCGGGAGACGCTGGAATCCCTTTCGGCAAACAGCCTTGCTACCTTTATTACCAGCGCCGCCACAGGCAAAGGTGTTCCCGAGATGTTCACCCATCTCGCCCGAACTTTGCTCCACGGCAGCTAACTACCAGCCGTGCTCCTGATCTCCGAGGAGGCATTGCTCGAGATAACGGCATAGAGCGGGCTGCGTTTGAGAACCACTTTTCTGTAGGGCATCGTTCAAAATGATTGTATTTCGCGCGGGCCACCAGTAGGTAAGAGGGGGCTGCTTGACGAAAAACGCCCAATCCGCGGAAGTGCCGGCCATCGAGCTCTCATTCCGTGACCAACCGGGGTACGCCCACGTCTATAAAATTATTTAAGCTCGAAGTTCATGCCCGATCACGTTGCCTGGCATGCGGAGAGATTGCGAGGGGGATAGACGATGACGCTCAACCGACGCGAGTTCGTTCACTTGGCCGCGGCGATGGGAGCCTCGCTGGCGTGGGGCGGATCGGCTCGAGCGTCAACCACCGGCTGGCATGAGCGGCGCGACCTTTATCCGGAGGGCGTCGCGTCCGGCGATCCCGATCCGAGCAGCGTGATCCTGTGGACTCGACGGCCCTTCGAGTCGGGCGGCCGGCGTGTACTCACGGTGGAGGTTGCCGAGGACGATGCTTTCCTGCGGGTCGTCGCAAAGGCGTCCGCGCCCGTCTCAGCGGAATCGGACTGGACGACGCGCGTGCTGGTCGGTCATCTCAAGCCTGCGCGCGTCTACTGGTACCGCTTCGCCGATGGTGAGGGGAACGGTAGCCGCGTGGGCCGGACGATCACCGCGCCGCCGGTGAACGATGCACGGCCGGTCAATTTCGCCTTTGTCAGCTGCCAGAGCGTGAATGAAGGTAAGCTCAACGCCTATCGCCGGATGATCTTTGAGGATCAGCGCGCGGCGCCCGCCGATCAACTCGGTTTCGTTCTCCACCTCGGTGATTTCATTTATGAGGTGGTCCAATATCCCGACGAGCAGCCGACGCGGTACGACCGCACGATCTACGACGTCGGCCGGATTCCCAATGGCGGCAAGACCGGCAAATTCCACTACCCGCTAACGGTCGAGGGCTATCGCATCGTCTACAAGGGCTACCTTGCCGATCCCGACCTGCAAGACGCGCGAGCTCGTTGGCCGTTCGTCTCCATGTGGGACAATCACGAATTCTCCTGGCAGGGCCGGCAGAGCATCGTCCAGGCAGGCGGCCCTCCTCAGCCGGGCCAGACCGTCAAGGTCGCCGCCAACCAGGCATGGTTCGAATATATTCCCGCACGCGTGAAGGCGCCCAGCGGATCGCTCGACACGTTCGGCGCGGTGGCGGTGAAAAATGTTCCGATCGATAAGTGGGACGCGAGTGGCCTCGGGATCGAACCCAACAATCTGAAGGCCATCAACAGCCTGATCGGCTATCGGTCTTTCCGCTACGGCCGCCACCTCGATCTCATTCTCACCGACCAGCACAGCTTCTGCGGCGACGACCCGACCGATGCGGCGGGCGTCGACAAGATTTACGATTCGGCTTTTAACGGGATGTTCTCTGAACCGGCGATGATCGCGCTCGATGCCGGCCACACCTTCAACGGCGGCAAACCGCCCGCAGAACTCAGCTTTGACGACATCAGCATCCCGAATCCTCGAAAGGATTCACCGCCGCGCACGATCCTCGGGACCCAGCAGAGGAAATGGTTTATGGACCAGCTCCGCCGGTCCACGGCAACGTGGAAGATCTGGGGCAATTCGCAGGGGGCCCTCGATTTGCGGGCCGACCCGGAGAACCTTCCCGATGGAATGGCCAAGCGGAAGTGGCCGGCCGGCACCTTCGCGCAGATCGGCAGCGGCGATTATGGCAGCGCCTACCACGAGCGGGGCGAAATCTATGACCTCGTCCGCGATTCGAAGATCACCGGGTTCGCGATCGTGTCGGGCGACCGTCACAGCTTTTGGGCGGGCTATGCCGCCTCGCGATTGCCACCCGCCAAGTTCGAGCCGGTGGGGATCAGCTTCGTCGGCGCCTCGCTGGCCAGCCCTGGCGCAATGGAGGCTTATGAGCACAATCTTCCCAAGGGTCATCCGCTCCGTTCGCTGTTCCTGGCCGACCGGCCAGAGGGTAAGCCCGAATGGACCTACAACATGCTCCTCAAGCACGGCGTCCGCTCGTGCCTCGAATATGCCAGGAGTTTCGACCTGAAGCGCGCTCACGCCGTTTCCAATCCGAAACTTTCCCCGCACCTGGAATTCGTGGATATGGGCGGTCACGGCTATGCGACGGTGCGGCTCACCGGCGATGAAATGCGGACCGAGTTCGTCTGCATCCCACGCCCGATCACGCGCAGCGATCGTCCCGATGGCGGTCCTCTTCGCTACCGGGTGGTCCACACGGCATCGCTCTGGAAACCCGGCGAGCGGCCTTTGCTGCGCCAGCAGGTCATTGAGGGCGATCCCGGCCTTTCGATCTGAGGGATTCCCCAATTTGCCCTTCCGCTGGTTCGGGGACGATACACCGAAGCGAGCGCGTAGCGTGACGCAAACGCGTTTAAGGGGAGTAATCGAGGCCCTTTGGGTTGATCGGGACGCTGAGCAGGTTGGCGTTTGCGGCTTCGTTTCCTTTTTGGCTGTACTACCACACCCCAACTTATTGATCTGTATGTCCCACATGACCTAATATCGCCGACATGTGACTTGCGTTGTGTTCACTATGAGTGAAATTTCTTCTTGACAGCACAAGCCTACCCGGCGGATACTGGAGGTGGCCAATCGGAGGCGATTGGATTGCTCTTTGACAGCTTGATTCTTTTCTTGGGTCGTATCCAATGCGGTCCGGAAGCTTATTCCGGCCACGGCTCGAAAGGGCCTATCGAACACGCCAGGGAGTAAACGCAGCGACAGCGCTCGCGTATTATTCGCGTCCCGACACCGTCAGTAGTGCGACGGTTCATTCGGCTCCGTGTAGGGTAGTTTGTTTCAGTATCATTTCCACTAACGACGGCCCGAGGTGTTAGCGACGGGCGCCAAGGACGCCGTTAACGAAGATGAAGAATACAGAGCTGATGAAGTGTGTCGAAGCTTTTAAAGAGGTTCGGCACAGTATGCAAGGTGATGCTGATTCCTGCATTAATGCAGCGTTTGACCAAGCGATAGCGAAGTTGGAACGCTGTGCGACTGAGGATGACCCGGCAGCTGTAGCCAAGGCAGCTAAGGAAGCGCTCGCAGTCTTGAGTGACCTTCTAACCTGTATTGGTGCTGCGGTTGAGTTTGGGAGGTTCTTCGGAGCGTAGGTGCAGACAAACTACTTTTACAAATCTTCATCGTAGAGGGTAGAAGTGTGAACATCGGTCGAGCTATCAAACTATGCCGATCCCAAAAGGGCTGGACCTTGCGAGAACTCAGCAAGCGCTCTGGAATCGCCGTGTCCCACCTCAGCATGATCGAGCGCAACCAACGGGACGCCTCTATGAGCTCGATGCAAACGCTGGCGAATGCATTTAACATGCCTCTAAATGTCTTGATCTTTCTCGCTGCTGATCCAAACGAGCTTACGGGGATCAGCACTGAATTGCAGGAGAAACTCAGCCGTGCCGCACTCCAACTGCTCCGTCTGCCGACCACCGACCACATGTTTTAGCTCGCACCCCATCGGCACCGTGGGGACGCTGGCAGGCATGTTGAAACATTCCGTCGAAGACCTTCAGGCAATTGCTCAGACCGCGGACCAGCGCTACCGCGTGATATTAAGACCCAAGGATGGCGGAGGCGTTCGCACGTGTTACGATGCGCTCGGTCTGCTCAAGAGTATCCACGCTCGTGTTCGCAAGATGATTCTGGAACGTGTGGATTATCCTGTATACCTGCACGGCGGAGTCAAAGATCCGGTCTTCCGGCGGGGCCAGAAGGCTAATGCCGAGCAGCATGTCAAGCCCGGGACGCTTATTACTGTGGATGTCAGGCAGTTTTTTCCATCGGTCAATCGAAGAGTGGTATTCAACATCTGGCATCGCTTCTTCCGATTTCCTCCGAGCGTCGCCGATATCCTTACGAAACTGACCACGAAGGACGGCTGCCTTCCCCAAGGAACAAAGACGAGCGACCTGCTTGCAAACCTCGTTTTCTGGGATATCGAAGCACAAGTGGTTGCTGATTTCCACGAGAGAGGAATTAGGTACACCCGATTAATGGACGACATCTCGTGCTCCACGAGGACCGAGATGACGCATGAGGTGATGTCGTACATCATCACTCAACTACACGCAATGGTTCGCAAAAAGAATCTCCGGCTAAACCCCAAAAAGCAGACTATTGCGCAGGCCAACCAGCGACAAGTTGCGACCAAACTGGTTGTGAATGAAAAGACCGCCCTAGCGCCGAATCAGCGATCGGAAATCCGATCCGAAGTTCGGGCTCTCCAGCAGTTGCCAGCTACAGCGACAACAACCCAACGATACGGGAAACAGTATCGACAAGCGAGCGGCAAGGTGTCGTACCTTAAGCAACATCACCCCACAGAAGCCGCGCAACTGCGGGCCATTCTAAGAAGCCTACCGTCGCCGCCGCCCAAACAGGCCAAAAAGTGGAATCGGGCTCTCATGCAGTAGTTGTACCAGTGACGATGTTCGGGGACGCGAATAACACGCGATCGAACTGCTTCGACTAGTTCCTGGCATGGGGCGCGTCGACGGCGGCTCGATCCATGGCAGAAGACGAGAACTACATCGAACTCAAGCGCGGCCTGCTGTGCTAGCATCGCTGAATGAGTTCGCCCTATCTCTCAAGTGGCCGGCTTGGCGACGTGATTGCTGCAATCCAGACGATGGCCACCTATAAGTTCTACAAGATGGACTTCGAGGGGTGGTCCGACCGGATCAGTGCTGACAAATCGCGCGCAGAACATTGGAAGCGTGTCTTCGAAGATCACCCGGAGTTTTTTCGCCTCGACGGCGAAAAGAATAAGGCATCGCTAGTTTGGCGGCGACAATACCCGAAGCGCTATAGCGTTGACACGTTGAGTGAGATGTCAAAAGATGAATACGAGCGGCTTGATGTTTCCGCGAAAGCCCGCGTTTCGCGTGTGCCATTATCGGCCGGTGACATCAAGACTCTAATAGACACTG
>DASZMZ010000226.1:0-6616 GCA_035551455.1 Candidatus Sulfopaludibacter sp.
CTGCTACGAGCCTTGGTAGTAAATACCCTCCGTAAGATAAAATCGGCCCTTTAATCCTGATGACCACCAAGACTCGGTTCTTATTCCTAGCCCTCGCCGCCCCACTCTTTGCCCAATCCCCCAATACCGCCACCATCGCCGTGCTCGTGGTGGACCAGTCCGCGGCCGTCGTGAAAGACGCCAAAGTGTCCGTCACCAATGCCGCCACCGGCGCACTCCGCGACGCTGTCACCGCCGCCGACGGCACCGCCGCCTTCCCCGCGCTCTCTCTCACCGGCAGCTACACCGTCACCGTCTCCAAAGCCGGCTTCGGCACCGAGGATCTCAAGGACATCAATCTCC
Source organism: Candidatus Sulfopaludibacter sp. (assembly GCA_035551455.1). Lineage (GTDB taxonomy): Bacteria > Acidobacteriota > Terriglobia > Bryobacterales > Bryobacteraceae > Sulfopaludibacter. The sequence goes on from DASZMZ010000226.1 coordinate 343, forward strand.
GCGCCGGCGAAACCGCCACCCTCCATGTGACGCTCACCGTCGGCTCCGCAAAGAGCGACGTCACTGTATACGGCACCGCCGAGGGCGTGCGCGCCGACCCCGTCATTGGCCGCACCCTCGATAGTCCGCAGATCGACGAGACCCCCATCCTCGGCCGCAAAGCCTCCTCCCTGCCGCTCCTCAATTCGGCCTTCCGCCCCGCCAAAGGCACCGGCGATCTCTTCGTCAACCAGACCTACGTCGTCACCGGCGCAGGCTCCCGCCGCACCACCACCACCACGCTCGATGGCGCCAATAACGACGAAGCCTGGGGTCGCCAGACCATGATCGCCGCCGTCCCGCTCGGCGCCATTCAGGAAATGTCGGTGCTCTCCAATGCCTTCTCCGCCGAATTCGGCTGGACCGCCGGACCCGCATTGAACATCGTCACCAAGGGCGGCACCAACGTCCTGCACGGCGAAGCCATCTACATGAACCGTCCCGGCGACCTGCAGGCCAAGTCCTTCTCCACCAAAAATTTCTGCCCCCCCTCGGTCACCAGTTGCGTCACTCCCACCACGCTCACCTCCATCAGTCCCGTGGACGTGCCGGATTCGCTGGCCCAATACTCTGTCTCCCTCGGCGGCGCTATCGTCAAGGACAAGACCTTCTTCTTCGCCACCACCGATTACACGCAGCAGAATCGCACCACGTTCCTCTCCAGTACGCTCCCGACTTTCCTCTTGCCTGCAAATGGCGATCTTGCCTATACCGGCCACTATCGCCAGGCCCTCGCCGATGGACGCCTCGATCAGAGACTTACTCAGAATCAGACCCTCATGCTCCGGTTCAACCTCGATCGATTCCACGACGATAACCCGCAGGATGCGGTGGGCGGCACAAACGCACCCAGTGTCGCCCGCCGTTACGCCCGCCGTTCCTGGACCACCCAGGTCAATGAAACCGCCGCCATCGGCGCAGGTCTCGTCAACGAGGCCCGCTTCTCCTGGCTCAATGGCGACCCCGTCACTGAGTGGGACGCGCAGTCTCTCTCCACCGCCTACACCCGCTCCGGTTCCGTGCCCTTCACTATCGGACAATCGCGCAGTTCCAATCTGTTCGGCCATCAGGCGCAGTTCTCCGATACGCTGTCGTGGTCGCGCGGCCGCCACTATGTGCGCGTCGGCACCAGCATCGTCCACCACACCTCCGGCGGCTTCGGCAGCGAACCCGGCACCGCCGTACTCGGCACCTTCACTTTCAAGAACACCACCACCGCCCCCTTCGATCAGTTGACCCTCGCCGATGTCCAGAACTACTCGCAGCCCATCAATTTCGGTATCAGCAACTACCTGCTCAAACAGTGGCTCTACACCTTCTTCGTCCAGGACAGCATCCACGTGCGCCGCGATCTCACGCTCGACGTCGGCCTCCGCTACGACCGCCAGACTCTCACCGACGCCACCAAGGACTTCGCCCCGCGCATCGGCTTCGGCTGGCATCCCGGCGGAGATTCCCGTACCTCCATCCGCGGCGGCTACGGCATGTATTACACCCAGATTCAGTCCAACCTCGTGGCCAGTTACCTGGTGGGCGGCCTCGATGGGTTGACCACCTACACCGCCGTCCCCGGCCAGTTAGGCTTCCCCACTTGTCTCACCGGCGCATGCCTGCCGCTCTCCTTCGACCCCAAGACTCTGCCCGCGTCGGAACTCCCCGCCCGCGATATCACCATCCAGGCCGGCCGCCGTTCCTTCTATGAAACCCAGTTCGCCAAGTACGGCCTGAATTTTGACCTCCTGCCCAACTACCCCGACAAACTCGTCAATCCGCGCAGTCAGGTGATCTCCATCGGCGGCGAACGCGAGTTAGCCAAAGGCCTCTTCCTCGGTACCGACTACGTCCACCAGCATTGGACCGGTCTCGACCGCACCGTAGACCTCAACGCCCCTTCCGAATTCGACCGCACTGCTCCCGGCCAGGTCCGCACCGTGGCCGCCGCCAACCTCACCCGTCCCATCCTGCCCGTCAACGGCGGCGTGCGCCAAGTCAACGTGCTGATGAATCTCGGTATCGGCGATTACGACGGTCTCCAGACGCAGTTCAGCTACCGCGGCAACTCGCACATGTATGCATCAGTCAGCTACACGCTGTCCAATGCCACCAACACCACCGAACCCGACGGCAACGGCATCAGCCCCAATGAAAGCATCATCAGCCGCCTCGGCGAAGTCGAGCGCGGACCCAGCGTGCTCGATCAGCGCCATCGCGCCGTCATCACCTTCAGCTACAATTTCCCGTTCCACCTCACCGCCGGAACCCTCACCCAACTGGCCTCTGCCCGTCCCTTCAACGCCACCACCGGCGTTGACAACAATGGCGACGGCCTAAATAACGATCGCCCGGTCATCAACGGCGCGGTCGTCGGCAAATCCTCCTTCCGCGGCACGCCCACCTCGGACGTCGGCCTCTTCGTTGAGGAGCGCATCCGGCTTTCCGAACACACACACATCCTGCTCCGCATGGAAGGTTTCAATCTGCTCAATCACGGCAACTTTCTGGGCCGCGGACAGACCATCTATGGCGACACCGGCACACCCAGTTCGACCTTCGGCCAGTTCGTAGCCTCCGGCACGGCCTCCACCGCCATCCCCGCCTTCGCCAATATCGATCCGCCCCGCATGTTCCAATTGCAGGCCCGCTTCGTATTCTGAAAAGGGTGAATCCGCGGCCCAATCCGTTCCTACCGCGAGTCGGTCACCGTCAACGTGCGGAAATCCAGCGTGCGCCGCGAGGCGCCGTACTTCAGCACAAGCTGTTCCGAATCCACCGCCGCCTCCACGAACGGTCCGCCGAACAGCGGCCACCGGCCATAATCTAAAGCCGCGCCGTCCACCCGCGGAGTCTGGCCATACGTGAACGTCAACCGCTTATGCCGCAGCGATTCGAAACTTACCGACGGCGCAGCCTCCAGATGAAACTCCAGCGGCAGCGCCAGTATCGCCTTCTCAAACGCCGCCATGTCGGCGAACTCCGACCGAGCCGCCACCTGCACAACCATTCCGTTCTTCAAATACGAACTCATCAGCCGCCGCCCCCCGCCGTCAATCGGACGCCACGAGTACGGCTGCAGCGGACGGCACGCGATCAGCGCATCGCCCCCGCGCGCGAAGATCCATCCCGACTTGTCTTCCACCACCTCCGCCAGATCCTTGGAAAAGAAGCCGTTGATGTGCGGAAATCGTGCCCCCGGCGCGATGTCGTAGAGCGCAATCAGACTGTCCTCCTCCTGAAAAAGCTGCTCGTACGGCGAACCGCCCACGAACTTGTCCGGCGAATCGTAGCTCTTCTTCGAACTCACCACACCCGAGATTCCCGTATCGGGCGGAAACGTGAAGTACGTCTCTAGCTCGTACAACGATGAGTGCGGCTGCACGCTGAACAACGTATTCTGCACCCCGCGCGCATCCGCCACCTTCCACGTCACATCCCACGAGTGCTCCTGAATCGGCTGCAGAATCCCGCCCTGATCCGAACTTACTGCGTACTCCTGCCGCACATACGTCGTCTTATACACCGGACCGTGTAACTCGTCGTTAAATCGCCAGCGATTGCGCGTCCGCTTCCGCTCGTAGTGCGTATACGGCTGGGAACGGTCCGTGGCGATCTGTTTCAAAATCTCCGGCGGTTCATAGGCGCTCGCCAGTGCGTAGAAAATCACGTAGCCATCCGGCGGATCCAGTGGACGCCCCACGTTGAACCAGACCCAACCGAAATCGCTCGAGACGTTGTTCCACTTCTCCACCACCTGGTTGTCATACACGCGCGAGTGCGCGCCCACATAAATCCCATCCAAGTTCTCGGCCGCGTAATCGGCAATCAGATAATCCAGCATCATCACAGCCCGCTTCTTCATCGCCGGATCGGTCGCCCACTCCGCCAGATACGACATAGACAGAAGATACAGCCCCATGTAATGCGGACTGTCATACTCGCCCTGTCCGCGCGTCGTCGTCAGATGCACCCACTTCTCAATCCAATCCGCCGCCTCGCGCTGATTCTCCGCCGAACTCTTCCCCGTGTACCACTGCTCGCCCGGCTGGTCCGGCCACATCTGCGCCATCAGGTAAAGCGACGTGTAATACAGCAGCCAGTGATTCTCCGTGTCCCCCCGGTACGGCATGTAAGTGCGAAACGAATCGCGCAGCGCCTTCCGCGCCGACCCCGTCAACTGTCCGCGATCCAGATACGCCACCGCCGTAATCGGGAACATCCAGAACATGTCGCCGGTCGGTCCCGCCGCCAGCAATTCCTCCAGCCGCCGCGAACACTCCGCGGGATTCTCGTGGAGCCACAACTTCGCCGCGATATTCGCGTAGCCCAACGGCCCCGCCGTCTTCGGGTGCGCGTAAGCCTCAATCACCGTGCGGACCCGCCCATCGAACTCCGGCGTGCGTGCGCTCAACGAAAGAGCGGTCAGAACCAGCAGGCCCAAAAGCCGCGTCACCGCGCCACCTCCGCCACGAACCTCATCCGGTACACCGCGCTCCCTTCCAGCCCGTCCTTCCTCCACGTGCGCCCCGCATCGTCCGACACGTAAAGCGCTTCTTCGTGGACACTGGCATACAGCCGCCCGGCATGCTCCGGGTCGAAGGCCACACTCCACACGTTGGGCGCCGGCAGACCGCTATTGCGCAGTTCCCACGTCTTCCCCCGATCCTCCGACACCACCACGCCAGGACCCCATCCCGCCACCGCGACCCGATTCGCCGAGTTCGGGTCGAATGCGATGTCGTAAAGGTTGTGTCCCACTCCCAGATTGCCCGCGCTCTCAAAGCTCACGCCGCAATCGCTGGACGCAAACAGTCCGCCGCCCTCCGTGCCCGCCAGCCAGAAACAGGGATCGTGCGGCGATTGCTCCAGGTGCAGCGTCTGCAAGCCCGCCGCGCCGGCCAACTTCCAACTCTTGCCTGCGTCCTCGCTGCGGAATATCCCTTCTTCGTTGCCGGCCAGCACCACCCCGCTGCGCCGCGAATCCACGCGCAGCGCCGCCGTGTACTTGCGATGCAGACCCGCGCTCGCATCCTGCCACGTCGCCCCGCGGTCATGACTCACCCGGATCCCCGCCGTGTGGCTGAAGTAAATGGTCCCGGGCGCGTTGTGGTCCACCGCCACGTCCTGCAATTCGGTCACGTCATTGCCCGTCAGAATCTTCCACTTCTCTCCAGCGTCCGTAACGCGGAGCAGCCCATTCCCGGCCGCAACATACACAATGGACGGGTCCGACGGGTCGGCATCCACCGCCGAAATGAAGGGATGGTTGAAGCCCGCGTGATGCCACGGACCGTCCTCGCGCTTCACGAAGATGCCGCTCGGCGGCAGCTTGGCGCCCACCACATACCCCTTCGATTGCACCATGCAGGTATACAGCGTGTACTTCGCGGCCACCGGCGCAGGCGGCCGCACGCCCGAGGGTTTCCGCGTGATGTTCGCCTGCAACTCGGTGTGCTTCACCGTGTCGCCGCCCGTGGCCAGGTAAAAGTCCGTGCCGTCGGTCCCGGCGTCGATGTTATCCACCGGCGTGGGGTCGCCCGTGAATTTAGCCTCGGTCAATTCCTGCCAGCCGCCGTCCAACTTCCGAACCCAGCCATTGCCGAAGCGCGCGCGCCGCCGTTCGTGGAAACTCTTGCCGTCGCGCCGGAAATCCTCGATGAAGGAATAATACCCGGATAGCGGAGCACCCCCAGTCGTCGTCCGGAAAGTCACCAGGTGCTTCCACGCGCCGGTCTCATTCACGAAAAAGTAGGCCGCGAAGGCCGTCTTCTCCCTTTCGACCGACGCCTGCACCATGAACCGGTACGTCTGTCCCACCTTCCAGTCGTAATCGAAGAAGCTCTGTCCCCCCGTGCCCTCGCCGCCGAACCGCCGCACCGTCACGTCGTCGGCATGGTAAAGCGTTTCCACTTGGCTACTCCGGTCCGCCGGATCCCACACCGAAAACAGCACCACCTTCGACCGGTTCGGTCCCCGATCCTGAATCCCAAAGTAGCCCTGACGGAAACCGCAGGCCATAAAATAGCTGCTAGCCACCGTCTCCTGCACCGTCAATTCGTTATAAAACACCGTCCCAACCGGTGCCGCATATCGCAGATGCACGCTCCGAGCCGCATTCGGAACCGCCGCACCCTGCATCAAGAATAGGAGAGCAACACTAAAGCCAAGCACCCAATCAGTGTAATCGAGTCGTCATCCCATCGCTGCAAATGCACCCTGCCAAACTCCTCCGCGTTTCCTC
>DASZMZ010000227.1:0-10581 GCA_035551455.1 Candidatus Sulfopaludibacter sp.
CTGGAAGGCTTCCGCCATCGCAACCATCCGGTGTTCTGCGTGCAGTATCACCCGGAGGCGGCGCCGGGGCCGCACGATTCTCATTACCTGTTTGACGATTTCGTGAAACTCATGAGCGGGAAACAATAACGGATGCCCAGACGCAATGACCTTCATCGAATCCTGATCATCGGGTCGGGACCCATCATCATCGGGCAGGCCTGCGAGTTCGATTATTCCGGTACCCAGGCGGCCAAAGCGTTGCGCGCCGACGGCTTCGAGGTGATCCTGGTCAATTCCAATCCGGCCACTATCATGACGGATCCGGAACTGGCCGACAAGACGTATGTCGAGCCGTTGACGCGCACGTATCTGGAAGAGATCATCCGCCGCGAGCGGCCCGACGCGCTGCTCTCCACGGTGGGCGGACAGACCGGTTTAAACCTGGCCGTGGAATTGGCCGAGGCCGGCATTCTGGATAAGTACGGCGTGGAACTGATCGGCGCCAAGATCGACGCCATCAAGAAGGCCGAAGATCGCCTGCTGTTCAAAGACGCCATGCGGAAGATCGGCCTGGAGACGCCGCTCTCGCAGTTGGTGAATACCGTGGCGGGCGGGCTCGGGTTCGCCGAGCGGATCGGCTACCCCTGCATTCTGCGTCCCAGTTTCACCATGGGCGGCACCGGCGGCGGCATCGCGTACAACAAGGAAGAGTTGGAAGAGATCCTGCAGCGCGGCATCGATCTCTCTCCCGTCCACGAAGTGCTGATCGAACAGAGCGCGCTCGGCTGGAAGGAATACGAGCTCGAGGTGATGCGCGACCTGGCCGACAATTGCATCATCATCTGCTCCATCGAGAATTTCGACCCGATGGGCGTGCACACCGGCGATTCCATCACCGTGGCCCCGGCGCAGACGCTCACGGATCGGGAATACCAGATGATGCGCGACGGCGCGCTGCGCTGTCTGCGCGAGATTGGCGTGGATACGGGCGGCTCCAACGTGCAGTTCGCCATCAACCCGGAGAACGGGCGGATGGTGATCATCGAGATGAATCCGCGCGTCTCGCGGTCGAGCGCGCTGGCATCGAAAGCCACGGGCTTCCCCATCGCCAAGATCGCGGCGAAGCTGGCCGTGGGCTATCGCCTGGACGAGATTCGCAACGACATCACGCTGAAGACGCCGGCCTGTTTCGAGCCGACCATCGACTACGTAGTCGCCAAGATTCCCAAGTGGGCCTTCGAGAAATTTCCCGGCGCCGACACGACTCTGGGCACGCAGATGAAGAGCGTGGGCGAGGTTATGGCCATCGGCCGCACCTTCAAACAGGCTCTCTGGAAGGGGATGCGCAGCCTCGAAACAGGCAAGGCCTTCGGCACCGATAAATTCGATAAGGCGCTGATCCCCAATAAGCTGATCACGCCGACGCCCGACCGGCTGGGCTACATCCGCTTCGCCTTGTCCGTGGGCTACAGCGTGGCCGACATCCACGAGTTGACCAGCATCGAGCCCTGGTTCCTGGAGCAGATGAAGGAAGTGGTGGACCTGGAAGCCGAATTGGCCGCCACTACGCTGGACGCCGCCACGAAGCAGACTTTCCGCGCCGCCAAGCGGTTCGGCATTTCCGACGTGCAGATGGCGAAATCGTGGGGCGTGCCGGAGATCGACGTGCGGACGCGCCGTAAGCAACTGGGCGTGACCGCGGTGTTCAGCCGCGTGGACACCTGCGCCGCCGAGTTCGAAAGCTTCACGCCGTACCTGTATTCCAACTACGAGTCTGCCTGCGAGGCGGACCCGACGGATCGCAAGAAGGTGATGATTCTGGGCAGCGGTCCCAACCGGATCGGCCAGGGAATTGAGTTCGATTACTGCTGCTGCCATGCCTCCTTCGCGCTGCAGGAGATGGGCGTGGAGTCCATCATGGTCAACTGCAATCCGGAGACCGTCTCGACCGATTACGATACCAGCGACCGGCTGTACTTCGAGCCGCTCACGTTGGAGAACGTCCTCAACATCTGCGATACCGAGAAGCCGGACGGGCTGATTGTGCAGTTCGGCGGACAGACGCCGCTCAATCTCGCGCTGCCGCTGAAGCGGCTGGGTGTGCCGATCATCGGCACCGATCCGGCCGATATCGATCTGGCGGAGGATCGCAAGCTGTTCGGCAAACTGCTGGACGAGTTGCAGATTCCCTGTCCGCAAAACGGCACCGCCACCAGCGTGGAAGAGGCTTGCGAGATCGCCCGGCGCATCGGGTACCCGGTGCTGGTGCGGCCCAGCTACGTGCTGGGCGGCCGCGCCATGGTGATTGCGTACGACGAGGAGATGGTGCGCCAGTACATGCGCGAGGCGGTGACCTTCTCGCAGGAGCGGCCGGTGCTGGTGGATCGCTTCCTGGAAGACGCCACCGAAGTGGATGTAGACGCGCTGGGCGATGGCGAGGATGTGCTGATCGCCGGCATCATGGAGCATATCGAAGAGGCGGGCGTCCATTCGGGCGATAGTTCCTGCGTGCTGCCGCCGCAATCGCTGCCCGAGGCCACGCTGCGCACCATCGAGGATTACACGGTGCGGTTGGCCAAGGCGCTTCACGTGATCGGCCTGATGAATGTGCAGTACGCCATTCAGAACGGCACGGTCTACGTGCTGGAAGTGAATCCGCGGGCGTCGCGCACGGTGCCGTATGTCAGCAAGGCGACGGGCGTGCCGCTGCCCAAGATCGCGGTGGGTCTGATGTGGGGCCGCAAGCTGAAGGACTACGCGTCGCTGACGGGCGGCCGCACCAGCGGCGTGCTGCCGGTGCCGCAGGTGTTTGTGAAATCGCCGGTCTTCCCGTTCAATAAATTCCCGGGCGTGGACCCGGCGCTGGGTCCGGAGATGCGCTCGACGGGCGAAGTGATGGGCGTCGGGATGAACTTCGGGGAGGCGTTTCTGAAGGCGCAGATCAGCGCCGGAAGTCCGCTGCCGGAGAAGGGCACCATCTTCATCAGCGTCAACGCCAATCACAAGCGGGAGGCGGTGGACGTGGCCCGCAAGTTCGCCGGACTGGGCTTCCAACTGGTGGCCACGCGCGGGACTGCTGCCGCGCTGCGCGCCGCCGGGCTCACCTGCAAGACGGTGCTCAAGGTGAACGAGGGCCGTCCCAACGTCGTGGATCTGCTGAAGGGCGGCGCGATTCAACTGGCGATCTACACCACCACCGGAGCCCCGGCATTCCTGGATGAAAAGGCGATTCGCCGCAGCGCGGTGACCTATCGTGTCCCGTGTATCACAACCATGAGCGGGGCCCGCGCCGCAGCCGAAGGCGTAGCCGCCCGCCTGCGCGACCCCATCCGAGTCTGGAGTCTCCAGGAAATTCACGAAGCGAAACAAACGGCGGTGTGAAGCTCACCACGGAGGCACGAAGGACACGGAGCAAGCACGGAGGCCTCCGCGTTTTTCTCGGTGTCCGTGATGTCCGTGGTGAAGACTCACTCGAAGTGTAAGACCTCCCCAAACGGCGCGGAGAAATCGCAGAGGCCCTTGGCAACACGAGTTGCCGGAACCCAAGTTCCCCCCTCCGTGTTTTTCTCCGTGTCCTTCGTGTCTCCGTGCTGAGGTCTCATCCCGCAGTGTGAGACCTTCCCAAGGAGGCGCGGAGAAATCGCAGAGGCCCTTGTAGCAGGAGTTCCCGGAACCCAAGTCCCCCCTCCGTGTTTTTCCCCGTGTCCTTCGTGTCTCCGTGGTGAGGTCTCATCCCGCAACGCCATAAAAAAAAACCCGGCGGGGTTTTTGTACCCGCCGGGCCGCGTCGTTCCAATTTGACCCTGTATTGGTAACTTTCTGGTCCCCTTCGCTTCGGGGCAGAGTCATCTACAAATATATCACTGAATCGTAGCTTTTTTTACGAAATCCAAACGGGGAAAATGTGATTCAAGATATTGATTTCCTTGTGTCTCGATTTGTGTCGGATCCGGCCCCTGACCGCCGCCCTGTGCGGTCTCGCCGTAGCTGTTGAAGAAGCTGTCCACAATGTCCATGCCCTGCGTGACGCGGCCGATCGGCGCAAAGCCCATGCCGTCGAGCATGCCATTCGTCCTCAGATTGAAGAACAGTTGGGTGCTCCGCGAATTCGGCATCTGCGTAGCTGCATAAGTCAGCGTACCGCGCACGTTACTCTGGCGGACCTTATCGTCGGGGATGGGCGCGCCGGCCCACAGGCTGTTGGTTTTCGGATCGCCATTGATTCCGAACTGCGCCACAAAATCGCGGATCACGCGGTAGAAGCGGGTGCCATCGTAGAAGCCCGTCTTCACCAGCGTATAGAAATGATCGACGCCGTTGGGCGCCCACTCGCGATGGACCTCCACAATCACCGTGCCCTTCGACGTGTCGAAGTTGACGTTGAACACGTCGGGCGCGGTTTCATTCTTCGCGACATCTACTTTCTTTTCGGGCGCGCTCGACGAGCAACCCATCGCCGCCATGCACAGGGCGGCCAAACACATTCCGGCTGACTTTCTCATGAACCCATTAGTATGCCATGCCGGTAGTATGCCATGCTGGGCCAAGCGATGGCCGCCTACGACGATTTCGCCTGGTTCTACGACCGGTATTGGAACGAGGAATTCCACGCCCTGGCCTTCCCGATTCTGGAGCGAATCTGGCTGACGCGGCTGCCCGAACACGCGGCGATTCTGGATGTCTGCTGCGGCACCGGCTATTTGGCCGGCCTCCTGCTGGACCGCGGCTACGCCGTGACGGGGATCGACCAGTCGCCGGTGATGGTGGGCTGCGCCCGCCAGAATCAGCCCAAGGGCGATTTCCGGGTGGGCGACGCGGTCAGCTTCAGTCTGCCGGAGCAGTTCGACGCGGCGGTCTCCACCTTCGATTCGCTCAATCACATTCTGGCGGTGAAGGATCTGCAGGCTGCCTTTCGCAACGTTGCCGCATCGCTGAAGCGCGGCGGCTTGTTCGCCTTCGATATTCTGCTGGAGGATGCCTACCAGACGAATTGGGGGCAGGCGTTCGCGCTGGTGCGCGACGACCACGTGCTGACCATCACCGGGTCGGGCTTCGATTTTCGCAGCCGGAAGGCGCGCTGCACCATCACCATGTTCCGTCTGCTGGCGGGCCTGTGGCAGCGGTCGGACGTCACTATTTATGAGCGCTGCTACACGGGCAAGGAAGTCTCCGCGGCGCTCGAGCAGGCGGGCTTCGACGAGATTCTCTGCTACGACGCCGGCGACTTGGGGATGGCCGGACAATTAGGCGAAGGCCGAACGTTCTTCGTAGCGGAGAAGGCCGCCCGCTAATGGCGAGCTTACTGATGTGCGCGGCTCCGTAGACTAGGCCGCGTGCGACCGCTGATGGTTGCGGAGGGCCGCGCCCATCATGTTATCGGCTACAGCAACATGATCGGCTAGCCAGCGTCCCAGGAATTCGAGAAATTCCTTGCCGGCTTTGGCTTCGCCGAGAAGAATGCGCTTTTCGTGCTCGGCGGCGCGTTTGCGCAAGGTATCGTGTTGGCCCTTATGCCATTCGTAGAGCGAATAATGGGCGGCGCGCATCAGGCGCTCCTCATGCTGGAGGTGATCTTCCGCTTCGGCCAGCAGGACGCGCCACTTCGCGATCACCTGCACTCTGACGCCTTTCGACAAGGCTCTGTTCAATTCCATGGCGCAACGATAAAGCGTGCGGTGTTCCGCGTCCACCTCTGGCAGGTGGATGGAGCGCTCGTCACTCCACTCGAAGTGGGACATTCCCCGATTCTAGCAAATACGGATAGATTTGTCCGATTTGCCAGAGCTTCAAAAACGGGCCGCTCTGCGCTAACGTTGAAATTGGATGTCTCAAATTCTGGACGGAAACCGCATACGCGATGAAATCAAGAGCGAATTGAAGCCGCGGGTAGAGGCGCTGGCTGCCAAAGGACGGCCGCCGGGACTGGCCGTCGTGCTGGTGGGCCACAATCCGGCTTCCGAAATCTACGTTCGCAATAAAATCAAAGCCTGTCACGATCTGGGGATTTTTTCCGAATCGATTACGCCTCCCGACACGATCACCACGGAGGACTTGCTGGCGACGGTCTCGCAATTGAATGCGCGCCACGATATCGACGGCATCCTGGTGCAACTTCCCTTGCCGAAGCAGGTGGATGCCAAACGCATTCTGCTGGCCGTGGCGCCGCAGAAAGACGTGGACGGCTTCCATCCCTGCAATGTCGGAAACCTGGTGGCCTCGCTGCCGGGTCCGCGCGCCTGCACGCCGGCGGGCATTATCGAACTGCTGAAGCGGTATCGGATTCCGATCGCCGGCAAGCGCGCCGTGGTGGTGGGACGCAGCGACATTGTGGGCAAGCCCGTCGCCATGCTGCTCTTGCACGAACATGCCACGGTGACCATTTGCCATTCCAAGACGCCCGACCTGCCCGCGGTTTGCCGGGAGGCCGATATCCTGGTGGCCGCCATTGGCCGCGCCTGCATGGTGACGCGCGACTATATCAAGCCGGGCGCGGTGGTGATTGACGTGGGCACCAATCGGCTGGAAAACCGGGCGGAGGCGGCGCGCATCTTCCGCAATTCCGAAGAGCGGCTGGCGGCATTCGATAAGCGCGGCAACCTGCTGGTGGGCGATGTCAATCCGCTGGACGCGGCCGAACTGGCGTCTTATTACACTCCCGTGCCCGGGGGCGTGGGGCCGCTGACGATTGCGATGCTGATGTTCAATACCGTTGCGTCGGCCGAAGCTCGAGCCGGGATATGCTGAGAGTGGGTCTCACCGGCGGGCTGGCCTGCGGGAAGACCTTTGTGGGTGAGGCGCTGGCCGGCTTCGGATGCCTGCTGATTCAGGCGGATCTGTTGGGGCGCGAGGCGCTGGAGCCCGGTGCGGATGTGTATTCCAGGGTGGTGCGGGAATTCGGTGAAACCATTGTCGGCAGCGACGGACAGATTGACCGGCCGGCTCTGGCGCGCCTGGTTTTCGCCGATCCGGAGAAACTGGCGCGGCTAAACGCTCTGGTGCATCCTTACGTAGTAGGGCGCGAGGATGAATTGATCGGCGAGTTTACGGCGCGTGAACCGCGGGGCATCGCAGTGGTGGAGGCTGCGATTCTGATTGAGACCGGCAGCTATAAGCGGTTCGACAAGATCGTACTGGTCACTTGCCGGGAAGAGCAGCAGGTGGAGCGGGCGCTGCGGCGTCCGGGGGCTCAGGAGGCCGACGTGAGGGCTCGTCTGAGCCGGCAGATGGCGCTGGCGGAGAAACTAAAGTTCGCTGACTTCGTCATAGATACATCCGCGGAAAAGGGGGATACGCTGCGCCAGACTTGCGCCGTGTACGAAGCGTTACGGAGAATCGAATCATGAGAGCGTTGAGACCATTTTTGTGGGCCGCGATTCTGGTGGCGGTATTCCTTTATGTGACGAGCGTGGGCCACTGGAATGTGTCCCGGCTGCTGCCGTCGGAGGCTGGGTCCCACACCTGGGCGGAGCCGGCATCGGCCGCATCCGGCTTTTCCACCGATGAGCAGAACAACATCGATGTCTACAAGGCGGCGCGAGAAGCCACGGTGAATATCACGTCGGTGGTGTATCGCGAGAATTTCTTCATGCAGGTGTATCCGTCGGAGGGCACCGGCTCCGGCTTCATCCTGAATGCAGATGGCGAGATCCTCACCAATAACCACGTGGTGAAGGGCAGTTCGCAGTTGACCGTCACCCTCGCCGATAAGAAAGTTTTCAAGGCGAAAATCATCGGGACAGATCCGCGCGACGATCTGGCGCTGATTCGGATTGAAGCGGGCCGCAAGCTGCCGGCCATGCATCTGGGCGATTCCGACGTGCTGGTGGTGGGGCAGAAAGTGCTGGCTATCGGCAATCCCTTCGGTTTTGAAGGCACGCTGACCACCGGGATTGTCAGTTCGCTCAATCGCACCATTCAAACGTCGGAAACCAGTCGCGCGCTCGAAGGCATGATTCAGACGGATGCGGCCATTAATCCGGGGAACAGCGGCGGGCCGCTGCTCGATTCGCATGGCAACGTGATCGGCATCAACACGGCGATTTACGGACCGCAGGGCAATATCGGAATCGGATTTGCCATGCCCATTAATCGCGCCAAGAGCATGCTGGACGAATTCCAGAAGCATGGCCGGATATCGCGGCCTTATCTGGGAATCAAGGAGGTCTGGGTGACGGGCGACTTGGCGGAGATGCTGGATTTGCCGAATAAAGGCGGTTTGCTGATCACCGGGCTGGAGCGTGGTTCGCCGGCGGAACAGGCCGGGTTGCACGGTCCGAATGACGTGGTGATTGTCGGCGGCGCTTATCAGTTGCAGGTGGGCGGGGACTTGATTGTGGCGGTGGATGGACAGCCGGTAACCACGCGCGATGCGCTGCAGAAGGTGATGGACAAGAAGCGCGGTGGCGATCCTCTGAATTTAACGATTTACCGCCACGGCCGTACGATGGACGTGAAGATTAAACTCGACGAAGCGCCCGCCGTACTTTAGAAAAGTAGGGCAGGCGCTTTCGCCTGCTTATGATTTATGCGACCGCGGCCGTTTTGGGAGCGGCATCCGCGGTCTGCACTTTATTTTTGCTGCCCGGCGGACGGCCTCGCCTTTTGGGAGCGTCTACTTCAGCCATCCAAGACGGCGGCCGGCCCCGGCCCCGCGAACGTCCACGGGCCAGACGTTCCAGACTGAGAATCGCTTCTTCAATCTGCTCCCGTTCCGCTTTTAATTCTGCGAGGATCTTTGCGACATCCATAACTACCACCCTCTTCCGGCGTCCGCTTCTACTAAGAACGGACGATCTGAGGAATCTTTCTAATGATTCCAGTATACACCTCGATTTTCGACCTTATGCCAACCTATTTTCAAGACAACCAAGGGGAATATATTGATTTTAGGGACTAAAAAGTACCCTGTCGATCCCAGTACCCATAGCCTAAAAGGGTTAATGGCGGCGCTTTTTCCAATAAAAATAGAAAGGCAGGCCCGCCAGTATCAGGCAAATTCCCATGCCGGATTCTCTAGGTCTGTCTATAGCCGTGGAAACTAGTAAGATAAGCGCGCCAATAACGAACAGTAATGGTACGACCGGATATCCCAAAGTTCTATACGGTCTAACTAACCCGGGTTGTTTTTTGCGCAACACGATTACTGCAGCAGCAGTCATCCCATAGAGAATCCAACTGGCGAAAATCACCAGATTGAACAGGTCGTCGTACCTTCCCGAGAGGACTAACAGGCAGGCCCACAAGGTGAGGACGATGATGGAAACGCCCGGTGTATGGTGTTTTGGGCTCACGTTTCCAACAGCTTGGAAGAACAATCCCTGGCGCGCGGCCGCATACGGGACGCGCGCTCCGGACAGAATCGAGCCGTTCAGCGCGGCGAAGATGCTAATCATAGCGGCGATGGAAACCGCATTGGCGCCGAAGCCGTCCATTATTTTACGCATCATATCGGCCGCTACCCGCGTGCCTCCGGCCACCTCCGCCGGGGTCATCACGTGGAAATACGCGATATTCGCCAGTAAATAGATGACAATTACGCCCAGGGTTCCCCCGATTAAAGCCAGCGGCAGATTGCGCTGCGGATCGCGGATTTCACTCGAGACCATGCTCACGTTGTTCCAGCCGTCGTAAGCCCAGAGAGCCGCCACCAGGGCGGCGATGAAGCCGCTGAAAGTCAGCGGAGTGACGGCAGCGACGGTAGGTGCATGGGCCGGTCCAAACCCGATTCCGGCGATGATAACAAAGCCGATAAGCCCCACTTTCACGGCCGTAACCGCCACCTGCACATTGCCTCCGAGTTTCACTCCGTAGTAGTTCAACCAGGCCAGCAGCAGAATCAGGACGATGGCGAAAAGCTGGCCGGAGCGGATCTCCAGAGGACCGCCGTGAGGACCGATGGGCAGCGGAATGGAATACAAAACCGTGTCCATGGAGGGAAAGAAATTCGTTAAATAGAGAAAAAATCCAGTCCCTAAAGTGGCGATGGAGCCGCTTTTTGCAACCCATAACTGAGTCCAGCTATAGAGGAAGCCCCACATCGGGCCGTAGGCTTCGCGCAGGTAGGCGTACTCTCCGCCGGCTTCGGGAATGGCCGCCGCCAGTTCGGCATAGCTGAGGGCGCCGGCTAGCGAGAGCAGTCCGCCCACAATCCAAACGGCGAAGACCGCTTCCACCGTGCCGACCCGTTGGATCATGGTGCGCGGCACCAGAAAAATGCCGCTGCCGATCACGGTGCCGACCACAATCGACATCGCCGGCCAGGTTCCCAGGTCGCGCCTCAATTCGGTGCCGGTTTGATTTTCCATTTACAAAGGATCCTTTTTTGGGGTTGGTAGCGGAGGCTCGAACAGAGAGGCCAGCAGGGCAGTACAGAAGGTCACCGTGGTACCGATGAGCACATACCAGGTAAAGGCGATTTTAGTTTCGAAGCAGACATAGAGGATGACCGCCAGTCCGCATGCCACTCCCACCATGGCCGCTCCCTCGCGCGGTTTGCGGGTCAGGATTCCCAGGAGAAACACGCCGAGCAACATGCCGGAGGGGATGGACGCGATCTTCAAACCGGCTTCCAGCACGGACTTAGACATATTTCCCGCCACG
>DASZMZ010000228.1:0-21079 GCA_035551455.1 Candidatus Sulfopaludibacter sp.
AAACGGCACCTTGCGAAAACCGAAGAACATCAGTTCCATCAGCAGCACGGAAACAGTGACTCCGAACACCAGGTAAAACAGGGCCTCCGGCCAGGGGAAGAACGCAAACTCCACCGGTGCCAGCAGCGCAAACAACGGCGCGACGGCGCAGATCAGGACCCATTTCCGCATAGCCGCCAGATATTCGCGGGCGTGATTGGTTTCGCTGATCTGGAAGGCCCAATTGCCGCGCAGCTCCGAGGGGAAGTTGAAAGCCGCGCGCAACGCCGAAATCAGTATGAAAGAAAGCGTGAGTGACAGCCGCAGGGGACTGGACCGGTCTCCGCCCAGCGTCAACACGGCGATGGCGCCGCCCACTCCAGCATAGGACGCAAGAAACAGGCGGTGCTTCATACTGCGTGTGATGGTCTGATTGATGAAGTGGAAAACCGCGTGTTGCAGCGGGTGCTTGAGAATGTACCGGTCGACCAGGCGGGAGGCAACACCGCTCAGCCTCCCCGGACCCTTCGGACTGGGCTGCGGAGCTTCCAGCACTTTACGCGCATGACGCCGGTAACCAGGCAAATAAGTCGCCAGAAACATCAGAGTGACTCCCGCCAGCGCGCGCATCGCCAGCCGGCCTAACTCGCGGAGTTCGGGATTCTTCACCGCCGGGCGGAGCAGTTCGTAAAAACCGGCAAACCAGTATCCCGGCCAGTAGTAAACCAGCGGACTATGCCGCTGCATCAGACCCTGGAATTTCTCGGCCATCATGGGCGAGAGGAACAGCAGCATCACCAGACCTCCCATCAACAGCGTCTGCAATGCCATCGAAACTTTCCGGAATACCTCCGACGGCAGCACGGTGACCAGCACCCCCTGCACCGCGGCCATCGCCAGCGCCGCAAAGAGGCCGCTCAGCACCACCGTCACCACGTGCGCCGCCATGATGCCGAACAGGTCCTTGCCGCCGTCGATACCGCCCCACAACAGAATGGAGAAAAAATTCACGTCCACCAGGAACATACCCAGAAACATTCCCAGAGCCAGAGCCTTGGTGAGGAACAACGTGGAGAGCGAGACCGGCAGCGGCGTCAGCACTTGATAATCGCGCCGATCGGGAAACAGAGCGTCCCACTCAAACACCACGATGAAACCCATGATGATCATGGAAAAGGAAACGAAGAAGCAGCGGATCAACACCAGACTCCAGCCGCGAAACGTGAGTAGTTGAAACAGCAGGACGATGAAGCCGCCCGGCGCGGCCAGGAATCCCAAAGTCTGAATGATATTGGCCTCAGGCTCTCCCTGCGGCGAAAGCGATTCTGTGTCGAAGAAGCGCCCGAAGAAGTGGCGCACCAAAGCCCGCCAAAGACTCTCGCGATTCATCGTCTTTTGACCTTGCGTTAGAGTAAGACTACAAGGAGGTCCGAAAAGTTCCATGCTGCAGGATCTCGCCTACGCAGTGCGCCAACTGCGGAAGCTCCCGGGATTCACCGGTCTCGTCATTCTGACCATCGCCCTGGGTATCGGGGCGAACACTGCGATTTTCAGCTGCATCAACGGCTTCCTCCGCCCGCTGCCTGCCCGGTCGCCGGAGCAATTGGTGGTCTTGGCGGCCCAAACCCAAGGCGACGAGACTGGCTTGGCTTACCGGCTTTCCTTCTCGATGCTGCAGGACCTGCGGCGCATGGGCAACCGCTTTTCGGACGTATTTGCCTTCAACACGCTGATCGGCGGCTTGACTTCCGACGGAAAAGTGACCACCTTCACCTACCAGGTGCTCAGCGGCAATACATTTTCCGCCATGGCCCTCCAACCGGCCGCCGGCCGCCTGTTCGTCCCCGGCGAAGGTGAAGTGAGCGGCTCGCCCACCAACATCGTGCTCGGCTATTCCTACTGGCAGCGGCGATTCGCCGGCGACCCGCGCGTGGTCGGCAAACAAGTCCGCATGGATGGCCTGACGGCCACCGTAATTGGAGTGGCGCCGCCGCAATTTCTCGGTCTCTACGCAGGCGCCGAGATGGATGGCTACCTGCCGCTCAATGCCCTGACGCTGCGAGGATTCACCGACGCCGCGGCGTTTTACGCTGACCGCGCTGCGCGTCCGCTCACCCTGGTGGCGCGTATGAAGCCGGGCGTAACTCTGGCGGAAGCTCAGAGTTCGGTCGATGTCATCACCCGCCAACTGGAGCGCCAGTACCCGGCCACCGATAAGGGCATCACACTGCGCGTGATTCCCGAGCGTCTGGCCCGACCCATCCCGGTCCATTTCGTTGCGGAGCAGATTCCGCTCATCACGGCGTTCCTGCTGATTCTTTCGGGCTTGGTTCTATTGTTGGCCTGCATGAATGTGGCGAACCTGCTGCTGGTGCGCGCCGCCATGCGACAGCGGGAGATGGCGATCCGCGCGGCACTGGGTTCCGGACGCAGCCGCCTGGTCCGACAGATGCTCACCGAAAGCGGACTGCTGGCATTGCTGGGCGCCGCCGCTGGACTGGGCTTGGGAAGATGGGCCAGCTACGCCTTCATCGGCTCCATCGATCAAGGCACAAGCCTTCCCATCAAAGTGGACTTCAGCTTCGACTGGCGCGTCTTTTCGTATGCTCTGGGCGCCGCTGTCTTTACTGCCATCACGATTGGCGCTTGGCCGGCCCTGCGTGCATCGCAGACGAATGCCGGCGCGGTGCTGCACGATGGCGCCCGCGGCAGCGGTGGGGCAGGCAGACAGCGGGTCCGCAGCTTGCTGGTGGTGGCTCAGGTGGCCGGGTCGCTGACCCTGCTGATTGTCGCCGGGCTCTTTGTACGCAGTCTGGAGCGGGCGCAGCGGATGAACCTGGGCTTCGATCCGCATCACGTACTGAACGCCCGCATGAACCCACGCGACGCAGGCTATAGCGAACTGCGATCCAGGGAGTTCTATCGCGAACTGGAGCGCCGCATCCGCGAGGTCCCCGGTGTGCAAGCCGCCAGCTTCGCCTTCAGCGCGCCGCTGGGTTACATCAACGATGGCGAGAAAATCTATCTGGAAAGTAAGCCGCTGCCGGTGGGAGAGCAGCCGCCCACGGCCGGAATGAATCCCGTGGATCGCGATTACTTCGATGTGATGCGCATTCCGATTGTGCGCGGGCGCGCCTTTACGGATGCCGACACCGAAGCTGCGACGCGAGTGGCCATCGTCAACCAGACTATGGCGTCACGCTTCTGGCCCAATGAAGAGGCGCTCGGCAAGCGATTTCGCATTGAACCGGACGGTCCGCTCTGGCAGGTCGTGGGGGTGGCCCGCGACAGTAAATATCTGGTGGTCTTCGAGAATCCTCTGCCCTACTTCTATCTGCCGCTGGAGCAGCATTTTTTCTTTATGCGCGTGCTTCAGGTGCGCACCGCGGTGCCGCCGGAAGCCCTGCGCGGACGCGTGGAGCAGGAGATTCGCCGCCTCGATCCCGACATCCCGATCGCCGACCTGCAAACCATGGATCAGTCCCTGCAGGGTTTCATGGGCTTTATGATGTTTCGCATGGGCGCGCAGCAAGCCGGCGCCATGGGCCTGCTTGGGCTGATTCTGGCGGTGATCGGCGTCTACGGCGTGGTGTCCTACGGAGCCAGCCAGCGAATACGCGAGATTGGAATTCGGATGGCGCTGGGCGCCGAGCCCCGCGACGTTGCCAAACTGGTGCTGGGACAGGGCGTGCGCCTGGTCTTCGCCGGAATTGCCACGGGTCTGCTTGGCGCGGTGGCCGTGAGCCGCCTGGCGGGGCGCATCCTCTTCCTCATTTCCACTACCGATCCGATGACCTTCGGATTGGTCAGCCTGCTGCTGGCCGGAATCGCGTTATACGCCTGTTATATTCCGGCGCGCCGCGCCATGCGAGTGGACCCGATGGTCGCCCTGCGGCACGAGTAGCCGGCTAATACAACTTGACGTTATCCAGTTCGAGCCATGCGCCCGCACCGGCGGCCGCGGAAAGCTCGAAGAGCAGCGAGCGCGCATCGTTCCGCGTCCAGGCTCCCGCATCGGCAGCGCGGCGCTGCAGACTGGCGAAGGGAATGCGGACGGTCTGCCACTCGCCCGTGACAGAGAAGGGCGCCAGGTACGGATCCGGCGCGCGCACCCCGTAGCTATTGACGATCAACCGATAGGCGCCCTCGCCGCGCGCATCGAACGAAAGGCCGGTGAACTGCGTCAGGTCGGCCAGTTCGACAGCGCCGGGCGTCAGCGGAAATTCCATGCGGACAAACGGCCTGTCTTTCGCCGCCATCTGCGCCTGAACCATCAGCGCGTGGTCTCCGCCGGCGCGCACAATCGGCTGGAACATCATGGTGGAATGGTCCACCCCGGCATCGGTGCCATTCACGCGCAGAGTGCCGATCTGCGTATGCCCGTCGGTACGCTCCATATCGTCGATCAGCGCCGCCACACGGCGGGCCGGCAGCACGGTCTGCGCGGGCGCCTGAATCGCGGCCTCCAGTTTGCGCGGATCGAATTCCATGCCGTTCAGAAAGACGCGGCGGGTCTTTTCGATGTCGGCGATCTTCTCGTCGGGCCGTCCATCGATCAACACCAGGTCCGCCACTTTCCCCGGTGCAATGGCGCCGCGCTGATCTTCCACACCCAACGCCCGAGCGCTCATCGTGGTGCCTGCGGAGATGGCCTGCAGCGGCGTCATGCCTGCCTCCACCAGCAATTCCAGTTCGTGCAGCGCGGCGAATCCGTGGAACGTGCCGGCCATTCCTGCATCCGTGCCCGCCGCCACCGGAACACCGGCCTCATTCAGGCGATGCACGTTGGCCAGCAGATTCTGCCAGCGCCGCTGGCGAGCCTCATTGGGTGCCGCCGGTGCCGTGCGTGGAGCGGCAGCGCGCGCCGTCGCCTCGCGAGACGCTGGATCCAGCAGCGCCAGCACGCGTTCCGACAAATTCCCCAACTGGTGCGATTCGTAAACGGCCAGCGTGGAAACGTAGAAAGTGCCGTGCGCCTTCAGCAGCCCGATTAGTTCGGCATCCACGGGAGCATCGCCGATGCCGTGCACCAGTACATCGACTCCTGCCCTCGCCGCGATCTTGGCGCCCGCCAGAGTCACTGTGTGCGTGAAGACTTTGATCTTCGCCGAATGCGCATCGCTGACAATTGCCGCCAGAGTCTCCTCATTCATGCTGGAAAGGTCCGGCGCGGAACCATAGCGCCAGCCGTCGGTGAAGACTTTGATCACGTCCGGCCGATACGCCAGCACGCTCCGCATCTGCGAGTGCGCCTGTTCGGGAGTAGCGGCCACGTACGTCATGAAGTCGCCCCAACCCGCCTCCGTGCCATGCCCGCCGGGCGTACTCAGACGGATCGCCATGTTGACGTGCGGCCCAAGAACCGTGCCGTTGTCCAGCAGCCGGTGCATGGGCGCGATCATCTCGGCGCTGGTGGAATAGTCGTTCACCGTGGTGATGCCGCAGGCCAGATAGGCCTTCAGATTCTTGCCCCAATCGCCCGATACGCCGTTGGCGGCCGACGCCGTGAGGTGCGTATGCAGGTCGAAAAGTCCGGGGATCAGCGTCTGTCCCGCGGCGTCGATGATTCGGGCGCCGGCGGGCGCGGCCGCATCGGTACTCACCGTTTCGATGCGCGAGCCGCGAATCACCACCGTCAGATTGCGGGCCGCGGAACCGGTCCCATCCACCACACGCGCGCCCCGAATCACAATCACGTCCGATTGCGCCCAAGCCGTCAAGGCCAGGCAGAGGAGAAGGGCGGTGCGTCTCATGATCCTTTATGTTATTACTTCACCATGAAGAAACCGGGACGCCGTGGATTTCTGAAGAGCGTGGCCTTGGCCAGTGGAGCCGCCGCCAGTGCCGACGCGCAGACCGCCGCGCGCCCTGCCGCTCCTGCCGCCACCGCAGTGCCGTGCGAAGACGGGCTGACTTCCGTCGCGTATCCTCGCCGCTTCACCGGCCGCAAGTTGGGCATGATCGCGTTTCCCTTGGGAGGCATGGGCGCGGGTTCCATCGCGCTGGGCGGACGCGGCCAACTGCGCGATTGGGAAATATTCAATCGCTCGGAAAAGGGCAAGTCCCCCACCTATGCCTTCCCCGCCATCTGGGTTCAAGCCGGCGACGCCAAGCCCGTGGCGCACGTGCTGGAGGGACGCATTGTGGCGCCCTTCGAAGGCCGCAGCGGACTCGGCGCCGATAACGCGCCCGGCCTGTCCCGCCTCGAAAGCGTCGTGTTCACCGGCGAATATCCCCTGGCCACCGTAGCCTTCCACGATCCTCAACTGCCCGTGGACGTGACTCTGGAGGCCTTCTCGCCCTTCGTCCCCCTGGACGTCGAAGGCTCCGGCCTGCCCGTCGCCGTGATGCGCTATCGCGTGCGCAATCCCGGAAAAGCGCCGGCCAAGGTCGCGATTTCTTTCGCCATCGATAATCCGGTGATTGCCGAAGGCAGCGCAGCCAATGCCTCCGGCGCCACGCGCGTGAACGATTTCAAAACGTCCGACGGACTGGCCGGCCTCTTCATGCACAACTCGTCACTGGACGCCGCGGCCCCCCGCGCCGGCTCTTTCGCCCTTTGTGTTATGGACCCTGCGGCAGGCCGCGTCAGTCACCTGAGCGGCTGGCCCAAGGCGAAATGGTGGACCAGTCCCCTTCTGTACTGGGACGATTTTTCCAAAGACGGCGAACTCGGCCCCGACCCGGCGGACCACAACGGCGTGGGCTCGCTGTGCCTGCAGCGCACCATCGCCGGCGGTGCGGAGACCGAGTTCACCTTCCTGCTGGCCTGGCACTTTCCCAATCGCACGCCGGCGCGCATGGGCTGGAACTCCGACACCGGCTTCGGCGAAACCGTGATCGGCAATTACTACTCGCGCCGCTTCGGCGACGCCTGGCAGGCCGCGCAATATGCCGCCCAGAAACTCCCGGAACTGGAAGAACGCATGCGCCAGTTCCTCACCGCCATGCGCGAGACCACACTGCCCCCGGCCGTGAGAGAAGCGGCCATGGCCAACGCCTCCACGCTCGCCTCCACCACGTGCTTCCGCACGGAAGACGGCCGCTTCTTCGGCTGGGAGGGCTCGGGCTGCTGCCACGGCAATTGCGACCACGTCTGGAATTACGAAACCACCACGCACCACCTGTTCCCCGCCATGGCCCGCTCCATGCGCGAGACCCATCTGGAACTCTCGGCGAAGTTGGATGGCGCAATGCCCATCCGCGTGAATCTGCCCCTGGAACATCAGACCGGCGGCGCCGCGGCGGCCGATGGCCAAATGGGCCAGGTCGTGAAAGCCTACTTCGACTGGCAGCTTTCCGGCGACAACGAGTGGCTTCGCAAGTGGTGGCCCGAGATCAAAAAGGCGCTCGAATTCGCCTGGGTCCCCGGCGGTTGGGATGCCGACCGTGACGGTGTCTTCGAAGGCGTGCAGCACAACACCTACGACGTGGAATTCTACGGGCCAAACCCCATGTGCGGCATCTACTACCTGGCCGCCCTCCGCGCCGGTGAGGAGATGGCGCGCGCCATGAGCGATACTGCCGCCGCAGCCGAATATCGCAAACTCTTCGAACAGGGCCAGAAGTGGATCGACGAGCATTTATTCAATGGCGAATACTACGTGCAGCAGGTGCGCGGAGTCGCGAAGGACCAAATCGCCAAGGGACTGATCGCCGGCATGGGGTCGGAAGACACGGCCCATCCCGATTACCAATTGGGCGATGGCTGCCTGGTGGATCAACTGGTGGGTCAGCATGCCGCCGAATATGCCGGACTCGGCCCACTGGTGAGCCTCGACCACATCCACAAGACGCTCCAATCCATCTACAAGTACAACTACAAGCGGACCATGGCCCACCACGATAACGTCCAGCGCACCTTCGCATTGAACGACGAGGCCGCGCTCGTGATCTGCGACTACGGCAAGGGCACGCGTCCGCAGGTGCCCTTCCCCTATTTCGCCGAAGTGATGACCGGCTTCGAGTATTCCGCCGCCATGCTGATGCTGGCGTACGGCATGGTGAAAGAGGGCGTGGACTGTATCGAGAACATCCGCAAACGCTACGACGGCGAGCGGCGCAATCCGTGGGACGAAAGCGAATGCGGCCCCCATTACGCCCGCGCCATGGCCGCCTGGACGGCCATCCCCCTGTTGAGCGGCTGGCGCTATCGCGGTCCCGAGAAGCGCCTCGCGATTACGCCGCGGACCGGCGCAGCGACCATGAAATCCTTCTGGTCCACCGGCGCTGGTTGGGGCACCTTCACCCTGCGCGAGGATGGCCTCTCGATCTCGGCGTTATACGGCACGCTGCCGCTGCAGATCGTCGAGTTAGGATCGAAGAAGGCGCTTTCGGTCTCCCTAGCCGGCCGTCCTGTACCGCATACGCTGGATCGCGCAGCGGTGCGCTTCCAGGATCCCCTGGTACTCGCCGAAGGCCAGGAGTTGAGTATTAAGCTGTCCCGATAGAACCAATGAGGCCTCCCGCGCATCGGGCTCACCGATTTTTTCGCGGTAGTCTGGAAGAAGCGCATTGGCATGCTGGAAAAACTCCTGACAGAACAGACGAACCCGGCTTCGGCGTCCATCGACGCGCTGCCCACCGAAGAGGCTCTGCGCATCATGAATAGCGAGGACCGCAAGGTGGCCGAGGCGGTGGAACACGAGATTCCCGCGATCGCCCGCGCGGTGGACGCCATTGTGGCGGCTTTTCAGGCCGGCGGTCATCTCTTTTATATCGGCGCAGGCACCAGCGGACGCCTCGGCGTGCTGGATGCGTCGGAGTGTCCTCCCACCTTCAGCGTGCCGCCTGAAATGGTGCAGGGAATTATCGCCGGCGGCGAAGGCGCTTTGAGCCGCGCCACCGAAACCACGGAGGACGATCCGGCGATCGGCCGGAGCGATTTGCAGGCCCGCGGCTTCACCGGCCGCGACGTGCTGGTGGGGATCGCCGCCAGCGGCCGTACACCCTACGTCCTGGGCGCCATCGAGGAGGCGCGCCGGCTCGGCGCAGTCACCGTGGGAATCAGTTGCACGCCGGATTCGGAACTGGCGGCCGCGGCGGATATCGCCATCACGCCGCTCGTGGGACCGGAGGTGGTGGCCGGCTCCACCCGCCTGAAATCCGGCACCGCTCAGAAACTGGTATTGAACATGCTCTCTACCGCAGCGTTCATCCGTATGGGATACGTTTACGGAAACCTGATGGTGAATGTCCAGCCCAAGAATACGAAGCTGTTGGACCGGGCGCAGCGCATTGTGTCGCAAGCGGCCGGGGTCTCCTACGCGCGGTCCGGCGAGTTGCTGGCCGCCTCCGGCAACAGCGTTCGCACCGCGATTCTGATGGGCAAGTCCGGCTTTAGCCGCGAAGAGGCCGAGCGGCGGCTGGCCGGAACGGGCGGACGGATTTCGCAAGCTCTGGCCGAATAGGTTTCGATCGACAGCCATGGATAAATTCGTAATCACGGGCGGAACTGCCCTCAAGGGAGAAATCCCCACTAATGGATCGAAGAACTCGGCGCTGCCGGCCTTGGCCGCGGCGCTCCTCACCGATGAGCCGGTGACCCTGCATCGCATTCCCAAAGTGCGTGATATCCGCACCATGCAGCGCCTGCTGGTGGATATCGGCAGCCAGATGGAGGTGGATGGCGAGACCGTGCGGATGCACACGCCCACCATCGCCTCTCCCGAAGCTCCGTACGAATTAGTGAAGACCATGCGCGCCTCCAGCCTCGTGCTGGGCCCGCTGGTGGCGCGTAGCGGACGGGCGCGCGTCTCTTTGCCGGGCGGCTGCGCGATCGGCGCTCGACCCATCAATCTGCACATCTTCGGCCTGGAGCAGTTGGGCGCGCGCATCAATCAGGCCTACGGGTATATCGAGGCCGAAGCCCCCGACGGTCTGCGCGGTGCAACCGTGCAGTTCGACCGCATCACCGTCACCGGTACGGAAGACCTGATGATGGCCGCGGTCCTCGCCAAGGGCGAGACCGTGCTGCGCAATGCGGCGCGCGAGCCTGAGGTGGTGGACCTGGCAGATCTGCTGACCAAGATGGGTGCGCGCATTGAAGGCGCGGGGACCTCCACCATTACCATTCAGGGCGTCGAGCGGCTGCGCGGTGCGGAGCACACCATCATCGCCGACCGCATCGAGGCCGGGACCTTCGTGATTGCCGGTGCCATCACCGGCGGCGATCTGCTGGTGACCAAGTGCTGCCCCGACCATCTGGGCGCTCTCGTGTCTAAGTTGCAACAAGCCGGGGTGGAGGTGACACAGCCGGATCCCACGACCCTCCGCGTGCGCGGCGGCGCCATGCGCTCCGTCGATATGTCCACCGAAGAATACCCGGGCTTCGCCACCGATCTGCAGGCGCAGTACATGGCGCTGATGACCCAGGCCGACGGGATCGCGATTATCGTGGAGACCATCTTCGAAAATCGCTTCATGCATGCCCAGGAACTGGCGCGCATGGGTGCCAATATCCGGCTGGACGGCAAGCAGGCCATCGTGGCCGGCAAGCACGAATTGACCGGCGCGGGCGTGATCGCGTCAGACCTCCGGGCCAGCGCCTCGCTGGTGCTGGCGGCCCTGGTAGCCAAGGGCGAGACGGTGATCGACCGCGTCTACCACATCGATCGCGGCTACGAAAAAATCGAGTCGAAACTGGCGCAGGTAGGCGCCCAAATCCGCCGCGTAGACTGAAGCGGTTCACGGCAGACTGCCGGCGGAGATCACTTCGCCAGAGAAGCCGCACGCGCTTTCACGAACACTTCGGTCTTCGGATTTTCCGCGTTCCAGTGCGGAGTCTCCGTCGTATTCGCGATATCCAGGGCTGCGAGCGCGATCGTGCGATCCACCTTCGCCATGTTCTCGTAATCGAGTTTGGGCCACTCATCGCCCACGGCGTGATAGTCGCTATACACGTAGGCTACCGAGAGGGTGGTCGAGGGTACCCCGGCATTGGCGAAAGCGGCGTTATCGCTGCGCGTGAAGAACGGGTCGCTGTTCTTTTCGTCCTTCACCACCTGAACGCCCGTCTGCTCCCCGGCCTTGCGAAACACGCCCGCGATGTTGGTGAAGTCGAAGCCCGTCAGGTTGAACTGCGCGAGTTTGGTGCCGACATTGGATTCGTCGGTGCGTCCCAACTGCTCCAGATTCACGTCGGCCACGGTGCGGGCCAGCGGGAAAATGGGATGGCGCGCGTAATAGCCGGAGCCGAGATCGCCCAACTCTTCGCCGAACAACGCGATGAAAACGATGCTCCGTTTCGGACGCGTCGGCAGCGCGGCCAACGCGCCGCCGATTTCGATTACCGAAGACGTGCCGCTGGCATCGTCATTGGCGCCGTTGAAGATGTGATCGCCCGGACCGGTGCCGCGCACTCCCAGATGGTCGTAATGGCCGGTGAGTAGAACATAGGTGTCCTTCATCGCCGGGTCGGAGCCGCGCAGGATGGCGACGACGTTGCGGAGTTTCACCTGCTCCACCACCGGCGCAGCGATGTGGGCGGAGACGGTGGCTTCGACAGGTCCCGGCTTAGCGGCGGCGAGCGCGGTGCGGATGGGCGCGTCGGAGACCACCAGAATGGGTACGGTCGCGCTGCCCGCGGCGGCGGCTTCGCGCAAACGCGCGCCACGGCCGCCTCCGCCGCCACCCGCTCCGGCGGCGGCACGCAGAATCACCACCAGCGCCGGCTGCAGTTTGGCGGCAGCGGCGGGAATGCCGCGCTGGGCCATCATGCCACCGCGGCCACCGGCGCCTGCCGGAGCATCCGGAATCTCGACGAACAGCACCTTGCCGCGCACCTGATCGGCCGTCAGGCTGTCGAGGGCCGCCGCGTCACTCAACGTCACTTTGACTGCGCCGGCGCTTTTCAGATCGAGCGCCGCAGCCTCCTGGAGCGTGAGTGCGGCCCGATCGGCCTTCAGTGTCTGGCCGCCGGCGGTCACGGTCAGTTCGAGGCCGTCCATACTGGGGGCTACCTGCGAAAAGAGCGCGGTCTGAAAATAGCCATCGTCGCCGGCCGGCTCCAGACCGGCGCGCCGGAACTGCGAGGCGATAAACTCGGCCGCGATGTCCAGCCCGGGCGAAGGCGTGCCGCGACCCTGCAGCACGTCCGACGCCAGAAAGGAGACGTCCGCCTTCAGCGCATCGGCGGTCAGGTGACCGGTAATCTGTTGCAAAACCGGAGCGGTTTGCGCGGCCGCGACAATCGCCAGGCAGGTGGCGCAGCTGATTCCAAAAAGACGTTTCATGGCAGGAACTTCCTACTTAAGATTGATCGTGCCGCGGCATTTCTTGGCCCCGCACCGGCAGCGGACGGTGCCGATTTTGTCGCTGAAGCGATAGTCCACCGTAAGCTCTTCGCCCCGCCGGATGGCCCGCTTACTCATATACAGTATGTGACCTTTGAAGATACAACTGTACAGGTTCGGCTCGCAGCTATGGTTGATGATCTCGGCGCCGCTGCCTCCGAAGGCTCCATCGAGCGTCCAGTAATCGTCCAGCGTGAAAAGATAGGTGAGCGTGCCGGTGCCGCGGCGCTTGGTTTCCTTGCGGCTGATGCGCTCCCCGGTGTATTCGATCACCTTGCGGCGGGCCGGAATCGGTTCCAGAGCGTAGACTCCGCGGCGGTGAATCTTGGACTCCCGAATGGCCAGCTGATAACAAGCAAAGCGCGGGTCGATGGATGGTGACTTGACGAGGACGGTAGCCATGGTGGCGTAGGTATTTCCTCGAATTGTAGCGGATCGAGCCGTCTGCCTGTGGGTTTATTTAGAGCTACCGTCTGATAAAAAATTCCAATCCCGGCCATAGAAAGTTCCGTCTTGGTGCCGGGAAACCCCTGTACAACAATGGTTTAATCGTTCGTTTGAGATGGTTCCCACAATGAGACACTTGGCTCGGTTAATTGCATTGGCAGTACTCTCTTTTCCGGCGGCGCTGCTGGCCCAGGGGGTTCCTGATGTTCAGGCCCGGCTGGCGGCCGTGGAAGCCGCTGCCAAGTCCGCGCAAAGCGCCGGCGACAATGCCTGGATGCTGGTGAGCTCGGCGCTGGTGCTGATGATGACCGGTCCCGGACTGGCCCTGTTCTACGGCGGCTTGGTGCGGCGCAAAAACGTGCTCGCCACCATGATGCAGAGCTTCATCCTCATGGCCGTGGTGACTGTGATCTGGGCCGTGGTGGGCTACAGCCTGGCGTTCGGCGGCTCGGGGCCTTTCATCGGCGACATGCACTTCGCCTTCCTGAATAACGTGGGTGCCGCGCCCAATCCCGATTATGCCGGCACGATCCCGCAGCAGACTTTCATGGTCTACCAGCTCATGTTCGCGATCATCACCCCCGCGCTCATCTCCGGAGCCTTTGCCGAGCGCATGAAGTTCAGCGCGATGCTGCTCTTCACGGTGCTGTGGACCCTGATCGTGTACTTCCCCATGGCGCACATGGTCTGGGGCAAGGGCGGACTGTTGAACGCATTCTCCGGCGGCAGGATTCCCTGCTTGGATTTCGCCGGCGGCACCGTGGTCCATATTACTTCCGGCGTCTCGGCGCTGGTGTGCGCGCTGTATATGGGAAAACGGCTGGGCTACCCGGCCACTCCCATCAAGCCGCATAGCCTGGTCTTGAGCTTCATCGGCGCTTGTCTGCTGTGGGTGGGCTGGTTCGGCTTCAACGCCGGCAGCGCACTGGCCGCTTCCGGATTGGCCACCAGCGCCTTCGTGGCTACGCACTTCGGAGCCGCCGCCGCGGCATTGGGCTGGCTGGGCGCGGAGTGGATCCACAACGGAAAGCCCAGCGTGCTGGGCGGAATTTCCGGGGCAGTGGCGGGGTTGGTCGCAATCACCCCGGCATCCGGCTTCGTACAGCCGTTCCCGGCGCTGCTCATCGGGCTGTGCGCCGGCATTGTCTGCTACCTGATGGTGGTCATGGTGAAAGCCCGCTTCGGCTATGACGATTCGTTGGACGCTTTCGGCGTACACGGTTCGGGCGGCACCCTGGGCGCGATCCTCACCGGTGTCTTCGCCACGAGCGTGGTGAACGATTCGCTGAAGAATCCGGCCGGCAAGGTGATGCCCCTGGGCCTCGTGGACGGCAACGGCGGACAGGTGCTAAACCAACTCATGGGCTGCGCCATCGCCTGGATCCTGGCGATTGTGGGCACACTCATCATCCTGAAGATCTGCGACATGACCGTGGGACTGCGCGTCAGCAAGCAGGAGGAAATCGACGGTCTCGACCTGAGCATGCACGGCGAAGAGGGATACATCTTCGAATCGTAGCCGCCACCCGTTAGGATAAAGCCATGAAGAAAATCGAAGCCATCATCCAGCCGTTCAAGCTCGACGAAGTGAAAGAGGCGCTCAAGGCGATCGGCATCGACGGGATGACGATTGCGGAGGTCCGCGGTCACGGACGCCAGAAGGGTCACAAAGAGGTCTATCGCGGCCAGGAATACAATGTGGACCTGCTCCCGAAGGTGAAAGTGGAACTGGTGGTGCCGGACAGCCGCTCCCAGGAAGTGATTCAGGCGCTGGCCGCCGCCGCGCGCACGGGAAAAATCGGCGACGGAAAGATTTTCGTGTATGACGTGGCCGAGGCCATTCGAATCCGCAATGACGACCGTGGGGAATCGGCTCTCTAAACTCTCCCCGGTCGAACAGAACTTCCTGGAATCAGGCGACGCCCTTACCGCGCTTGCCGAACGGACGGCCGAAGTAGACCGCTGCGTCCTGCAGGCAGCCTCCGAACTGTTGTTTCCGGCCGCGCCCACCGACTTGGCCCTGCTGGCCGTCGGTGGCTACGGACGCCGCCAACTCTTCCCCTACTCCGACGTCGACCTGCTGCTGCTCTTCTCCTCCGAGCGCGTGGCGCAGGAGCGCAAAGAAGCGATCTCGGCCTTTCTCCAGCGGCTGTGGGATTCCGGCCTGCGGGTCAGCCAGTCCGTCCGCACCCCGGCGGAGTGTACCGAGGTACACGAGCAGAATACAGAGCTGAATATCAGCCTGCTGGATCAGCGGTACCTCGGCGGCAACCGTACCCTCTACGCGGGCATGGCGGAGAAACTGCCGCGCTTCCTGCATGCCAGCCGCGACGACCTGATCCGCAATCTCGCGCGCCTGACTCGCGAGCGCTACTCGAAGTTCGGCAACACCTTCTATCACCTGGAGCCCAACGTCAAGGAGACGCCCGGCGGACTGCGCGACTTCCAGTTGGTCTGCTGGCTGGAGCAACTGCGCGATGGCGCCAGCGACCCGCCGCCCGAACTGAAAATGGCGTTTCGCTTCATGGCGCGCCTGCGCTGCTATCTGCATTGCCTGTACGCGCGCGATGCCAACATCCTCAGCTTCGAAGCCCAGGACGCCATCAGCGAGAAATGGCAGCATGCCGACCCGGCGCGCTGGATGCGCGACTACTACCGCCACGCGCGCACCATCCACCGGGCCGCGGCCCGCGAACTCGAGAATCACGAAGCGCTCTCCAGCTCTCTGTTCTCCCAGTTCCGCGACTGGCGCTCGCGAGTGGCCAATCAGGATTTCAGCGTTCATCGGGAAAGGGCCCATTTCCGCGCGCCCCAGCGCATCGACGTCGAGCCGGAACTGGTCCTGCGCCTGTTCGAATTCGTCGCGCGGCACGGCATCCGCCCTTCCTTCGAGGCCGAGCAGCGCATGGAATCGCGCGTCACTCGCCTGCGCGGCCAGTTCGCCGAGTGTCCTGGACTGGCGGCGCTCCTGCTCGAAATCTTCTCGCTCCCTTATGCCCCGCTGGCCGCCCGCTGCATGCAGGAGACGGGCGTACTGGCCGCGCTGTTTCCGGAACTGAATCAGATCGAGTGCCTGGTGATCCGCGACTTCTACCATCGCTACACGGTGGACGAGCACACCCTGGTCACCATGCAGAATCTCTGGGGTCTGCGCGGCACCGAAGAGGCTCCGCAGAAGTTTTACGGCGACCTGCTGGCCGAAGTCAAACAGCCGGGCCTGCTGCTTCTCGCGCTCCTGTTTCACGACGTAGGCAAGGGCGCAGACCCCATCCCCGAGCAAGGCCACGCGCAGGCCTCGGTAGATACCGCCCAAGCCGCGCTGGCCCGCATCCACATGCCGCAACAGGACGTGGACACCGTGCTGTTCCTGATCCGGCGCCACCTGGAACTCTCCGGCGCCATGCAGTCGCGGGATGTCTTCGATCCGCAGACCATTCTCGATGTGGCTCACCGTGTGGAAACCGTGGAGCGGCTGAAGGCGCTCACGCTGGTGACGTACGCCGACATCAGCGCCGTCAATCCCACCGCCATGACCCCGTGGCGCGCCGAGCAGCTGTGGCAGCTCTACCTGATGGTGTACAACGAGCTGACACGCGAATTGCAGGCCGAGCGCATTGAGACGCTGCCCACCGGATCGCCGGAGCGGATCGCCTTCCTCGAGGGCTTCCCGACCCGCTACCTGCGTACGCACGGCGAAACGGAAATCGCCGAACACATGGCCCTGGAAGAGAAGAGCCGCAAGCGCGGTGTGGGGCTGGACCTGCGGCGCCTCGAATCGGCGTGGCAACTGACGCTGGTGGCCGGGGATCATCCGGGACTCTTCGCCTCGGCGGCGGGCACCCTGTCCAGTTTCGGCATGAATATTCTCAAGGCCGAGGCTTTCGCCAACCGCCGCGGGCTCGTGCTGGACACGTTCACGTTCGCCGATCCCATGCGCACGCTGGACCTGAATCCCACCGAAGTGGACCGGCTGCGCTCTGTGGCGGAGAAGGCGGTGGCCGGAAAGCTGGACGTGCGGGAGTTGCTGAAAAACCGGCCCAAGCCCGTACTGCCCAGCCGCAAGGCCCGCATTCCGGCCCGCGTGAACATGAACTCCGATGCCAGCACGGCGGCGACGCTGATCGAGATTGTGGCGGAGGATCGGCCCGGGCTGCTCTACGACCTGGCGTCCGCAATCTCAGCCAGCGGGGCGAATATCGAAGTGGTCCTCATCGACACCGAAGCGCATAAGGCGATCGACGTCTTCTACGTGACGGCGGGCGGGCGCAAGCTGGAGGCGGAGAAGCAGGAAGCCCTGGCCGAAGCGCTCCGGACCGTGATCGGATAGGCAACTTGCCCTCCCTCTCCGCGTCTTCCTCCGCTCCTCAGCGACTCCGCGATGAAAGCCTCCCTCGCGCTCCACTTCGCGTGCCCTCAAAACCCAGCCAATCGGGACTCGTCGCTGAACTCCTTCTCCCTCTCCGCCCCGCGATAAGATCGATCTCCAAACCACCGCCCCCCCCGCTCCCCCGCTACAATAGCGTTCGTTGACAGACCTGCTCCAGCGCGTTGCCGCCACCATCGCCCGCTACGCCATGCTCCGACCCGGCGACCGGGTGGCCGTAGCCGTTTCCGGCGGCGCCGACTCCGTCTGCCTGCTCCATATCCTGGCCTCCCTCGCCTACCCGGTCCACATCCTTCATTTGAATCATCATCTCCGCGGCGCGGAGTCCGATCAGGACGCCGAATTCGTCCGCGGCCTCGGATTTCCGGCAACCATCCGGGATGTCGACTTCTCCGCGATTGCCGGAAATCTCGAACAAGCCGCCCGGCAGGCCCGCCTCGCCTTCTTCAAGGAGGCAATCGCCGCCGGCGTCGTGGACCGCGTGGCCGTCGGTCACACGCGATCCGATCAGGCGGAGACCGTGCTGTTTCGATTTCTGCGAGGCTCAGGCAGCGCGGGACTCTCCGGTATCCGGCCAGTCACCAGCGACGGCCTGATCCGCCCCCTGATCGAGCTCGACCGTGCCGATGTCGAGCAGTATCTACGCCAGCGCGCCATCCCGTGGCGCGAGGATTCGACCAACGCCAGCCTACGATTCGCCCGCAATCAGATCCGTCACAGCCTCATGCCGCTCCTGGCCCGCGAGTGGAATCCGGCCATCGCCGAAACCCTGGCCCACACCGCTGTCTGGGCTCAGGGCGAAGAGGCCTACTGGGAGGCGGAACTGGACCGCCTGGCGCCCGGCCGCCTGCTCCAAAAAGCCGGCGCCGTCCTGCTCTGCCTGGACCATTTGCCCGAAGCCGCCGCCCGCCGCCTGATCCGCCGGGCCATCGAACAGGCCAAGGGCGACCTGCGCGGCATCGATTTCCGCCACGTGGAGGCCGTGCTCGCCATGGCTCGACGCCCGCAAGGTCATGGCCATGTATCGGTTCCGGGGCTGGAGGTGGTCCGATCCTTCGAGTGGATCCGGCTATCCGGCCATGACTCGGCCGCGCCATACCGCCTGCCCGCCGCGGTTCCCGGAATCGTCCGCCTGCCCGGAACCGGCACCGCTCTTTCCCTGGAACTGATTGAAAGAAGGGAAACTTTCGAGGGGCCGGATTCCGTATATAATTGTGGGATGGGTTGGTTAGACTGGCATCGTGTGTCCAGTCCGCTCGAATTTCGGAGCTGGGCGCCGGGGGATCGGTATCAACCTTTGGGGAGCAGCGGGACAGAAAAGATCAAGACCCTATTCCACCGCGCGCGTATTCCATTGTGGGAGCGGCGCGGCTGGCCCGTTCTCTGGGATGGCTCCGCGATTGTATGGGCGCGCCGCTTCGGACCGTCCTCGCAGGCTGCGGCAAATTCCAGCAGCACCGTGGTTCTGCAAATTCGGGAATCTGACGCTGGCTGAAGGAAATTGGAATCTGGATTACAAGCAACGGCGTCTATGCAAGTAGGGCCGGTACGGAGGTTTCGTGAATTCTAATATCAAGACAATCATATTTTGGGTGATTCTGTTTTGCGTGGCGGGACTGCTGTTTCTGGTAGTTCATAACAGTCAGGGCCGCAAAGAGGCGGAGTTCACCTTCACTGAATTCATGGCCAAGGTGCAGGACAAGCAGGTTAAAACGGCCACGATCAACGGCAGCGACGTGCATGGCGAAATGGCCGGCGGCGCCAGCTATCACACCACCATTCCCACCAACTATCCCACCATCTACGACAAACTGGATGCCAATGGCGTGGCCACCACGGTGAAAGACCAGAGCGCCGGGAGTTGGATTTCGATCCTGCTGAACGCCTCGCCGTTCATCGTACTGATCGCCTTCTGGATCTTCATGATGCGCCAGATGCAAAGCGGCGGGAACAAGGCGCTGAGCTTCGGCAAGAGCCGCGCGCGCCTCCACTCGTCCCAGCAGAAGAAGGTCACGTTCAAGGACGTGGCGGGCGTGGAAGAGGCCAAGGAAGAGCTGCAGGAGATCATCGAGTTCCTCCGCGAGCCGCAGAAATTCCAGAAACTGGGCGGACGCATTCCCAAAGGCGTGCTGCTGATCGGGCCTCCCGGAACAGGCAAGACGCTGTTGGCCCGCGCCATTGCCGGGGAAGCCAGTGTACCGTTCTTCTCGATCTCCGGTTCAGACTTCGTGGAAATGTTCGTAGGCGTCGGCGCCAGCCGTGTGCGCGACCTGTTCGAGCAGGGTAAGAAGAATGCCCCGTGCATCATCTTCATCGACGAAATCGACGCCGTGGGCCGCCATCGCGGCGCAGGACTCGGCGGTGGACACGATGAGCGCGAACAGACGCTGAATCAATTGCTCGTGGAAATGGATGGCTTTGAGTCCAACGAAGGCGTGATCCTGGTAGCTGCCACCAACCGTCCCGACGTGCTGGACCCCGCATTGCTCCGGCCGGGCCGTTTCGACCGCCGCGTGGTGGTGGGCCGTCCCGACGTACAGGGTCGCGAGGCGATTCTGCGGGTGCACACCAAGAAAATTCCGTTGGGCGAGAATGTGGATCTTTCGGTGCTGGCCCGCGGGACACCCGGTCTGGCGGGCGCGGACTTGGCCAACCTGGTCAACGAAGCGGCGCTGAATGCCGCACGGCAGAACCGCAAAGTGGTCATGATGATTGATTTCGAACTGGCCAAGGACAAAATCCTGATGGGCGCGGAACGGAAGTCCATGATCCTGAGCGACGCGGAAAAGCGCAACACCGCCTATCACGAAGCAGGACACGCACTGGTGGCGGCCGTGATTCCGAATGCCGATCCGCTGCACAAAGTGACCATCATTCCCCGCGGCATGGCCCTGGGTGTCACCATGCAGTTGCCCATCGACGACAAGCATTCCTACGACAAGGACTACCTGCTGGCGCAGTTGACCATTCTGATGGCCGGCCGTATCGCCGAAGAAAAGTACATGCACCACATGACCACCGGTGCCGGCAACGATATTGAGCGAGCCACGGACTTGGCCCGCAAAATGGTCTGCGAGTGGGGCATGAGCGAACTGGGACCGTTGAGCTTCGGCAAAAAGGAAGAGCAGATCTTCCTCGGCCGCGAAATCGCGCAGCATCGCGACTATAGCGAAGAGACGGCCATCCGCATCGATGAGCAGGTGAAGAAAC
This sequence comes from Candidatus Sulfopaludibacter sp., assembly GCA_035551455.1. Classification (GTDB taxonomy): domain Bacteria; phylum Acidobacteriota; class Terriglobia; order Bryobacterales; family Bryobacteraceae; genus Sulfopaludibacter. Next base: position 20,314 of record DASZMZ010000228.1, read on the forward strand.
TGGTGCAGGGCGGCTACGACCGCGCCGTGGAAATCATCGACAAGCATACCGAAGCCATGGTGCTGATTGCCGAAGCGCTGCTGGTCCGTGAGATTCTGGACGGCGCAGAAGTGCTGGCGCTGATCAATCACGAAACCTTGCCGCCGATTTCGAAATCGGGCGGAAAGGATTCCGAAGATCACACTCAGCAGGTGCTGCGTCCGGAGGGCGGCCGCCGCGTGACGGGGCTATCCGAAGGGGAGCGTCCTCAGCCGGCGTGACCCGCTTCCCGGTTTACCTGTTCGACATTGACGGCACCTTGCTGGATTCCGCCGAAGATATCTGCGGCGCGGTCCAGCAGGTGCTGGAGACCACCAGCCGCGAGCCGGTGACGTTCGAATTCCTCAAGGGCTATATCGGCCTGCATCTTCTGGATCTCTTCCAGGATCTTTTCCCCACCTACACGCCGGAGCAGTACGACGAGTTCATTCGTCAATACCGGGCTTTTTATCTTGCGCGCGGCCACAAGCTGACGCGGATTTATCCGGGCGTCGCCGAAGGCCTCGCCGCGTTGGGCGGCCGGAAATCGACGGCTACCACCAAGGGCTCGCCCACCACGAAGCTGATCCTGGAGCAGTTCGGCCTTCTCCCCCATTTCGAGCATGTGCAAGGCACCGACGGCTTTCCATGCAAGCCCGCCCCCGACGTGATCTTAATGGCTCTGGCCGCATTAGGAGCCAAACCCGAGGACGCACTGTTCGTCGGCGATTCCCCGGCCGACATGGAG
>DASZMZ010000229.1:0-2313 GCA_035551455.1 Candidatus Sulfopaludibacter sp.
CTGGCACCGCACATGGAAGGTGCGCGCTTCGCCGATCTCTACGCCGGAACCGGTGCGGTCGGCATTGAGGCACTGAGCCGCGGCGCCGCGCACGTTACCTTCGTCGAGAGCGCCGCCAACGCAATCGCCGCGCTGCGCGCCAATCTCACCGCGCTCGGCATCCACGGTAATTTTCAACTCGAGCAGCGCAGCGTTCCTGTCGCCCTGCGAACACTCGCCCGCCGTCAACAGCACTTCACCCTGGTTTACCTCGACCCGCCCTGGGAAGACGCCGCCGCCTACACGCAATCCCTCAACCTGCTGGCCGAATCCGCCGCCGCGCTGCTCGCGCCGGAAGCCATCGTCATCGCCGAACATGCGCGCCGCGCCACTGTCGTCCTGGCGGATACTTATGGAGTGCTCAAACGCCATCGCAAGCTGGAACAGGGCGACGCCGCATTGAGCTTCTATCGGCAGGCGCCAGCGAACGAAACTGCGGATGTCCGATCCTGAGTAGAGCGAAGGGTGGGATACACAGGCCAGCCAGCGCAGTTCCCACACTCGCCCGCTCACTCACCCAAACCGCGGGCCGCCCGTATGCTTCCCCGTCCGCAGGTCCACCACGAACTCCATCTCCGTGTCCGTCCGCATATCCCATCCCCAGCCGCGGAGCTCTGTCGCCGAAGCCTCGCCCAGCCGCAGGCCCTCCCAGGAGAGCCGCGCGGTCTGCCACAACCGGCCCGCCGCGCCCCATGCCTCCATGGAGTGGAAGCTCGCAAAGATCAGCAGCTCCGCCGCCGGAATCGGCCGCACCTCTGTCACCGGGCGATATCCCACCTGCTGCCAGATTTCAGGCGCGCGGCTGTCGATCATGTAGGCGTATCCTCCCGCCACTGCGCACATCGTTCCCGGGTCGGGACAGTTCCATACCCCGGTCGGTACCGCCGGGCTGGCAAAGCCCAGCGCGCAGGTAGCCAAAAACGCTTCGCCCCCCGCCGGTCGCACCATCACCTCCAGCGCGCCGCGCTCCACCTCTTCCACCGCCGCCGGATAGACGAAGTGCCGACGGGGCAGGATCACCGGCCGCGCCCTCAGCACCTCCGCCGTCCATGATGCCGCGAAGCTTTGGTCGATCGTCAACGCCATTCCGTCATTCCCCTCGTCGCTTATGCGAATCTAAAAAGTGCTCCGCCGCCAGCGGAGATTCCAGAAGGCTATCCAAGAAGGCAATCCAGGAGACACCGAACCATGCTCGCCCTCGTCCAGACGCTCTACACAGCAGAAGTGACCGCCAAGAACGGCCGCAATGGCCACGTCCGCAGCGCCGATGGCAGCGTCGACCTCGACCTCTCCGCCCCACGCGCGCTCGGCGGCAGCGGCAAGCCGGGGGCCAATCCCGAACAGTTATTTGCGGCCGGCTACTCCGCGTGCTTCATCGGCGCCATGCAGTACCAGGCTATGCAGCAGAAGCTCCGGCCCGGCGACATCACCATCGACGCCAAAGTCTCCATCGGCCCGGCCGAAGGCGACAACGGCTTCACCCTCGCCGTTGCCCTCAACGTCCACGTCGCCGGACTTGACCAGGCCGCCGCCGAAAAGCTCGTCGCCGACGCGCACCACACCTGCCCCTACTCCAACGCCACCCGCGGCAACATCGACGTACAACTCACCGCCCACGGCGGCGCGTAAGACCGGGCCGGGGCGGGGCCGGTAACAGACAACGTTCTCTTGCGGAACCGGCCTGCTCCCAGGTGCGTACCACCCTCCATGCCCGCCGTTTTGATTGACTTACCGGGCTATGATGAAGACGCCCTAAAGGACGTTGGACACCACCGCGCGCCGGATCCCAGTCCGCCGCACCCGAATTTGCCGATGACCAGCAAGACCGCAACCCGGTTTCTCTACCTCGCCTTCGGCCTCTTCATAGTGGCGAGCATGACGTATTACGTCATGCAGACGACGGCCGTCTTCCAGGAGATGATGCATCGCGGCGAGCATGCCCGCATGCCCTTTCAGGTGGATGACGATCTGCTGACGCTCAACAATCTCCAGGGTGAAGCCATTGCCGCCGGACTCAAAGACGGCGACCGCCTGCTGGAAAGTCGCGGCGTTCCCTATCGCGGCAACCGGCAGATTGTTGCCCTCAACGGCGGTGGCAAGGACTTCATTCATGCCGGCGATGAACTCTCCGTTATGGTGCGGCGCGTGGATGGCAGCGTGCACCGCGCGGAAATTCACACCATCGGCCGCGAGCACTCGCAAAAAACCTTCAATCTCGAATGGTCTATCAATATCCTGCAGCTTCTCCCGCCGATCATCTGCCTGCTTATCGGC
>DASZMZ010000230.1:0-17657 GCA_035551455.1 Candidatus Sulfopaludibacter sp.
AAAGGCGACCGTCTGTCCTACACGGCACGGGTTTTAATTTACGCTGACGACGGCCACGTTGGCGCCGCTGGTGGGACTGCTGATGCCGCCGACCCGGAGGGTGACCGGGAGATTGTTGCCGGAGAAATGGCGGCCCGGCACGCGGCAATTGATCTGGTAGACTCCGATCTCGCCGGGCACCAGTCCGCTCCAATCCACGATTACGCCCGTGTCGTCGCGCGTGGGATCTCCGAAGTAGAGCGAGACGGGAACGGTGACGGCCAGAGGACTGCTCGGCGACAACTGGCCCGTGGTCACGCGGCCCCCGATGGTGACGCCGAGTCCGGTGGCGTACATGGTCAGCTCCTCGTCGCGCACGGCGGGATTGCTCGTGGTGACACGCTTCCCATCGTGATGGAAGATCGCCGGGCCCAGCGAATCCACGAAAATCGCGGGAGCATATTTGGCCACCGCGACCGTGACGCTGGTCGACGCCACCTGATTGGCCAGCGACCGGATCACCACGGGATAATTTCCCGCCGCCAGAGTCACCGGTAGCTCCGCATTGATCTGGCCCGCGGACGTCGCCAATAGCGGAATCGGGGAGTTATTCAGCGTGACGCAACTGCCGCCCAGCACCGTGGGCAAAGGAGCCCCGGGAGCCGTCGCGTCGGCCGCCAGGCTCTTTCCAAAAATCGAGATCAGGCCTCCGGGAGCGAGGCGGGTTTGAAAATTCGCGGTATTCACGATTCCCGCGGTGCTGGTCTGGGGCGCCGTGGCTGCCGGCGTCAAGGGAATCACGCTCAGGCCCGAGGTGGTCAGCACGAATGCGGTGGACGACGACGCGTCCCAGGCGATGGTCCGCCCATTGGTCACGGCACGCGCCGAGCCCACGGCCAGGGTCGGAGGACCTTCGAGCGCGAGCGCCGAGGCGGTTGTCCGTAGAGTGCCGGTGGTGAGGTCGGCTGTGATCAGTTCGATGAGACCCGCGTCGGTGACCGTCGCCGTCGTGGAAGCGCGCACCGGGGTTGAAAACCGGACATAGCTCGCCGCCCCCACGGGCGCCACTGCCGAGATAGGCCGCGAGGTGCTGGTGGGCACCGGCAAGCCACCGCCCGCCACCGGACCCACACTGCTGCCGCCGGCCAGCAGCGTCAACGACGAATCCAGCAGGCGATCGTCCACCAGATAATACTGGCCCGACGGAGCCGCCGCGATGGGTCCGAAGTAGCCGGTGATGGGCGCGCTGAGTACGGTAGCGGTGCGGATAAAATCGTCGGCATCGGAGCTGTACAGGTAGCCCGCGCCGGTGGAACTCAGCAGGAGAATGAACTTTCCGTCCTGCGTCGAGGCCATGGTCTGTGGACCGGCCACGGAGATCGCGGTCCCAAAAATCGCCGAATTCAGGGGACGCCGGGGCAGCACCGTATTGCCCACGATTTTCCAGAGCGTGCCGTCGGACATCACCACTTGCGGGCCATTCTGGCTGGACGCAATCACCTGCGGCGTCACCACGGCCAGGTTGGAACCGAAGGGCAGCGGCGGGAACTGGACGTTGGTCACCGTGTTCTTGTTCAGGTCGATGAGGCTGATGCTTTCGCCGCCGCTATTGGCGACGTACAAGGTGCTGGTATCGGTGCCGAAAGCGAGAGAACGGGGCAGTTGGCCCACGTTGAAGGCCGCCAGAAATTTCTTCTGCTGCGTATCGAAGACTTCCACGCGATTCTGCCCGGGGTTCGCCAGATACAGCCGCTGACGGCCCGAATCGGCCACCAGATCCGTGAGTCCGGTATTGGTGGCGCCGGTATCTACCGGGATGATGGAGCCGACCGCTTCGGCGTTGCGATTGTTCTGAAAGACGCGCACGGTGGGCACGATATTGACGGCCTGCGCCGCCTGAATCAGCAACTGGTCCGGTGTGGAAGTGCCGAGCGTGCGTGCCGCGGCCGCGCTGAAACTGGCCGTGACGTCGGCGCCGTAGCTCTTGGTGGTGGTGCGCAGGGTGGGGGCGGTGGCGTTGTTGGTGAGCAGTTGCGCCGTGACGTTCAGGGCCGTTCCGGTGAGGCTGCGGACGGGAATCACCGCCGAATTCAGCGCCGCCGTGACGCCGCACTGGTCTGAGGCCAGTAACGCCACACTGGTGTCCGGCGTGGCGAGGGGCGCGGCGGAGGTCCCGAGAGTCGAAATGGGGAGCACCAGGAAGCCCGATTGCGAGATGGCGTAGACGGTGCTGCCATCGGCCGTGATCACCATTTTCCCGCTCAGGTTCTGCGACAGTTGAATGCCCGTCTGGATCCGCAGGTTGTCGGGCGTATTGATCAGCATCTGGCTGGCATTCGACTGCGGCGTGGGACTCAGGTTCGGCAGAATGTTATACGCCGCGATGAGCGCCGTGCCGTCGGGAGTGAAGACTGCCCCGCCCTGGTTGGTCTGCACATTGAAATTCGCCGTGGCGATGAATTGGAACGGAGAGTTGGTGGCATTCTGCTGCGCCACGATGGCCAGGGATTGCGTATCGAACAGGAACGGGCCGGAGAGGAACCGCGAGCCATCGGGCGAGAGCGCGAGGATGGGCGTCACGGCCGGAACGGTGCGACTTCGCAGCAGGGTGGCCGACGCCACATCGTACACAAAGACGGTGCGGGTATTGTTGGCGAACTCGTGGACGCCGACGATGGTCTTCCCATCCGCGGTGGGCTGCAGGCGCGCGTGGCCGGCCAGATACGGCACTCCGTTGGGAGGAGGCACGGTAGGCACGGCAGGCGCACCCGGCGCAATCAGCACCGAACTCAGCGAGTTGGTTGCCGTGGGCGAGGGGTCGTAAATCGTCAGAATGTTCTGGCCCGCCGAGGTTCCATTGGTGCTCACCAGAACGCGACCATCGGCGCCAACGGCCACGGCCTGCGGCGCGGCGGGCAGGGTCACGCTGACCGTCTTCTTCAGCGTGGTGAGATCGATGACTTCGATGGACGATGTGGAATAGCAGGCCACGTACAGGAACTGCGGCGCTCCACCCGCCGTGGTGGGACGCGAGAGCGCCATGCTTGGCGGAGCGCAGTTGGTGTCCAGATTAATGAAGGAGGAAGGCGCCGGGGTGCGCGTTGCCGTGCTATAAACTTCCACCTCGCTCAGGAACGGATCGAGGACATATAAACGCTTCCGCGACTCATCCAGCGCGATGTCCGACAAGGCTGTCGTGTGGTTGATGACCGTGCCGAAGGTGGCACTCCAACACGGTACAACGCTAAGGCTGAAGACCAGTAGGGCCCGAGATAACGACATCACAATCCTGTTTTGGTTAACCCAATATAACGCAAGACAGTTTTGTGTTTTGAGTTTTCCGTTCGGTACTCTTCCCCACACTGCAGGCTGGAGTCCCTACCGAATGATAGTGGTATAATCCTAACTTATGTCGATTCCCTAACCGTTAGCCGGGAGTGCCTCACTCCCTTCCGATCCTTCGCTGCGCACGGCAGCGCAAACACCTCAATTTAAAGGAGTTCCAAGGATGCGAACTATTTTGACCAGCGGTTTGGTGGTAATTGCCGGAGTTGTGTCCCCAGTAGCGTTTTCGACCATGCAGGCCCCTAAGCTACACATCCCCGATTACCGAAAAGACCCCCGTTTTGCCATACTTCGGAAGTTCTTCGAAGTGCGCGAGTGCCCGGCCAGTGCCTATTCCCACGTTTTCCTGGAAGCCGCCGACAGCTATCACTTAGACTGGCGGCTGCTCCCCAGCATCTCTTTCGTGGAATCTACGGGCGGCAAAGCTGCCCGAAATAACAACATTTTCGGGTGGGATTCGGGGAGGGCACACTTCACCACCCCGACTGCGGGAATTCACGCCGTAGGATACAGCCTCAGCCACCTGAGCCAGTACAAGCGGAAGAGCCTGGATCAGGTGCTGGCCACCTACAATCCGGATTCGGAATACGCACAAAAGGTGAAATCCGTCATGAGGCGGATTGCACCAGTGCAATAATGCTAGCTGCCTGTGGTAAATGTCGGTCGCTAAACGCTCGCGGCTCTGTAAGAGCCACGCACGTCAGCGCACACCCATATACATGGCAACGAACAGGGCGACGGAGATTACGGCAATTACGCCGTAACGGATGGCTCGCTCCCGATTACTGACCTGCTCGTGCTCGTCGTGCTTGATTTGATCCGCGAGGGCGTCAAACATAAAGTACCTCCTAAAAGGCCGGTATAAATGACGGATACCGGTTCGCGAATCGGTTCCGTTTATAAGACAGCCCGATTGTAGACCCAATCCGGCAAAGTTCCAAGTAGGTTTTCGTACATCCGCGAGCGTACTCCTGTTAGCGGGTCGCCGGTTGGGGCCGTTGACAACCTCCGGCGACTCGGCGTATATTTGCTAACATACTGATCTCTCAGTGGTTGTCGGTAATCGCTACATGGTTTCGTCAAGCCGGGAACTCGGGGTATATGGAATATGGCCGCATCCGCTGGAACGTCACCCAAGCCAAACGAACGAGGGCTGGAGCCTCATGGTGACTCAGTGACCGGCGGAGGCGCGATGGCGGCAGAGCAGAACAACGACCAGGTGGACCAGGAACTCGACAACTACGAGCACTTGCTCGAAGACTACAGCCACTTCGCTCCACCCGCTGCCGACGAAGTTCTGCCGGGCACCGTCCTGAAGATTACCGCCAAAGACGTCATCATCGATTTCGGCTACAAATCCGAGGGCATTGTTCCAATTGAGCAGTTTCAGACCCACAATGGCGAAATCACGGTACAGCCGGGCGATGTAGTCGATGTGATGATCGACCACGGCGGCGAGCAGCCCGAAGGCTACGTACTGCTCTCGCATCAACGCGCATCGCGTCTGCGCATCTGGGACAACCTGGACAAGGCGCATCAGGACCAGCTTGTGCTTTCCGGCCGAGTGCTGGGCCGCGTGAAAGGCGGACTGGCCGTCGATGTCGGAATCAAGGCGTTCATGCCCGGCTCGCAGGCGGACCCGCGTCCCGTCCACAATCTGGACTCGCTGATCGGGCAGGATATTCCGGTCAAGATCATCAAGTTGAACCGGCGCCGCGGAAATGTGGTGGTCTCCCGCAAGATGGCGGTTGAGGAAGAAATCAACGTCCGAAAGAGCGCCACGCTCGAACACCTTGTGGAAGGCGCGGTGGTCACCGGCACGGTCAAGAATCTGACCGAGTACGGCGCGTTTGTCGATTTGGGCGGCATCGACGGACTGCTGCATGTCACCGACATGTCTTATGGCCGGGTGACGCATCCCTCGCAAGTGCTGCATGTGGGCGATGAGATCACCGTCAAGGTTCTGAAATTCGATCGCTCCAAAGAGCGCGTCTCGCTGGGCATCAAGCAACTCGAACCGGACCCGTGGGACACGGTGATCGAGCGCTACCCGGTGGACGGGCGCGTGATCGGCCGTGTGGTCAACGTGACGGATTACGGCGCTTTCGTGGAACTGGAATCCGGCGTCGAAGGGCTCATCCACATCAGTGAGATGACGTGGTCGCGGCGCATGAAGCATCCGTCCAAAGTGGTGAAGCCCGGCGATCAGGTAGAAGCCGTGATTCTGGAAGTCCATCCCAAGGACCGGCGCATTTCGCTGGGACTGAAGCAACTGGAGCCGAATCCCTGGACGACGATCGACGAGCGGTATAGCGTTGGTTCCGTGGTGGAGGGCCGGGTCCGCAACATGACGGATTTCGGCGCGTTCATCGAAATCGAGGAAGGGATCGACGGTCTGGTGCATGTCTCGGACCTCTCCTGGACGAAGCGGATCAAACACCCGTCCGAAGTGCTGAAGAAGGGTCAGATTGTGCAGGCGGTGATTCTGAACATCGATTCCTCGTCGCACCGATTGAGCCTGGGAATTAAGCAGCTGCAGCCGGACGCCTGGGAGAGTTATTTCCAGACGCACCAGGTGGGCGATGTAGTGCATGGCCACGTTTGCCGCCTGGCTAGTTTCGGCGGTTTCGTGGAACTGGCGGAGGGCGTGGAAGGCCTCTGCCATTTTTCGGAAGTACCGGGATATACCGGCCGGAAGGGTACGGAGCAGTCGCTGCTGACGGTCGGTCAGGAGTCGGATTTCAAGATCATTAAGATGAGCGAGGCCGAAAAGAAGATCGGTTTGAGTCTGCGGGCCGTTGCCGACGACGAAGAAAAGACCCGCCTGGAGGACTACCAGCGGCAGGCTGCCGCCGCTACCAGTACGATCGAAGAGGTGATGAGCCTCAAAGACCGTAACCTTGAATAACTTGCAATTTCTTTGTATTCACGAGATACTGCGATTTCTAAGCTATTGAACGGGCGGCAGGACACGGCAACCGAAGTGCTGGCAGAGGACATGAGGAGAGTGCGATGACGAAGGCCGATCTGATTGAAGAAGTCTCCCGAGTAGTGGAGATGACTCGGAAGGAATCCGAAGTCATCGTGGAGGCCATTTTCGACAGCATCGTGAAATCCCTGCGCACTGGCGATAAGATCGAAATCCGGGGCTTTGGCAGTTTCCGGACGCGCCAGCGACAACCGCGTATCGGTCGCAACCCGAAGACGGGGGCACGGGTCGAAGTGCCCGCGAAGAAGATTCCCTACTTCAAGCCCAGCAAGGAATTGAAGGACGTAGTGAACAATTCGGGGTCGCCGCATGCGTCCGCCGATGGCGTTCCCCCGGAGCCTGCACCGGAGCAGGTCCCCAACCCGTAATCGTGGACTATCTTTGGACTCCGTGGCGGTATCAGTACATCACCACTTCGGACCGGCCCTGCGAATGCGTCTTTTGCTCCGCGGCCACCAATCCCGACGATCATGAGACCTTCGTGGTGCATCGCGCCACGTACAATTTCGTCATTCTGAATCGCTTCCCATATACCAGCGGCCACGTCATGGTGGTCCCCATGCAGCACATCGCGACGCTGGAAGAACTCTCGGACGAGGCGCTGGTCGAGATGTTCCGGCTGGGCCGAGAATGCGAACGCCATTTGCGCGCCGAATATCATCCCGAGGGCCTCAACCTCGGCATGAATATCGGCAAGAGCGCCGGCGCCGGAATCGCCGGCCACCTGCATCTGCACGTGCTGCCGCGCTGGACGGGCGACACGAACTTCATGACGGTCATTGGAGAGACGCGGATTCTGCCGGAAGACCTGGAACTCACGTGGCAGCGCCTGCGGGCGGCGTGGGGCAAGTAGCCCTGTATTGCGCATTCGTTATTGACAACAACGATTAATTCGCTATTGTATATGTAATGGATCGCGAGCACCTTGGCGGTTTCGAATATGTAGTCATTTTGGGGCTGATGCGGCTCCATAACGATGCCTACGGAGTCACGGTGCGCCAGGAAGTGGAGGCGCGCACGGGCCGCGACGTTTCAATTGGCGCCGTCTACGCGACACTCGACCGGCTGGAGGCAAAAGGATATGTCAAATCCCGTGTCGGTGAGCCGACGCCAGAACGGGGTGGCCGCTCCAAGCGCTTCTTCCGCATCACCACGAAAGGAATTATGGCTGTAAACCGGACTCATAGCGCCCTCCTCCAACTGACCGCTGGACTGAACCTCGCCGGGAGCACGTCGTGATCGATCATAGCGACCGCTCCTCCCATCCCCCGAGGGCGGCCAATTGGCTGCTCGGTCTTTTCTTCTCGAAGGATCAGATCACGCCAATCCTGGGTGACCTTGTAGAAGAGTTTTCAGCTGTGGTGTTGCGCAAAGGAGTGCGCTCCGCACAGCGATGGTACTGGCGGCAGAGCGTGAGAACGGTCTTCCATCTTTTTGACGCGCAGCTTCGCATCGCACCATGGCAAAGCCTCGCGGCTTTGATAGCGGGTTTACTGCTGATGTGGATCGCGAATATGCCCCTTCTCGGCGGGTATTTGGAACAGTGGCCCGGTGACTGGCCGGATCCGCTGCGTCTTGCCTGGATGGCGTGCGCTCCTATGCTTCCGTTCGCCGACCTCATATTTCCGCCGTTGCTGATTGCATGGGCCATCGCCAGAATGAGCACGAGGCGCGAGATGGTGATCACGATGATGCTCAGTGTCACCGTCGCTGCGGCGCGGCTGATTGCAGTTCTCCACTACGACAGCGTTGCGGGAATCCCGGCGGTCTGGTCTCCGTTCTGGCTTGCAGATCCGACCGGGGTGGTTGCTTGTCCAATCGCAATTCTTGCCGGAGGGATGATAGCCCGGAAAATGGCTCCCGTCACTCAATCCGCCGTCGACTGATTGGCATCGAAGACCAGGCACGAAAAAGGCAGCCTGCCGGAGCAGGCTGCCTCAATGGAACAGAGTTTGGCAATAGCTTTGGCGGGTCTGCGGAGGGTGAAAGCGCTGTTTCGCGCGCAAGAAAGTTCTTGCACAAGGACCACGTCCGTAGTAGATTAACGGACATGGGTGGTCCGCCGCAATGGCACTTCCAAAATTAACCAAGCCGGAGCTCCGAATCATGGAAGCCCTCTGGAGCAAGGGGCCGTGTTCTATCCGGGAGATTCACGACTCTCTTCCGCCAAGGAAAAGGCTCGCATATACGACCGTACAGACGATGGTTTACCGGCTGGAAGTAAAGAAAGCGGTGCGTCGTGTCAAAAAGATTGCCACGGCGTTCATTTTTGAAGCGGCGGTGTCCCGGGAAGCCGCGCAACGGCGGCTGGTGGACGACCTGCTCGGCTTGTTCGGGGGCCGCAGCCGACCTATCATGGCCCACCTGGTTGAATCGGGCACGCTTACGCTCGACGATGTACGCGAGGCGGAGAAAGCTCTCCTGAAGCTTGCCGGTGAGGAGAAACCGAAATGAATCCAGCATATATGCCAGCCCTTGCAAATCACCTGTGGCAATCGACCGTGTTTGCGGGAGTCGTGGGATTGTTGACTGTGGCGCTCCGAAGTAATCGCGCACGAGTACGCCATGCGGTTTGGTTCGCGGCTTCGTGCAAATTTCTCATCCCGCTCTCTGTGCTCGTAGCGATAGGCGGTCACATCCGATGGCAGTCTGCTCCGGACACGACGCCACCCAACTGGTCGGTCGTGATGGAGCAAGTGAGCCAGCCATTTACGGCACCGGCAGTTTCGTCCCCTTTCTTGGTAAATGCGCCGGCCGCCGCCAACCCGCTTCCGGCAGTTCTTTTGGCCATTTGGGCATGCGGATTTGCCGGCATCAGCTGTTCGTGGTGGATTCGCTGGCGGCGCATTCGGGCTGTGGTTCGTGCCGGGTCGCCCGTGCACATGGAAATACCGATGCGGGCAATATCCTCTCGCACCTCCCTGGAGCCGGGCGTGTTTGGCGTTTTCCGACCGGTCCTGTTGCTGCCTGAAAGCATCGTTGAGCGATTGGCGCCCGCACAATTGCAGGCCGTCATCGCACATGAACTATGTCATGTCCGTCACTGGGATAATCTGATCGCTGCGATGCACATGCTGGTCGAGACCATCTTCTGGTTCCATCCCCTGGTGTGGTGGATTGGGAAGCGGATGATCGAGGAACGCGAGCGAGCCTGCGACCAAGAAGTTCTCCAACTCGGCAGTGAACCACGGGTCTATGCAGAAGGGATTCTGAACGTTTGCAAGTCCTACGTATCGTCGCCACTGGCTTGTGCGTCCGGGGTGACCGGATCCGATCTGAAGAGACGAATCGAAGCGATCGTGACAAATCGGGCGGCGCGCGATCTGGATGTTGGCAGAAGGATTTTGCTGATCTCGGCCGGAGCTGTGGCGCTCATCGGCCCCACCGCCGTTGGCATTCTCGGGTCTCTGCCAGGTCGAGGCCAAAGCCACACCGAAACCACTGCTCCCGCATTCGAGGCGGCTTCGGTTAAGCCGCACCCGGATGGCGGCAGCAGGGATAGACCCCATATCGAACCAGGAAGAATCACGTGCTTGGACATCAGCCTGGGTGACCTGATTACCATGGCATACGGTGTGAAGGGCTATCAAATCTCGGGACCCGGCTGGATTGTGGATCGTAGCGGTTCCGTCACATACGACGTGGTCGCAACGGCCGGGAACGCGGTCGGCGTCCAGGAGGTCAAACGGATGCTGCGGCCGCTGCTGGCCGAGAGATTTCATCTTGCATTCCACCGCGAAACCCGTGAGCTTCCCGTGCTCGCCCTCATCGTTGCGAAAGACGGGCCTAAATTCAAGGAACCGGGCGATGGGGGTGACTCTACCGTTCGCCCGAACGCCGAGGGCGGACTGTCTTTCAACAACTTCTCCATGGATGAACTGGCGGACTGGCTCACCCGGCTGCCCTCGTTGGGGCGGCCGGTTATCGATCGAACCGGCTTGGCAGGCAGCTTCTCATTCCCTGCAAACCTCTTCAACCTGGAAAAGGGAGCGCCTCCGGACGAGTTGAAGAGGACCATGATGAATGGTGATGCTGGCGGCACTCTTCGCGCGACTCTGCCAGAGCAGCTTGGACTCAAGCTGGAGGCACAGAAGGCGCCAGTGGAGATCATGGTCATCGATCGCGCGGACAAAGTTCCGACGGTGAACTAGCGACGACTTCGAAGAGCGCGGTACCACCGCGTGCTCGGCCAGCTGCCTGTGGTAAATGTCGCTCGCTCACCGCTCGCGGCTCTGTAACTTGCTGAAGGGGGTCACTCAGGCATGAAAAAGGCAGCCTGCCGGAGCAGGCTGCCTCGATGGAAGAGAGTTTGGCGGGAATCAGCTTTTCTTGACTGGCGGGTTTTCAACCTGGAGATTGTTGACCACCGGACCGAAACTCATACTGGACGCCGCACGGACAGCGGCAACTTCTTTTTCCATTTGCGTGGACACCACACCAGTCAGCGTCACGTGGCCGTTTTCCACGATGATATGGATCGGGGGGACCGCTTCCATGGCGTAGCGCGTAAACATCGGGTCGCGGTAAATGGCGCGCGCAATCTGCAACCGCAGACGATTATCCATGTCCGAGAGCGGCAGCACCTTGAGCGAATCAGAGACGCTGGTGACGCCGGGAATGTCGCGCACGATGTGCGCCAGATCGGATTTCTTGTAAGGCTGACTGACTTCGCCCAGCAGTTCCACATGGCCGTTTTCCACGCGGTAGCTGATATCGTCGAAGATCGTGAAATAAGGGTACGACAGCACTTCGTGGCGCACTTTGGCGACGATGGCCGCGTCGGTTCCCGGTTCCGGTTTTGGCGGCTTGGAGGCAGCCAGCACGAGCGACGCCCCCAGCAGCATCATGCCCAGAATTTTCGGTTTCATTTCGTTTCCTCCCCTGTTTATATAAACGAAAGAGAGGCCCTTCCGGGGTACACCGTTTTGTAAAAGTTAGTAATTACTAATCTAGCTCTAAGGGGCTATGCCGTCTTGTCTTTGGCGTAGCATAGGGAGTTCAATTCGCACGGGGCGCACTTGGGGCCGCGTGCCACGCACAGGGCACGGCCGTGCAGAATCAACTGGTGCGAAAACAGAATCCAGCGGCTCTGCGGGATGATCTTCACCAGGTCCTGCTCAATCTTCACCGGGTCAGTCTGTTTGGTCAAATCGAGCCGCGCCGAGAGGCGCTGGACATGGGTATCCACCACGACGCCCGACGCGATCCCGTAGGCCGTGCCGAGCACTACATTCGCGGTCTTCCGCGCCGCCCCTGGAATCGAGAGCATCTCCTCCATGGTGCGCGGCACCTTGCCGCCAAAGGCCTCCATGACGCGCTGCGCGGCACCCACAATCGACTTCGCCTTATTGTTGAAGAAGCCGGTGCTGCGGATATCGTTGGCCAGCACCTCAGGGCGCACCGCCGCGAAATCGGCGGGTGACGGGTACTTGCGAAACAGCCCCGGCGTCACTTCGTTCACGCGCTTGTCGGTGCATTGTGCCGAAAGAATGGTGGCCACCAGCAACTGCCAGGGACTGTCGTGCAGCAGCGCGCACGTGGCGTCCGGGTACATGCGGTCGAGGCGGCGCAGGATTTCGGCGATCCGCTCCTTCCGTTCGGCTGCGTTTTTGGGCCGTTTCACGTAAGCTCGTACAAGATCATGCGGGAGCGCCTTGTTCTGCTCACCGCGGCGTTGCTGGCTTTTGGCGCTTCGCTCGGTTCGGGCTTTCACTTTGACGATTATGCCATTTTCGCCGACCCGGCTCTGAATCGCGCCGCCGGCTGGCTCCAGATCTGGAGCCTCCGGCAGACTCGCCCGCTCACGTATTTCACCTTCTGGCTCAATCTGCAGACCAGCGGACACAGTGCGGCCGGCTTCCACGCGCTCAACCTGGCGCTCCACCTGGGCGCCGTGCTGCTGGCCTACGAGTGCCTCCGCCGCCTGCTGCCGGAAGGCCCGGCCCTGTTTGCCGCCGCGGTCTTTGCGGTCCATCCGCTGCAGGCCGAAGCGGTGGATTACATCTGGGGACGCAGCATCGTACTGGCCACGCTGCTCTGCCTGGCGTCGCTGCTGGCGTGGCTCCGCGGCGCGCGCTGGCAGGCGGTCGCGTGGTTCGCGGCCGCGCTACTGGCCAAGGAAGAGGTGGCGGCGTTCCCGCTGGTACTGCTGCTGCTGGACCGGCGCGCCCGCGCCCCCATCGCGGCGATGTGCGGACTCTCTCTGGCTGCCGGACTGCGCGTAGTCTGGGCCACGGCCGTCACTCCCGGCGCGCCGGCGGGGCTGCAGGCCGGCATTTCGCCGTGGCACTACTTCCTGACCCAAGGCACGGTCATCTGGCGGTACCTGCGGCTCCTGGCCATCCCGTGGGGTTTCACCATTGACCCGCAAATCGCGGTGGCCCCGGTCTGGGTGGGTGTGGCCGCGTGGACTGCGCTGGCCGCTGCGGTCGCGCTCATGTGGAGACATCGGGCCGGTCCGTGGATTCTCGCGGGGCTGGTGCTGCTGCTTCCCAGTTCGTCGATATTTCCCGCCGCGGACCTGGCGGCCGATCGCCGCATGTACTTCCCGCTGCTGGCGTTTGCCGCAGCGCTTTTGCCGGTGAAAAAACAAATCGCGGCGCCTGTGATTCTGGTGCTGATGGGACTCTCCTTCGCGCGGACGCAGGTGTGGATGTCCGACGAGTCCCTGTGGCGCGAAGCGGTGGAACGGGCTCCCGATAAGGTGCGGCCGAAGATCCAATTGGCCCGCGCGGTCCCTCCGGCCGAAGGGCTCCAACTGCTCGCCGCCGCCCGGGCCGAGGCGCCGGAGGATCCGAATATCGCCACGGAAACGGGAAAGATTCTGCTCTCCGCCGGACAGCCGGCCGAAGCACTCGGCGAGTTCGGGCGCGCGCTGGCGCTGCAGCCTCGCGACGCGGCGAACTACAACAATCGCGGCGCGGCGCTGGCTGCACTTGGGCAGACCGAAGCGGCGCGGCAGGACTTCGAGCGGGCACTCAAGCTCGACCCCACACTGGTCAGCGCGCGACAGAATCTCCAGTCGTTAAGGTAGGACGGCCGATTACCGGCTGCCGGAAATTACCGGGGCGGTAATCTGCACGTCCGGTGCGATGTTCTGCCAGTCGGGCAATTCGTAGATCTTGAACTTGGTATTCAGCGGGGCTTCCAGCTCTTTGGAGGCGTAGGGGTGCAGATCCGTGGAGAACGTAAAGGTCCCCTGCGCGTCTTCGTCGCTCTTGCGGGTGCTGCCCCACATGGTGACATTGCCCGTCAGTCCCGCCAGATCCATCCCGGAGTGATTCACCACCAGGAACTTCACAATGGTCTTCGTCTTGTGCTTCGGATCTTCGGCGAAGCGCACACCCGAGATCTCGATACTCTTCTGGATGGGATTGGGCGCAGCTCCCGGTTTGGCCGCCGGACTCTCTACCGCCGCCGAAGGCTTGGTTTCGGTCTTGTTGGAGAAGAGCCAGATGGCCCCGAAGATGACAGCCGCGGTGCCACCCGCCACCAGGATGGTCAGAAGCCAGGTGGGCAAGCCGCGCTTCCGCGGCGGCGCGTAGGCGTACGGCTGCGGAGGCGGAGCCTGCTGCGGAACGGCAGCCTGCTGCGGTGCAGCCTGCCCCGTAGGCGGGGCCTGTTCCGTCTTCTTATCCGCGCAATTCGGACAGTCTGTGTAGGCTGGAGGAACTTCTTTACCGCATTGGGGGCAGATCCACGTGAACATGTTATGTCCTCTCTCCTAGTGTTACTCCGATGAAGGAGTACATGCGCCCGGCCGCCTCTTTGTCTCTGCGAAAAGAGTGAAATTCCGGACCACACATGGTACAGAGTTGTGAGACGTACACTTGCCCCGGTGGGATTCCAAGTTTTTCCAACTGCGCGCGATTTTCGGCCGCCAGGTCCAGATGCACCCTGCCTTCGTGGCCGAATTGCGCGGAAACCTCCGGCCCCACCTCGTAACAGCACTTGCCGATTCCCGGACCGATGGCCGCCCGCACATCCGCCGGGGCCGTCCCGAAGCGTGCCGCCATGGCCTCCACCGCCCGCTCTACAATGTGGGCCGCGGTGCCCCGCCATCCGGCATGCACCGCCGCCACGGCCCGGTTGCGCGTGTCCGCCAGCAGGACAGGAATGCAATCGGCCGTCTTCACCGCGACGACAGTGCCCGGCCGGTTCTCGATGAGCGCATCGGCCTCGCCGAGCACGCCGCTGCGGCCCTCGGCAGCCACGCAGGTTGCGGAATGGACCTGCTTGACGGTAGCCAGTTGCGAGAAAAGAGCGGGGATATCGGCGTGGCGCGTGCCAAAACCGTGAATCAACCAATCCAGCGAATCGAGTTCGGTGACGCGATAAATCTGGCGGGAATCCTGGTAAAACACGAGTTAGGCCGGGTTCTGTACCTGGGCGATGCGGATCTGCTGCTTGAACTCTTCCAGCATGGTCTCGTCCAGCCGCACTTCAGTGGGTCGCTTCACCAGGGTGGTCATCTGGTCGATTTTGTCCTGGAGCTTCAGCAGGCCGTAGAACAGGTTTTCCGGACGCGGCGGACAGCCGGTAATGTAGACATCCACGGGAACGATTTTATCCACGCCCTGGAGCACGGCGTAGGTGTTGAACGGACCACCGACGCTGGAGCAGGCGCCCATGGAGATGCACCATTTCGGGTCGGGCATCTGGTCCCAGATGCGCTTGAGCACCGGCGCCATTTTCAGCGTGACCGTGCCGGCCACAATCATCAGGTCGCTCTGCCGGGGGCTCGGCCTGAACACCTCGGCGCCAAACCGCGCGATATCGAACCGCGACGTGCTGGACGCGATCATTTCGATCGCGCAGCAGGCCAGGCCGAACGTCAGCGGCCAGATCGCCGACTTGCGCGCCCAGTTGAACACATGATCCACCGATGTGGTGATGACATTTTGTTCAAACTGGTTCTGAATGAAAGAAGCCACGCAGCTTTCTCCTTGTGCTTTAAAACGGATTGTACCGCAACGCGGCAAATTGTTGAAACTGCGTCAAACCGATTGGTTCTAAACGGCTGTTTTCTGCCTGATTCAACGGCAATCCTCCAAATAGGATCCAATCGGGACACGCGGGCCTGATTCGGCTTCGTCCGGCATTGGCGACGTTAATCGGCCCGCAGACAGCCCGCCATTCGTACCGGAACGCTGCCAAAATTCGTTTGCCGACGCTCTCCCGCGCGAAACCAGGAAAACCTGGGGCAACCTGGTTAACCTGGCATTTCCGTTGCGAACCCAACACTTGAAACGGCTTGTTGTGCCGGCGCACTATCAGGACGCAGGGGTCTGATACTATGGCAACGTTGGCGAAGAAAAAGCCCGCAGCCGTCGTGGGTCAGTTGATTTCTTCTGATCCAAAGCGCCACGCGGCTAGGCAAAATACGTTTTTGCAAAAAGGAACTCCGAACCATGCTCAGATTCTCACGCGCTGCAATGAAATCAGTATGGGTCATTACTGCCGTTGCGCCAATCCTCTGTCTGCAAGGTCAAAACCAGAATGTCCAACAGGTAACGGTCCCATGTTCCCCCACTGCCACCCAACAGATCCAGGAAGCCAGCAAGAACCGCCAGAATTACGACATTGCATTACGTAAGATCGCTCTGGAGGAAAAGCGACTTTACTTGGCAAGTCTCCAGGGCAGTCGCATCACAGAAGAGAAAACGCGGGAGCTGAGCGAGTGGATCTTGCGCAATCTCAAGGACTATCCGCAAGGCAAAAAGGCGAAGCACGCGGATGAAGATACACGGCTTCTCATTGAGGCTCTCGCCTCGCTTCAAAAATCAAACTGATTCACCCGGCAGACCTATACCTCAGGGAGGAACTACCCAACCTCCACGGCGAGTCCAACCTCGTCCCCAAAAAAGATGAGACGGATTGGAGCGCATTATCCTACATAGATGGCATGGAACGCACAACAGTATGAGGCCGGATACTCCTTCGTGTGGCAGTACGGGCGCGATTTGCTGCAACTGCTGGGGGCCCGACCGGGAGAGCGCATCCTCGATGTCGGCTGCGGGACGGGCCAGCTGGCCGCTGAAATCGCCGCCGCCGGGGCGGAGGTGGTGGCGATCGATAGCTCCCCGGCGATGGTGGAACAGGCCCGCCGCAACGCGCCCGCTCTGCGTTTCGAAGTTCAGGACGTCTGCGATCTGCCCTACCGCGCGGAGTTCGACGCCGTTTTCTCCAACGCCGTGCTGCATTGGGTCAGGCGGGCCGAAGACGCCGCCGCTTCCATGGCGCGGGCTCTCAAGCCGGGCGGCCGGCTGGTGATGGAAATGGGCGGCAGGGGCAACGTGCGCCAAGTCCTGGAGGCCTCCGACCGTGCGCTGCGCGAGCTCGGAGTCGAGCAGCCGGAGCAGTACCATCCCTGGTTTTATCCGAGTATCGCCGAGTACGCCGCGATCCTGGAAGGCTGCGGCCTGGAAGTCCAATTCGCCGTGCTGTTCGACCGGCCGACGCCGCTCGAACACGGTCTCAAGGGCTGGTTCGAAATGTTCGGCGGCAAGCTGGTGGAAGGGTTGGATGCCGGGCAACTGCCGGAATATTACCGGCTGGTGGAGCAATATGGCCCCGTGGATCAGGCCGACTATCGCCGCCTGCGCATCGTGGCGGTCAGGCGCTAGTTCGCCGAAGGCCGCTCCACATGCTCAATGACCAGCACCGGGACGGCATCCTTGCGAGGCTCCAGCTTTAGCCCCAGTTCCCGCTGCAATGCCGCGAAAATGGAATCGCCGGCTTCCGTATCGAGTGTGCCGGCCCTCTTGGCGATACCGAACGCCCGCCAGTCCAGATTGGCGAACTCGTAACGTCCCGCCAGATGCGTCTCGTCGAGAACGGGCCGGTCCACCACGTTGCCAATCAACTGCACCAGCATCGGCAACGACGCCATCAGGGTGGCCGGCTGCACCGCCGGCCTGTTGGCAAACGTGGGGGCTTTCTCGTCTTCCCGCAGTTGGCGCAGCTTCGGACCGCTCTGGGCCACCACGAGCGCATACACCGGAAGCTCTTTGGACTCACGGCGCAATTTCAAGTGGAAGCGCTCCGCAAGCAGCGTCTGCAACATCTCGCGCAACTGCGCCACGGTGGGCACCGCCGCCGACTTCGCATCGATATCGAAATGGTCTCCCATGGGCGGATTGGCCCAGTCCGGCGCTCCGATGATCCGGTAGGCAGGCATGTCGTAGGCCTCCATGATCAGGTCGGAGACTGTGGTTTCGCGATCCGCGAACCGGTCGCCCCGCACTTTCAGTCCCTCACTGTCGGGAAAGCGGATAGAGATAGTGCCCGGCGTCTGCGGGTGGGGCTTCACAGAGACGACTTCAAAGGCCTGCTGACCGGCGGC
>DASZMZ010000231.1:0-7582 GCA_035551455.1 Candidatus Sulfopaludibacter sp.
AGTGGCGGTACCCGAACAGCAGGTCGGGACCGATCCAGATGCAAAAGACCGCGATTCCGATGCCGATACTCGCGACGGCCATCGAAGGCCGGAACGAGAGGTAGGGCCGCGAAAAGAGCACCAGCACCACCACGACCGCCGCCAACCGGAGGCCGTAGGCCCAGAGAGATGAGATGCCCAAGCCATGCTCCACGGCCATGAACCCGACGTAAGTCAGGAATGGCGCGACATAGCCGAGCATCGCGCGGTTCTGGCTGAAGACAGACGTCTCACGCGACGTAGCGGAGGCTTTTGACATTTTCGATGGCGCAAACTCAATGGAGCAAAATAACTTCTGCCCATCTTACTAGGCGTTTTCTATTTGCGCCACAGACAAAGTGCGAATGCATACGGGGCGTCAAGCCTTCTTGCGCGTGGAGCCACCGGGCGGCTTAAAGCTGATCACCGGGAGCAGGGCATTTCGTTCCGAAGGCGCCGAAGGACGGCCGGTGCGGGCTGCCAATTCGCGATTCAGGGTGGAAATAAACTCCTGAATTTGCAAATGCATTTCACCCATCTTTTCCCGCATATTGAGAATGATTTCCACCCCGGCGAGGTTTACTCCCAAGTCTCGCGTCAGGTGCAAAATCACTTCCAGGCGCTCCAGATCTTCGTCCGTAAATAAGCGGGTATTGCCCTCGCTACGGGAAGGCTTCAGCAGGCCTTCGCGCTCGTAGAGGCGCAGTGTCTGGGGATGGATCTCGTATTGTTCCGCGACGGCCGAGATCATGTAAGCCGCTTTGGATTTCGCCTTTGCCATCTAGACCTTCTCCCAAATCTTGGCGCGCGGATCTTCGGGGTGAAGCGTCGACAACTTTCGCAGCAATTCCCGGGTCTCCTCGTCACGAGGATCGGGAGGCTCGATGCCGACTTCCACAATCTGGTCGCCGCGCACGTTCGTGCGTGAGTTCATGACACCCTTCTCGCGCAAGCGGAAGCGCTGGCCGTTCTGCGTACCCTGGGGAATCTTCAGCAAGGTGCGGCCGTCGATCGTGGGCACTTCGATCTTGGAACCGAGCGCCGCCTCCCACACCGCGATGGGCACTTCAATTTCGATATTGTCGCCGTCGCGCTTAAAGAACGGATGCTCTTCCACCTGCGTGGTGATGTAAAGGTCGCCGGGCGCGGCGCCCTGCGTTCCGGCATTTCCCTTGCCGGGAACTCGCAGCCGCGAACCGGAGCGCGCGCCGGGCGGAATGCGAACCTCCACCGTTTCCGTGCGCGGCACTCTGCCTTCGCCGCCGCAGGTGGGACAGGCGTTGTGCAGCCGTCCGCTACCGCCGCAGCGCGGGCAAGTGAGATTGAACTTCATAGCGCCGGCCATCTGGGAAACATTGCCGGTGCCCTTGCATTGCGGACATGTGACTTCGCCCGCGCCGCTGGTGCCGGAGCCGTGGCAAGTGCCGCAGACTTCGTACCGCGTGATTTCCATGCGGGCCTGAGTTCCCTTGATGGCCTGCCAGAAATCGATATTCATCACATATTCGAGATCGCCGCCTTTTTCGGGAGGCGCCTGCTGTGCTTCGCCGCGTCCGCCGAAGAACTGCGAGAAAATGTCGCGGAATCCGCCGCCGCCGCCCGCGCCGCCTTCCGTGGCGCCGCGACGGCCCCCGGCCTGGCCCGAGCCCGACATGTAATCTGAAAAATCAAAGCCGCTGAAGTCCATCCCCGGATGGGGAGCTTGGCCGGCGCCTCCGGGATTGGCGCTGGCGTAACCGTTCTCCGAATAGAAGCCAAACTGATCGTACATCTGGCGCTTCTTCGGATCGCTCAAAATATCGTAGGCTTCCTGAACATTCTTGAAGCGGTCTTCCGACGACTTGTCCCCAGGATTCAGGTCCGGATGGTATTTGCGCGCGAGTTTCCGGTAAGCCTTGCGGATGTCGTCCGCGGACGCCTTCTTGGGGACGCCGAGGGTCTCGTAATACTCGTGCTTGGGAGGAGACATATCTTAAAAGTTCCGGGGTTTGGATGCAGGGGCCGGGAAGACGTCCCGGCCCCTGGGCCTGCTTACTTCTTATCGTCTACGTCTACGAACTCGGCATCCACCACGTTGTCTTTGCCGTCGTTCTTCGGCGGTTCTCCGCCGGGAGCGGCGCCGTCGCCGCCGGGCGTCCCACCGGGAGCGCCGGACTGCGCGGTGGACTTGTACATGGCTTCGGCCAGTTTGTGGCTGGCGGTAGTCAGACGATCCAGCGCCGAGTTGATGCGCTCGGGCTCGTTATCGCCCATGGCCTTCTTGGTCTCTTCGAGCGCCGTTTCAATCTCCTTCGCTTCGGCGTCGCTGACTTTGGTGCGATGCTCTTTCAACGTCTTTTCCACGTTGTAGATCATGGCATCGGCGCGATTGCGCGCCTCGATGGTGTCGCGCTGCTTGCGATCGTCGGCCGAATGCGATTCGGCGTCGCGCGCCATCTTGTCCACTTCGTCCTTGGAAAGTCCCGAAGAAGACGTGATGGTGATCTTCTGTTCGTTGTTGGTGCCGCGATCCTTGGCGGTCACATTCAGAATGCCGTTGGCATCGATATCGAAGGTCACTTCGATCTGCGGAATGCCGCGCGGAGCAGGCGGAATGTTGCCCAACTGGAAGACGCCCAGCAGCCGGTTATCGCGGGCCATGGCGCGTTCGCCCTGGTACACCTTGATTTCCACGGAACTCTGGTTGTCCGCCGCGGTGGAGAAGACCTCGCTCTTGCGCGTCGGGATGGTGGTGTTGCGCTCGATCAGCTTGGTGAACACGCCGCCCATGGTTTCGATACCGAGGGAGAGAGGCGTGACGTCGAGCAGCAGGACATCTTTCACTTCGCCGCCCAACACGCCGCCCTGCACGGCCGCTCCTACCGCCACCACTTCATCGGGATTCACACCCTTGTGCGGCTCGCGGTTGAACAACTCGCGGACCAGCGCCTGAATGCGCGGCATACGAGTCTGGCCACCCACCATCACTACTTCGTTGATCTGCGACGGCGTGACACCGGCATCGCTCATGGCCTGTTTGCACGGACCCATGGAGCGCTGCAGAATGTCTTCCACCATGGTTTCGAACTTGGCCCGCGTGAGCTTCATCTGCAGGTGCTTCGGACCGCTGGCATCGGCCGTGATGAACGGCAGATTGACTTCGGTCTCCAGCAGCGTCGAGAGCTCCATTTTGGCCTTTTCGGCCGATTCCTTCAAACGCTGGAGCGCCATCTGGTCTCTGGAAAGATCGATGCCGTTCTCGCGCTTGAACTCGCCCACGATCCAGTCGATGATGCGCTGATCGATGTTGTCGCCGCCCAAATGCGTGTCGCCGTTGGTGGACTTTACTTCCACCACGCCATCGCCCACTTCGAGGATCGAGATATCGAACGTGCCGCCGCCGAAATCGTACACAGCGATGGTCTCATTCGTCTTCTTATCGAGTCCGTAGGCCAGCGCCGCCGCCGTCGGCTCATTGATGATGCGCATTACTTCCAGTCCGGCGATCTTGCCGGCGTCCTTGGTGGCCTGGCGCTGCGCGTCGTTGAAATAGGCAGGCACGGTAATGACGGCCTGGCTCACTTTTTCGCCCAGGTAAGATTCGGCGGCCTCCTTCAGCTTGGTGAGGATCATGGCCGAAATCTCGGGCGGCGAATACTTTTTCCCCATGATGTCCACGCGGGCATCGCCGTTGTCGCCGCCCACCACCTTGTACGGGACCATCTTCATTTCTTCGTTCACTTCGTCATAGCGGCGTCCCATGAACCGCTTGATCGAAAAGACCGTGTTTTCCGGGTTGGTGATGGCCTGCCGCTTGGCGACCTGACCCACCAGCCGCTCTCCACTCTTGGTGAATGCCACGACCGAAGGCGTGGTACGGGCGCCCTCCTGGTTCGCGATTACCGTCGGCTGACCCGCCTCCATCACCGCCACGCAAGAGTTGGTAGTGCCCAAATCAATACCGATAATTTTTCCCATTGTTGTTTCGAAAGCCTCCCTCAGTTTTACTCGTTGGTGAAATATGGCGTGCCGCCGGAGGGCGGCTATTTAGTACAAGACCATTATCAAGGTTTAGTGCGGGGTTGTCAAGTTTTATGTGAGCGGGATACGCTCAAGTGTTCGCGCGGTCTAGCAGGGCCGCGATCAGCCCCGGATGGCCTTCTAACGGAGCCGTCGCCTCAATCTCCAAGTCACTGAATTTGCTGGAAATATCGTGAATAATCCGAGGCAGATCCCGTTCCAGGTGGGTTCCCAGAGTCAGAAAGTAGGGGATGACTCGGATGTGACGGACGCCTTGTCCCATTAATCGGACAACCGCCCCTTCCAGATCGGGTTCTCCCAATTCCAGAAAGGCCGGTTCGACATAGGCCAATTGCCCAAGGCGAGCCAGTTCGCGGGCGGCCTGCCGCACGGATTCATTGGCCGCCTCTACTCGCGAGCCGTGACCGAACACAACAATGCCGGTGGTCACGTTCCGTGAATGTAGGCCCGCATGTGGTGTAATTCCTCAGTCTTGCGCGCCAATTCGAAATTCATCAGGTCCCGCATCGATAAGAAGCCTACCACATGGCTTCCCCGGGTCACCGGGAGGTGGCGGCAGTTGTGACTCTGCATTAATTCCATGGCATCGTCAAGGCTGGCCAGTTCGTCCACGGATACCACGTCGACGGTCATCACCGTGCGAACGGCGGTGGTCGCCGGATCC
Organism: Candidatus Sulfopaludibacter sp.; assembly: GCA_035551455.1. GTDB lineage: Bacteria > Acidobacteriota > Terriglobia > Bryobacterales > Bryobacteraceae > Sulfopaludibacter. Next base: position 4,703 of record DASZMZ010000231.1, read on the forward strand.
TTATTCTCCAGGACCACACGCTTCATCAGGTCCCTTTCGCTGAAGACGCCCCTCAGCGCTTCTTCGTTGAGGACCAGAATTGCGCCGACGTGTAATTCTGCCATCCGCCGCGCAACTTGGGCCACCGTATCGAACTCGCCGACCTGGTACAGGTCGCGGTCACGGACGATATCCCGAACTGAGGACATGAGGTCACCCTCCTAATCAGGGCAAAACTATATCACACCAGATGCAGTTTTTGCGCCAAAGTTTCGGCCATAATAGGCAGGTGGCCGACGCTCTCCGATTCGCTTGCCAGCCTGGATGTATAAAATGTTGCGAACAAAAGGGCTTCGTCTACCTCACCGAGCCGGACGTGCTCCGCATCGCCGAATATCTGGGCATGAGACAGGCGGCATTCGAAAAGAAATATCTCTATCGAACGGCGAAAAAGGTGCGGCTTCGGGTACCCGAAGAGGCGCAATGTCCCTTCCTTTTGAGCGATGGCTGCTCCATTCATGTGGTCAAGCCCACGCAATGCCGGGTCTTTCCATTCTGGCCGGAAATGCTGGAAAGCAAAGAAGAATGGCTGAAAGCCGGCGACTTTTGCCCGGGCATCGGCGAGGGACCGCTGGTTCAGATTGAGTCCGCCCGGAAGCAGGCGGAGGAGATGCGCGCGGGCTATCCGGGTATTTATTGATGCTGCGCCGGTGGGCAGTCGTACTGCTTCCCGGAGTGTTGCTCTACTTCCTTCCACTTTCCGGCTTTACCGACCCGCAGCGCCACCTCCTGGGAATCTTTGTCGCCACCATCATCGCGCTGGTCGCCCAACCGGTACGCATGGGCGTCTCGGTGCTCCTCGCCCTGACGCTGCTGGCGCTCACCCATACGCTTCCTCCGGCGAAGGTCCTTTCCGGCTTCAGCAATCTGACGGTCTGGCTGGTCTTCACCGCCTTTCTGTTTTCGCGCGCCTTTACGCAGACGGGTTTCGGAACGCGCGTGGGGTATCTCTTTATACTGCGCTTCGCCCGGTCGCCACTGAGTCTTGGGTATTCCATCGCGGCGGCCGACCTTTCACTGGCACCCTTTATTCCTTCCGATACTGCACGAGGCGGGGGCGTGATCTTCCCCATCGCGCGGAGCGTGGCCACGGATTTCGGCTCCGAGCCTGGCCCCACCGCCGGGCGCATGGGCGCGTACCTGATGCTGGTGGCCTTCCATGCGACCTATACGGCGTCAGCCATGTTCCTGACCGGCATGGCGGCCAATCCGCTGATCGCCGAGTTCGCCCTGAAGATCGCGCATGTGAATCTGACGTGGGGCTCCTGGTTCGCCGGCGCGATTCTGCCCGGCATGCTCTCCATGATCTTCGTCCCATGGCTGATTTCCCGTCTGGCTGGTCCCGAAGTTCGCGACACGGCGCCGGCCCGGGAATTGGCTCGCCGCGAACTCAAGCGCATGGGACCCCTGCAGCGGCAAGAGAAGTGGCTGATCGCGATCATGCTGTGCGTGATGGCCGGGTGGGTCACCTCGCCGTGGCATGGCGTGTCCAATACGTTCGTGGCGCTCGCCGGCTTGTCCGCGATTCTGCTGGCGCGGGTTCTCACCTGGGAAGACCTGCTGGCGGAGCAGAAGGCCTGGGACGCGCTGATTTGGTTCGCCGTCCTGGTGATGATGGCCGATCAGTTGAACGAAATCGGCGTCATCAAGATTCTATCGGTGAAGCTCTTTAGCCTGATGGGCGGCATCTCCTGGCCTGTCCTGCTGGTCGTGCTGGTAGCCAGCTACTGCTATATCCACTACGCCTTCGCCGGGATGACGGCGCATGTGACGGCGTTGTACCCCGGTTTTCTGGGGGCGGCTTTGGCTGGAGGAATTCCACCCATGGCGGCGGCGCTGCCGCTGGCCTACTTTTCGAACCTGAACGCGGCGATGACGCATTACGGGACCGGGTCGGCGCCGGTCTATTTTGGCGCAGGCTACGTCAAGCAGTCCGACTGGTGGCGCATCGGGTTCATCATCTCGGTGGTGAACTTCGCCATCTGGATGGGCGTCGGAATGTGGTGGTGGCGCGTGGTCGGCATCATCCAGTGATGCAGGCCAGCGGTTACTTGATCGGCATGCCGTTTTCCTTGCGAAAGTCGGCGAGCCAGGCGTTGTAACGGTCGGCGGCGGGGGTGCCGGGGACCAAGGGAGCGGTCAGGGACGGGGTTGTGCGGAACGAAGCCAATTGTTGAGTTTTCTCTTTGGTTTGTTCGGGTTGGGGAGCGGGTTTTTCGACCTCCTTTTCGTCCTCCTCCTTTTTCAGGCGTCGATAGGCGGCCATGGACTCCTTGTAGGTCTTTTCGGAGGCGGCGACTCGGCGGTGGAGGCGCATGAAGGTGGGGCTGGTCTTGTCGAAGGCCTCGCCGAGTTGGATGCCGGTGCCGGGTTCGGCCTGTTTGGCTTCGTGGATCCAAAGTTCGGCTTCGACGCGATGGAAGCGGCGGAGGAGCCATTCGTGGCGGATGGCCGAGTCTAGGTAGAAACGCTGCTCGGGGTCGGTGGCGGTGTAGTGGGTATCGTATTCGGATTGGAGTTTGGCGAAGGCTTCGCGCGATTCTCCGATGACGAATTGAGATTCGGCATCGAGTCCTGATTTGAGTTTTTCTTGAGTGGGCATAGTTTCCTCGGGTCGTTTTCATGGTGACAGAGGGGGTGGGGGGAGTCTGAAATTGCGGACTTGGAAGTCCTTTGTTTTGTAGGTAACAAATATTGGCGAAACGAGAAATGGATTTTCACCGCCGAGGCGCTGAGGCGCTGAGGAAGACGCGGAGGAAGGCGATTAGCGGAGCTGGTTCAGGGCTTCGGAGGCCTGGCGGCGGATGTTGGGGTCGGGGTCGTTTAAGGCTTCGCGGAGTT